>JAWLEX010000041.1:0-24831 GCA_041685835.1 Desulfatiglandales bacterium
GCCTTTTGCGCGTGATATCAAGTTGTTACGCGCCGGTAGGCTGTAAGACCCCACAGTCGATTTTATAGCCCAGAGCGCCCAGGATCCCGGCCTGCTCCGAGTCGGGATCCTCGATGATACGCTGAGGTTTACAAGCATAACCGTTCCAGCAAAGACTGCTATGAAGCTCACGCATATGATTCATAATCCGGTCCCCGGTGAGACGGACACCGGCCCGGGCCTGAGAATGATTTGGTCAAGGCCTGTTTTGTCTGCTGCGGGCCGGATTGTGCGGGCTTTGATTCGGCCGTGGCCGGGGTTGAAGCTTAAAAGCCGTTGACATCCCCTCTGGATGACGCCTACCATACGTCCTCGGCCGTTACCGATTCGAGGGGCGCCCGCCTCTTGGGAACCCTGCGACATGCCTCAAAATCATGGTCCCGGGGAGACGGGAAGCCTCCGGACGACAAATCAATATGCCGTAGAGAGGGCACTATGAAAAAGATCGAGATCATTATCAAACCCTTCAAGCTGGACGATGTGCAGGAAGCTGTTCTTCAACTAGGTGTGGGAGGAATGAACGTCTCGGAGATAAAAGGCTTTGGGAGGCAGAAAGGGCACAAGGAAATCTACCGCGGGGCCGAGTATGTGGTCGATTTTGTTCCCAAGATCAAGTTAGAGATAGTCGTGCCCGAGGACCTGGTGCCCCGTCTGGTGGAGGTCGTTAAAGAAACGGCCCGGACCGGCGAACTCGGGGACGGCAAGATCTTCATCTCCCCCGTTGAGAAGGCCATTCGAATCCGGACCGGAGAGGAAGACGATGACGCGGTCTAGCGCCCATCCGTGAAAGCCGGGGATACGCCGCCCGTTGCGATTCAATGACATGAACCAACCTGCAGAGAGCATTCACCGGTTCCTGCAAGACAAAGACGCACTTGTGCGCCGTGGGTCTGAACGCGGTTTCGGGGTCCGGACCACCCGTTGGTATACCGAGCTGGCTGATCGTTTCGTAAGGCAGCTCCTTCTGGACGCAGGGTTCGACGACTCGCGCGGTAAGGTCTTGGGTCCTCCCTTTGCAATAGCCGGGACAGGCAGTTTCGGCCGCAGGGAACTCTGCTTCGGGTCGGACATCGACCTGACTGTGATCCACGAACACGACCTTTCCCAGGAAACGCGCAAGGCCGTTGCCCGTGCCCTATACCCTGTCTGGGACGCAAAACTCGAACTGGGATACACTTTTTTCACCCCGGAGGACGGGTTTCGCCTGCTCCAGGAGGAATTCTCCGTCCTGACCTCCCTCATGGACCTGCGGCTTATTTTCGGGTCCAGGGAGTTGTTTCACTCCTTCAGGCGTCGAGTCCTGGAGGAAATGATGCGCGACCAAAGGGGGGTTCTCGACCGGTTTCTGGTCTATCAGGAAAAACGGGAGAAAAAGTACGGCAGCGTTGACTTTTTCCTGGAGCCCGAGATCAAGGAAGGACTAGGCGGCCTTCGGGATCTCCATTTTATGGCCTGGATCAGCAGCCTTTTCCTGGGGACGCAGGGGTTCAGGCAAATCAAACAGCTCTCGGGGTTTTCCCACTTCGCTCCGAGCCAGCTCATATACTCCAAGGGATTCCTTCTGAAAATCCGAAATCACCTCCACCTCCTGAGCGGGAGGCGCGAGGATCGCCTGCTCATTCCCCACCAGCGTGATGTGGCCCGAACCCTCGGGTACAACGACCGGCCTTACAGTACAGGCCCGGAACGATTTATGAGGAACGTGTATCTTCACCTCAACAGGATTCGCTACGGCCGCGAGCAATTTCTGATCAAGGCCCTGGACACCATTCTTCCCATGCCGCCCGATCCAGACCACGGCCGCGTCACAGGGGATTTCCGGATCCACAAAGGACACCTGGTCCTTGACAAATGGAGCCTTCTGGAAAAGGACCCCCCGGTCTTGCTCAGGGCGTTCAACGAGGCAAACCGCTTAGGCCTTTCACTTGGCTCCGGCCTCACATGGGAGGCGCAAAAGAAGCTCGTTTATGAAGGCAAGCAGCTTGCTGAAATGCCGGAGGCCCGAAAGCTCTTCCTGGACCTGATCCTGGAGCCCAGGAACCCCAAGATCATCCGTCTGGCACTGGAGGTCGGGTTAATCAGCCTGTTCATTCCGGAGTTCAATAGGATCCGGAACCTGGCCCAGTTCGGGTATTATCATGTGGAAACCGTGGACCTGCACTCCTTGAGTACGATCCAGATCCTGTACGAGATCTCCAAGGGAAAGTTCGACGACCGGTGGCCCCGCTTCAAGGAAACCTTTGACGGCCTGGAAAACCCCCATTGGCTGTACCTTTCCGGCCTGGTGCACGACATCGGCAAAGGCTACCGCGGAGACCATTCCCGCAAGGGGGCGCAGATCGTGCCTCGAATACTCGAACGCCTGGGCGTCTCCGAGGAAGCCGTTAAAATGGTTTCCTTTGTTGTGGAACACCACCTCCTCCTCGTCAACACGAGCCAGAGGCGCGACCTCAACGACGAGAAGACGGCCGTTCAAACGGCGCAGACCGTTCAGAACGTCTCCCTCCTGAACCACCTGTTTCTCCTGACCGTGGCGGACTGCTTCGCGACCGGCCCCACAGCCTCCAGCGAGTGGAAGATCATGCTTCTCACGGAGCTCTATTCCAAGGTGCGTCGAGTGCTGGAGCGCGGGCGCCTTGCTTCTCCGGACGCCACGACCGCTCTTCGAGAACGGAAGCGTGCGCTTTACAAGGCCCTTATCCGGGACCATTCCAAAAAGGAAATCCTCGCGCTCATGGACCAGGCCTCCACCCGTTACTTTCTCAACACGCCCCAAAAGGACATGGAGCAGCATTTCCGGCTGGGCCTTCGCATGGGAGACGAGAGGATCAGGTGGTCTCTGACCAAGCTGGATTCCGCCCCGGTGACCCAGGTCACTCTGTGCACCTATGACATGCCGGGACTTTTCAGCCGTATGGTGGGCGTATTCACCGTGAACAACCTCCAGGTCCTCTCAGCCGGCATCTCCACGTTGAAGAACGGGCTGGCCTTTGACATCTACCGCGTTACAAACCCCCTGGACCCTTACAGGGAGAAGGACTTGTGGAAGAAGATCCACCGGGACGCCGTCCTGGCTATTGAAGACGGGACGGAACTGGAGGAGCAATTCGAGAGGAAAAGGCTGCGCGAGCTGGAATCGAGCAAGATGCGTGTCGACTGGATCCGAAAGGTCCGGATAGACAATCATGCAACGGACTTTTTCACGTGCATAGAGATATCCGCAGGCCACCGGCAGGGGTTTCTCTACCGCCTTGCCAAGGAGATTTCCGCACTGGGCCTGGACATCCGTTTTGCATCGGTCTATTCAGACAGGGAGAGGATCACCGGGGTCTTCCATGTCCGGGACGATCGCGGGCAGAAAATTCACGATGCATCCCGGCTACACGCCATTCGAGAAACCATGCTTTCCCTCATCGGCTGAACCCGGGAAACCGGGGACGCTTCATCCCGGCAGGGGTAGACAAGAGGCGTGAATGTTCCCGGGCCTTATACGCCGATTTGCTCGGACGCCAGAACGACCCGGTTCCCCCCTCCGTTTTTGGCCTCATACATGGCCAGATCGGCTCTGAGCTGAAACTTGTCGGCACTTTCGTGGGCCGCCAGCTGGGACACGCCGATACTCATGGTGACCGGCTGAAGTCTTCGGCCCAGATAGGCCATTTTCTGGGGCCATTTTTGAGCGAAATAGGCCATAAACCGATCCATGACCTGCCCCGCACTTTCAAGCTCCGTTTCTATCAGGAGCACCCCAAATTCATCTCCACCCAGACGGAATATATGGTCAGTCGAGCGAAACACCGATCCAAGGCATTGAGCCACCAGACGAAGTATGGCATCGCCCTCCTGATGTCCGTATGTGTCATTGAAGGGTTTGAAATGGTCCAAATCGAAGACGGCCAGGCTCAACGGGCCGTCGTATCGAGTGGTTCGCGCCATCTCTTCCGTGAGGGTGGTGTGAAAGTGCCTCCGGTTATAAAGACCAGTCAGGCTGTCGGTGATGGAGCTCCTGCGCAGTTCCTCCTCCATCTCTTTTTGAGCGGTCATATCGTGAAAAAACCCGACGCTCCCGATCTCCATATCGCCTTCAAGGATCAATGCCGCGGACAGGCGGATCGGGATTCTTTTGCCGCCGGCGTCTTTCACCGTTACCTCGAGCCCTTCCACCCGTCCAGGGCCCCCGCAGCCTTCGCCATAAATCTCCTTTTTGATTTCCCGTGCCATTTCAGGGGCATCATAAACCGCCTGAATAGACATGTTCCCGATCACTTCTTCAGCAGTCCGACCCGTCAGCTTCTGAGCCGCCGCATTATAGATGATCACCATCCCCTTTCGATCGATGCCGATAATCCCGTCAGGACAAGTCTGTATCAGCTTATCCAGAAAATCCTTGCTCGCCATCATATCCATACCCCGTTGCCCCAATCCCATATACATGTTATTTACAGTGCAATTTCAAACGGCCGGCTTTAAGACATCGGCGATGGTCCCCGAAAAACCGGAAAACATGACACGACGGGCTCGGAGCCTGTCTATCCGGTCTGTTTGTCCAATAAGTTGGGTCCAATGCCGTGGTATGGGGGGAAGGTCCTCTTTAATGACCCCGATCATATCCCGGCAAGCCTGCCACATCAAGGATAAATCCATATCATGTACCCTGCCCGTTCCTGTTAGGTTTCCTCCGAAGCAGCCTCAGCGGCTTGACTTTCCAAACCTGCTGGCTGGCACATCCCCGCCGGGTGCCAATGCGGATTGCATCAGGGACGGTCCTTTTGGCCGGTTGCTTAATACTACACGTGGTTGCGCAGCCTGAGTGCCAGGGGGTGGGGGTTCAAATAGGCCTGCTGGGCAAGATACGCCTTGTCGTACTTTCGGACGTAATGATTGATCAGAGTGACCGGCACGATGAGGGGAACGAGTTCCCTGCGATAATCATCGATCACGTCGAGCAGTTCCTGCTTCTCATCGGCCGTGAGGTCCTGCTTGAAATATCCCATCATGTGCTGAAGCACGTTAGTGTTCTTGCGGGCTGTAGCCTTCAGTGACAGTGACTCCATGAAAAGGCGCTCGTAATCCTTGTACAGCCGATCCAGGGGCATGGATTTTCCCTCGGCCACCAGCCTTCCCATGGCCCGGTGGTGCTTTTCGCTGTGAGAGAGGCAGAGGAGCTTGTGCCTTGCGTGAAACTCCACCAGGTTGCCCACGGTGCGGCCCTTCCGCAGAGTGTCCCGCCACCGCTTCAATGCGAATATACGCTCGATAAAGTTCTCGCGAAGGCCCGGGTCGTGGAGGCGGCCGTCCTCCTCCACCGGAATCCTGGGAAAGTGGTCCATAAATGCCCGGGCAAAGAGCCCGCTTCCCTTCTTTGCGGGCACGCCGTTGCCGTCGTAGACCTTTACACGCTCCATACCGCTGCTGGGCGAGCCTCCTTTAAAAATGAAACCGCACAGGTCCTCCGCCTCGAGGCCCTTTACACGCTTCCGTGCCCAGGAAAGCATGCGGTCCGTGTGATCCTTGTTTGAGCGGATAGTGATCAGGCGGGGAGCATCGGGGTCCCCGACGAGCCGCATGGCCTCCCGCGGGACGGGCAGGCCGCACTCAACCTCAGGGCAGACGGGAACAAATGTAAAGTAGGCCCCCAGTGTATCCGTGATGTACCTGTCCTGCTTGTGACCGCCGTCATACCGGACTTTTTCACCCATCAGGCATGTGCTGATGCCTATCTTGATGTCTTCGTCCATAACAGTAACCATGCTTTCCTTGATCGATCAACCGGCGCCCGCCCCATGATGTCACCGGTACTGACCTGGCTGAATGTTCAGTTTCTTGACCTTGTACCCGAAAATGCGTTCGGTCGTCTTGAGGGCCTGGGCCGCCTTGCGCATGTTGCCCCTGCTGCTCTTCAGGGCGTCGATGAGAAGCTCCCGTTCAAACCTCTCAACCGCCTCGGTAAACGAGCGGGCCTGCAGGGTGCCTGTTTCCTCCGCTGTCTGCAGGGTCGGAGGGAGGTGGTAGCTGTGTATCACCCGGTCTTCGCAGAGGAGAACGGCCCGCTCCAGGCAGTTCTCGAGTTCCCTCACGTTGCCCGGCCAGTGATATTGCATCAAGGCGTCGATAGCGGGTGTTGAGATCCGCCGGATGTCCTTTCCGTACTCGCGGCTGTACTTCTCCAGAAAATAGTCCGAGAGCAGAAGAAGGTCCGCCTCCCGCTCCCGCAAAGGAGGCAGGTAGATCGGGTAGACGTTCAGCCGGTAGAAGAGATCCTCCCGGAACGAACCGGCCTCCACTTCATCGATCAAATCCTTGTTGGTTGCGGCTATGAGCCGCACGTTCACCTTGAGTGTCCGGTTCCCCCCGAGCCGTTCAATCTCCTTCTCCTGAAGGACCCGGAGTATCTTGCCCTGGCTTTCCAGGTCAAGGGACCCGATCTCATCCAGGAAGATTGAGCCGGTGCTGGCCAGCTCGAACTTGCCTTCTTTCTGCCGGTAGGCCCCGGTGAAGGCCCCCTTCTCGTAACCAAAGAGTTCCGCCTCCACCAGGTTGCCAGGAAGAGCGGCGCAGTTTACTTTGACGAACGGCTTGTCGGCCCGAAGGCTGTTATAGTGAATGGCATTTGCCACCAGTTCCTTGCCGGTCCCGCTCTCCCCGAGTAACAGCACGTTTGCGTTGCTCTTGGCCACTTGGGTGATCAGGTGGAAGACCCCCTGCATCTTTCGGCTGTTCCCGATGATGTTGCTGAAGCTGTACTTCCTGGTCAGCTCCTTGCGAAGGCGAATGTTTTCCTTGCCGAGGAGTTCCTTCTCGCGGTTGATTCTCTCGAGCAGGCTCAGCTTCTGCGCGATCAGGCCGCCGATGATTGTCAGGAGCTGGACATCGTCTTCCAGCGGGGAATCAACGTCAAAGACCCGGTCTACGCTGAGGGCGCCCAGTACGCGCTTCCCTTCCTTAATGGGAACGCACAGGAAAGAGATCTTGGACTTGTCGAGCCTGCTTCGGGCCCGGGTCCGGTCCAGGAACAAAGGCTCCTCGTCCAGATGCGGGATGGCCATGGGCCGGCCCGATTCCACAACCCGCCCGGTGATCCCCTCCCCCAGCTTGTACCTCCCCCCCCTGCCTCCTGATGGTATGCCGTGAGCTACGACGATGTGGATCTCCGATGTCTCCGGAGTGAGCAGGGTGATGGACCCGCGGTTCATTCCCAGGCGATCGCTCATGATCTCGAGCACGCCGTAGAGCGTCTTGCGCAAATCCAGCGAGGCGTGAAGGGCCTGCGTGATCTGGAAAAGGACATCCAGGTGCCCCGGTCGGGCGGAGTTGTTCGTTGCCATAACCTCATCCCGGCTGCAACTTGAACGGGGAGACTCAGGGCCGTCGAACCCGCAGTCAGCCTTGAAACACCAATTCAAGGTATGGATCGGCCCGAGACCCGGCACCGATCAATCCTGTTGTAATATACGTGGAATAATACAAAATTGTAGATTGCCACGCAATTCAATTATGTATCACCCGGATGGGCGGTGCTCATTTGACATCATGTAGCGTTTGAACCGCATCACGTGATCCCGGGCCAAGCGCTTTGCCCGCTCGGCGTCCCCCGCCTCGACCGAGGCTACGATATCAGAGAGGTCCTGGTAGTTCTCTTTCAACTCTTCTTTCCCGGCACTCAGAAATCGTTCGTAGTAGCGGTGAATGTTATCGTGGATTGTCTGAAGGATAAATGTGTAGAGAGGGTTTCGTGCAATGGCGGCCAGCGTCATGTGCATCTTTTCGTCAACCCGGACAAAATCGTCCCATTCACTGAGGCCGGCGTCACGGTGTCTTCGGGCCAGATCCAGCAGGGACCTCAGCCGTGAGATATCCTTTTTCCGGGCCCTTCGGGCGGCAAGGCCGGTCACAGTTCCCTCCACGTCTTCACGAAACTCGGCCAGGTGTTCAACAGATACCGTCTGGCTGCGAATCAGCATTGCCAGGTTATCGCTTATCGCGTCTGCATTTGCGTCCTTCACCACGGCGCCCCCGCCCACGCCCAGGCGGATCTCGACCAATCCCTTTTGCTCCAGGACCCGCAAGGCCTCCCGCAGGGTGCCTCGGCTGGTGCCGAACATCTCTCCCAGCTCCCGCTCCGCCGGCAGGCGCTGCCCCGCCTTCAGGCGTCCATCCAGGACAGCATCCTGAATCTGTGCGACCACATCCTGGAAAATCCGGTTCTGCCTGGCTTTACGAAAAAAGTTCTCCATGGTGTATTACTCTATCCTGTATGGATTGGAAAAAGGCTCTTACCTCTCCCAGAGACGCCAAGAAAAAAAGCGCGCCTCTGCGCGGGACGAAACATGCCTTGGGCGCATCCGGCGATGAAATGGTTAAACCATTCATAGTGGTTTCCCGGACTTTCTGTCAAGACGATTTTCCTCAAGCCGAAGTAAAGGCGGCTGGTCAGCTATTGAGCTGCTGTGCTGTTGGGGCTTTGAAGCGTGGTTGTCCCTGGTGCTATTCCAGGGAAAACTTGGAGACTTCTTCAAGGGTGGGTACAGGATAGTTTCCGTCAAAACAGGCGAGGCACAGTTCATCCCGGGGAATCGAGGTGGCACGGGACAGGTTGTCGATACTAAGGTAACCCAGGCTGTCCAGCCCGGCGAACTCCCGGATCTCATCAACGGATTTCCGGGCCGCAATGAGTTCCCCGCGCGTGGAAAAGTCGATACCGTAGTGGCAGGGGAAGCAATGGGGGGGGCAGCTCACGAGCATGTGGATCTCCCTTGCCCCTATGTCTCTGAGCGTCCTGATCCTGGTGCGGGCCGTGGTCCCCCTGATGATGGAGTCCTCAATGATGAGGACCCGCTTGTTTTGAAGAAGTCCGCGGACCGGGTTCAGTTTCACCTTGACGCCGAAATCCCGCATGCTCTGGGAAGGCTGTATGAACGTCCTGCCCACGTAGTGATTTCGGATCATTCCCATTTCCAGCGGAATCCCCGAGGCCTGGGCGTAACCTATGGCGGCATAGTTCCCGGAGTCCGGAAAGGGCATGACAAAATCCACATCCCGGGGGAACTCTTCAGCCATGAGCCGGCCCTGTCTTTTTCGAAATTCGTATACGTCCTCTCCGAAAACGTTGCTGTCGGGCCTGGCAAAGTAGATCAGCTCAAAGACGCACTGTGCCTTTTTTCCCCCTTTTGGCAGCGAGAGGCTCTTCATCTCGCCATTGCGAAGAATCAGCACTTCTCCCGGCGAGATGTCCCGCAGGTATTGGGCCTCCACCAGGTCCAGGGCGCACGTCTCCGAAGCAACCACGTATCCGGAATCGAGCCGTCCCAGGCATAGGGGGCGAAACCCGTTCCGGTCCCGGACAGCGATCAGGGCGTCCTCGGTCATGAGGACCATGGAGAAGGCCCCCTTAACAGCCCCTGCCATTTCGAAAACCGCCTCTTCCAGCCCCTTTTTCATGTACCGGGCCATGAGGTGAAGCACGATCTCGCTGTCCATGGTGGTCTGGAAAATAGAGCCGCGGCTTTCCAGCCGGGTGCGAAGGCTTCTTGCGTTTATGAAATTTCCGTTGTGTGCAACGGCCATGGAATGTCCCGAGTGTTTGACCGTGAAGGGCTGTGCGTTGGCCACGAGAGACGACCCTGTGGTGCTGTAACGAACATGCCCCAGGGCCATATTCCCGGACAGGCCCTCGAGAATCCGCTCATTAAAGATGTCGTGAACAAGCCCCATGTCCTTATGGGATGTAACCCGTTTTCCGTCCGAGACAACGATGCCGGCGCTTTCCTGTCCCCGGTGCTGAAGGGCATAGAGCCCGAAGTAGGTGAGCTTGGCGGCTTCTTCATGATTGTAAACGGCAAATATGCCGCACTCCTCCCTGGGTCTGGGAAGGGAAGGAGTCGTCCGGCATGGATCGGTGGTTTTGCAAATCATGGAAATGAGCCCCGATTGTTCAGCGTGAAACTATCCCAACGGCAAGGTTCACTGGCGTGGAGGATGAGTGCCCGGTGCATCCACTTGTGATTTTGTTTTTATCGAAATCGAAATCGCTGTCGGGATCCAAATCGAAACCAGAGCATCAGAAAATTATTAGCTCGTGCCCATCCAGAAACGCTTTTTGGGCACCAGCAAGTTTCCAATTCAGAAATGAGGATTTTTTGTCAAGCTCAAGGAAATCAAGAGGTTGCGCGGAGGCGTACTGAAGTACGCCGCACAAGCAACCTCGCAGATTGACGCCGAGATTGGCAAAAAAGACCATTTCTGGATGGAAACTAGCTCTTTCTAAGAGTTTTTCGTTTACCTGTCCCACGGTGTTTCGATTTAGATGGCGATCCCGATTTCGATTTATGGATTTTCCCAACAATATTTCCATACACAAGACTGGCCGATATATTGTCCATGAGCATTTGGTGTTCAGGCCGCCTGTGTGAAGGTTTCCTAAATTGCCGTCTCTACGGGGCGATGATATTCCTGGAGGGTCTTCACGTCCACCCTTCCTTGCTTGAGGGCCTCGATGGCCTGCGCGGCGGCCCGCGCCCCGGACACCGTGGTGGAGTATGGGACCTCCAGGGCCAAAGTGGCCAGACGGATGGAAACGGACTCGTAAACGGTCTTTTTGCCGCTCACGGTGTTGATGACCAGGTCGATCTCGCCGTTCTTGATCATGTCCACTATGTGCGGACGACCCTCCCTAACCTTGTTGACACGCTCATTTGAAACGCCTCTTCCGGCAAGAAACCGGGATGTCCCTGTGGTGGCCAGGATACGGAACCCAAGGTTAGAGAGCTTCGAAGCAGTGCCCAGAACAGCCTCCTTGTCGTCGTCGTTGACGCTGATGAACGCCGTCCCCGTAAGCGGCAGGATCTGCCCGGCCGCCATCTGGCTCTTGGCAAAGGCCAGTCCGAACGTGCTGTCGATCCCCATGACCTCGCCCGTGGATTTCATTTCGGGGCCGAGAAGGATGTCCACTCCCGGGAAACGGTTGAATGGGAACACGGCCTCCTTGACAGACACATGCCCTGGGGAGGCCTTCTGTTTCAAGCCCAGTTCCTTCAGGGTCTTTCCCATAATGACCATGGTGGCGAGCCCGGCTAGCGGCACCCCCGTGGCCTTGCTGACGAACGGGACCGTACGTGAACCTCGAGGGTTCACCTCGATGACATAGATGGTGTCATCCTTCACCGCATACTGGATGTTCATGAGGCCCACCACGCCGAGTTCCCTTGCCAGGGCCTTTGTGTGGGCCTCGATCCGTTCCAGGACTTCGGGGCTCAGGCTCATGGGCGGAAGCACGCAAGCGCTGTCCCCGCTGTGAATCCCGGCCTCCTCGATGTGCTCCATGACGCCGCCGACAATCGTATCGTTGCCGTCGGAGAGGGCGTCCACGTCGATCTCCACTGCATGATCGAGGAACCTGTCCAGCAGCACGGGCTTTCCGGGCGACACGTCCACGGCTGTCTGAATATATGTTTCCAGGTCCTTACGGTCGTATACGATCTCCATGGCCCGCCCGCCCAGGACAAAAGAGGGCCTAACCACCACCGGATACCCGATCTCATCCGCCAGAGGAACGGCATCCTCCTCCCTGAAAGCGATGCGGTTTTCCGGCTGGAGGATGTCGAGCTTACGGAGCAGGGCCTGAAAACGCTCCCGGTCCTCCGCACGGTCAATACTGTCAGGGCTCGTGCCCAGTATTCCAACCCCGGCCTTTTCCAGCGGAACGGCCAGGTTGAGCGGGGTCTGACCTCCGAACTGGACAATGACCCCCTCGGGCCTCTCCTGCTCTATGATGTTGAGGACGTCCTCGCGGGTGAGCGGCTCGAAGTAGAGTTTGTCGGAGGTGTCGTAGTCAGTGCTCACGGTCTCCGGGTTGCTGTTGACCATGATGCTCTCGATTCCCATGTCCCGCAGGGCGAAAGAGGCCTGCACGCAGCAGTAGTCGAACTCGATCCCCTGGCCTATCCGGTTGGGGCCGCCTCCGAGGATCACCACCTTTTTCTTTTGAGACGATCGAATCTCGTTTTCCTGCTCATAGGTGGAATAGAAATAGGGTGTGTATGCCTCGAACTCGGCGGAGCAGGTGTCAACGAGCTTGTACACGGGCTCTACGCCCAGGGCCTTCCGGGCCTCCCGGACGTCCTGCTCCTCGCACCCGAACAGGACGGCGAGCTTCATGTCCGAGAAGCCGTACTCCTTGGCCAGGCGAAGAAGGTCCGGGTCCTTCTCGAGTGCGGCCGGGCCTTGCTCTGCGACCCTGGAAAGCTCCCGTTCCAGGAGAAGGATGCGATGAATGTGATGCAAAAACCAAGGGTCTATATGAGTCAGCGCGTTGATACGCTCGAGGGATATGCCGGCTTCCATGGCCTGATACAGGCTGAAGAGCCTCCCGGAGTTCGGGTTGACAAGCCGCTTCTCGAGCTCGAGGATGTCCGGAGCCGGCGCCGCAGGGCCGTGCCTGTCCCTGCCCAGGCCGAAGCGGCCGATCTCCAGCGAACGTACCGCCTTAAGAAGGGCCTCCTTGAAGGTCCTGCCGATGGCCATGGTCTCGCCCACGGATCTCATTGACGTGGTCAGACGGTCCTCCGCGCCCGGAAACTTCTCGAACGTCCACCTTGGAATCTTGACCACGCAGTAATCGATGGTGGGCTCGAACGAGGCCCGTGTCTCGCGTGTAATGTCATTGGCTATCTCATCGAGGGTGTATCCCACCGCCAGCTTGCCCGCGATCTTGGCGATGGGAAATCCGGTGGCCTTGGAGGCCAGGGCCGAACTCCTGGACACCCGGGGGTTCATCTCGATAACCACCATCTCGCCGGTGGCCGGATGGACGGCGAACTGGATATTGGACCCCCCGGTCTCCACACCTATCTCACGGATGACGGCTATGGCGGCGTCCCGCATGACCTGGTACTCACGGTCCGTAAGGGTCTGGGCCGGGGCCACGGTAATGCTGTCGCCCGTGTGCACGCCCATGGGGTCAAGGTTCTCGATGGAACATATGATCACCACATTGTCCTTGAAATCCCGCATGACCTCGAGCTCGTATTCCTTCCAGCCGATGAGGGACTTCTCCAGTATCACCTCGTTGATCATGCTGGCCTCGAGGCCGGCCAGGGCTATGCGCTCCATTTCCTCGCGGTTATAAGCGGCCCCGCCGCCGATGCCCCCCAGGGTGAAGCTGGGGCGTATAATCAACGGGTAACCGATCCTCTCCGCCGCGGCCCTTGCCTGCTCCATGTTGCGCACGATCTCGTTATCAGGTACGCAAAGCCCGATCCGCTCCATGGCGTCCCTGAACTGCTCGCGATCCTCGGCCTTTAAAATAACCGGGATGGACGCCCCGATCATTTCAACGCCCAGCCTTTCGAGCACGCCGGTCTCAGCAACCTTGACCGCGGTGTTGAGACCGGTCTGCCCGCCCAGTGTGGGCAGCAGGGCATCCGGCCGCTCCCGTTCGATGACCTTGATAACTATGTCCGGATGTATGGGTTCGACATAGGTCCTGTGGGCGGTTTCCGGATCCGTCATGATGGTGGCCGGGTTGCTGTTGATGAGGACAACCTCGTATCCTTCCTCCATGAGTGATTTACAGGCCTGTGTCCCGGAGTAGTCGAACTCGCAGGCCTGCCCGATCACGATGGGCCCTGATCCGATGATGAGAATCTTCTTTATGTCGGTTCTTTTCGGCAAATTTCAATCTCTCGCAACGAGGCAAGGCGTCAGGAAAATACCCTGTTTTTAAGGCTCAACACCTCTTCCTCTCCATCATCTCCACGAACCGGTCGAACAAATAGTCAGCGTCATGCGGCCCGGGCGAGGCCTCCGGGTGGTACTGTACCGAGAAGAGCGGAATCCGGCGGTGCCGCAGTCCCTCCAAGGTGCCGTCGTTAAGATTCACATGGGTCAACTCAACGTCGGGATCACTGATGGAGTCCATGTCCACGCAGAAGCCGTGGTTCTGGGAGGTGATCTCCACCTTGCCGGTGTTCAGGTCCTTGACCGGCTGGTTTCCGCCCCGGTGTCCGAACTTGAGCTTGAAGGTCTTCCCTCCCAGGGCCAGTCCCAGCAACTGGTGCCCCAGGCATATACCGAAGGTGGGACGCCGGCCCAACTGCCCCCGGAGCATGTCCACGGCATATGTTACCGCCGCCGGGTCTCCCGGGCCGTTGCTCAGAAAGAGCCCGTCCGGATCCAGGCGGTCCAGTTCCTCTCCCGTGATGCGGGCCGGCACGACCAGGACCGTGCAGCCGCGCCTCTCCAGGGACCTGAGGATGTTCGTTTTGATCCCATAGTCCACCGCCACCACCCGGCGTTGTCCCCCGGCTTCGGGCCAGGCGAAACCATCCAGGCCCCCTTCGATAGGAACGGCCCGTCCCTCCCGCCACAGGGCCGGCCTGGAGCTCGTCACCTCACGGACAAGATCCAGTCCTTCCATTTGGGGCGATTTTCGGGCCTTTTCCACCAGGGAACCGGGATCAAGGTCTTGGGTGGAAAGCGAGGCCCGCATGGCGCCCGCAACGCGGATCCGTCTGGTAAGGGCGCGCGTGTCAATGCCCTCGATACCCGGCACGCCAGCTTTCCGGAGGTAATCGGCCAGGCTCATCTCAGAGCGCCAGTTACTGGGGACCGCCTGATACTCCCGCACCAGAAGGGCGCGGACCTGAATTCTCGAGGATTCAACATCCTCGGCATTCACACCGTAATTCCCTATCAGGGGGTAGGTCATGGTGACCATCTGGCCGCAGTAGGAAGGGTCGGTGAGGATCTCCTGATATCCGGACATACTCGTGTTGAACACGACCTCACCGGTGATCTCAACAGGACCGGTGAACGAGCGGCCGCGGAAAACCGCGCCGTCCTCCAGCGCGAGCAGCGCCTTCATGCCTCCAGCTCCTTACTCATAAGTAACAACCCTGATGCTCCTGCAAAAAGCCTGTTTTCAGACGGCGCGCTGAACATTCAAGCATCGGCTATTCATTCTATCAGTGTTTTTCTTTGCGCCTTGGCGTCTTTGCGAGATAAAAATCTTCTAACCCCACGTTCGCCTCACCTTCACCCCTTGCTCACTCAAGCGCTCCTTTATCTCCCCAATGACAAATGTCCCGTAGTGCACCATTGAAGCCACAAGGGCCGCATCGGCCAGCCCTTCGGTCAAGACCTCATGAATATGGCCGGTGGTCCCGGCACCCCCCGAGGCGATCACCGGGATTCCCACCCGGCCGGAAATGAGTGAGGTCACCTGAATGTCATAACCTTCCTGAGTCCCATCCGCATCAATGGAATTGAGGCAGATCTCCCCGGCGCCAAGGGCCTCAGCCTCCAGGGCCCACTTAAGTGCGTCCTTGCCCGTGTAGGTCCTTCCTCCATTGATGACAACCTCGTAACCCGACGAAATCCCCTCCGTGGGGTCAACCTGCTTGACGTCCATGCCCAGGACTATGCACTGGCTGCCGAATGCTCGGGCCCCTTCGGCGATGATGGATGGATCCTGAACGGCCGCAGTGTTCACACTCACCTTTTCCGCGCCCGCCAGCAGCACGAGCCGCATGTCTTCGAGAGTGCGGATGCCTCCGCCTACGGAAAACGGGATGAAGATCTCCCCGGCGACCCTGTCCACCACATCGATCATGATGTCTCTTTTGTCACTGGAGGCGGTGATGTCGTAGAACACGATCTCATCGGCACCCTGTTCGTAGTATAGCCGCGCCATCTCCACAGGATCGCCGATATCCACATTTCCCTCGAACTTCACGCCCTTGGTGGTCTTTCCGTCCCTCACATCCAGGCAGGGAATAATCCGTTTACTCAGCATGGCGGCCGTCCCAGCGGGCGAAGTTGTCAAGGATCCTAAGACCCGGGGCCCCGCTCTTTTCCGGATGAAACTGCATGGCCAAGAGGTTCCGGGTCCCAATGACCGAGGGAAACGCAATTCCGTATTCCGTGGTCCCGATAACATGGACTTCCCGGGCGGGCACCGGGTAGTAGGCGTGGACGAAGTAGAACTCGTCAGTCTCGAGAACGCCCTTCAGCACCGGGTGATGCTTCTTGAGCCGGAGCCCGTTCCATCCCATGTGGGGCACCTTGAGCCGGCGGCCCTCATCCCCGTGAAGGGTCGAGGGAAACCGCGTCACAGTGCCCGGAATCAGCCCCAGACAGCCGGCATCGTTCTCCTCGCTCCGCTCCAGAATGATCTGGGCCCCCAGGCAGATCCCCAGAAAGGGGGTCCCCCGGTCGAACACCTTGCGTAGAACCCGGTCGATCCCCGACTCCTTCAGATCCTTCGTCGCCCGGCCCGCAGCCCCCACGCCGGGGAAAATTACACGTTCTGCCTCGAGTATCTCTCCGGTGGAACCGCTGATCATGCAGGGAACCCGCAGGCGTCCCAGCGCACGCTCCACGCTTCGAAGATTTCCTGCCTTGTAGTCCACGATTACAATCATGAAAACACTCAAGCTATTAATAAAAATACAAAAAAGCCAAAAAAGGCCCCGGCCTGCAGTGTTATGTCAACGGGGCCTTTCATCTTCTTACAGCCGCTTAGGAGGCTAGCAGAAATAAATTGGACAAAATTGCGCTCAGATTTGGGTCATATTTGGCTGCGGCGATTGAGCAAAACCGCAGGCGTAGCTGGACTACGTCGAGGATTTTGCGATTGAGCCGCAGCCGAAGATGGCCTGAAGATGAGATGCAAGATGTTCAAGTTATTTTTGCTAGCCTCCTTAGGTGTGAGCACGACTCACAGGGAAGGTCTTCCTACTCTATTGAACGGCTTTTTGCAACCGGATCCGTACGGCCTCGGATGGGCGGCATTCAGCTTCTGAGATAGTTCATAATATGCGCGGCTGCGGCCCGCCCGTCAGCAATGGCCCGGACAACCAGGGACTGCCCCATGGACATGTCCCCTGCCGCAAACACACCCGTCACCGAGGTGGCTTTGTTTACCGATGTCCGGACGTTGCCCCGTTCATCCAGTTCAAGGCCCATGCTTTCGATCATCGGGCCCTTACCCGGCCCCACGAATCCCATTGCCAGAAACACCAGGTCAACGTCCATCTCGAATTCGGTATTTGCGACGGCCCTGGGCACAGGGGGTCCCGCCTCTTTGTCCTCCCATTCGACACGGACCCCTCGAAGCCCGGTGAGCATGCCGTCCCTGCCGGCAAACCCGGTCGTCATAACGGACCAGAGCACCTGCCCTCCCTCCTGGTGGGCGTGGGTGCGACGCAGCATTCGAGGCCACATGGGCCATGGCGTGGCCGGGTCACGCATCTTTGGAGGCTGCGGAAGGATCTCCATCTGCACTACACTCTCGGCCCCCTGGCGCAGGGCCGTGCCCAGGCAGTCGGACCCGGTATCTCCGCCCCCTATGACCACAACGCGCTTCCCGCGGGCATGAATCTCATCCGCAGGGTCCAGAGGCTCTCCGGAGATGCGCCGGTTCTGCTGCGTGAGGTAATCCATTGCAAAGTGGATCCCACTGAGTTCTCTTCCCGGAACGGGCAGGTCCCTTGGTTCCCGGGCCCCGCAGGCCAGGCACACCGCGTCGAATCTCCTCTGAAGGTAGCGATGCGAGATATCGTGGCCCACGGTCACGTTCATCTCGAAATCCACTCCCTCGTCCTGCATGAGGCGGATCCTGCGGTCCACCACCCACTTTTCCAGCTTGAAATCCGGAATGCCGTACCGAAGGATGCCGCCCGGCCGGGGCGCGGACTCGAACACGACCACCCTGTAACCGTTCTTGTTCAGCAACTCGGCCGCAGCCAGTCCCGCCGGGCCGGAACCGACGACCGCCACAGCGGCGTTGAGCCTGGTCGATGGCGGTGAAGAGGCGATAATCCCCTGCTCAAACCCCATCTCCGCAACGGTTTGCTCGATCTGCCTGATTGTCACCGGATCACCGTGAATGCCGGCCACGCAGGCCGCTTCGCAAGGGGCCGGGCAGACACGTCCGGTGAACTCGGGAAAACTGTTCGTGGTAAGCAGGAGATGAAGAGCGCGCTCCCAATGCCCGCGAAAGGCGGCTTCGTTGAGCTCCGGAACCAGGTTTGCCAGGGGGCAGCCGTAAGCATGGCAGAACGGGGTTCCGCAATCCATGCAACGGGCCGCCTGTTCGTGGACCTGTTCGTACCCGAACTGGCGTTCCACGGCCCGAAAGTCACCCAGTCGCTCTTCCAGGGGCCTGTACCCGGGTTCCACCCGCGGGATGTCCAGAAACCCCCGTTCCCTGTTCTCCATTAAGTTTACTCCATTTGTGGCCGTGTGTGTTGACTGTGTCAGTGAGCTGTGTCAGTGTCGGTGAAAAGCTCCATGCCTTGGGGTTTCGGGTTTTCCCTCAACAGCTTAACACCCTATTTGTGCTCCAGTTCCTCCCTCTGTGTCGCCTCGTCTTCCTTGCTCATCTTACCCAGGACCCTTCGGTATTCCATGGGAAAGACCTTTACGAAAAACGGGAGGCATGCCTCCCAGTTCTCCAGGATGCTTTGGGCGCGGGCGCTTCCCGTGAACTCGAGATGGCGCCTGATCATGTCCCGGAGTTCCTCTATATCCTTGGAATCCGTAACCAGTTCCAGGTCCACCATGTCCAGGTTGCACCGGCTGTCGAACCGCCTCTGGGGGTCGTACACGTATGCGATGCCCCCGCTCATCCCGGCCGCGAAGTTGATCCCGGTCTCACCCAGAACCACGACCCGGCCTCCTGTCATGTACTCGCACCCGTGATCCCCCACGCCCTCCACAACTGCGACGGCACCGCTGTTTCTTATTGCAAACCTCTCTCCCACCATACCGTTTATATACATACTCCCGGCGGTGGCGCCGTAAAGTATGACATTGCCAGCGATGCTGTTCCGGGCGGGATCCAACGCTATCCCTGAGTAAGGCCTTATGACAATCCGGGCCCCGGAAAGGCCCTTGCCCACGTAATCATTGGCCTCGCCCTCCAGGATCAGGGTCAAGCCGTGGGCCCCGAAAGCCCCGAAGCTCTGCCCGGCCGCCCCGCTAAACCGGCAGACAATGGTGTCGTCAGGCAGGCCCTTGAAACCGTAACGTCTTGCAATCTCGCCGGAGAGCATGGCGCCTGTGGTCCGGTTCGCGTTTCGAATCGGTCGTTCGATTCGAACCGCCTTTCCCGACTCCAGGGCTTCCCGCGCGAGCGAGATGAGTTCGCGGTCCATGACATTGGATATAGCGTGATCCTGGAACTCGATGCAGCGCCGCGCTGGTGTTGATGAACATCGGGAAGATAAGGCTTCGGGTGAAAACAGGATCCCGGAGAAGTCCAGTCCACGGGTCTTCCAGTAGTCTACGGCCCTATCCATCTCCAGGAGGTCGACTCTGCCGATGAGGTCGTCCATCTTTCGAAACCCCAGCATGGCCATGTATTGTCGCACATCCTCGGCCATCATGGTGAAAAACCGCTCCACGTGTTCGGGCCGGCCGGCGAAGCGCTTTCTCAGGTCAGGGTCCTGAGTGGCTATACCTACAGGACAGGTATTGGTGTTGCACTTGCGCATCATGACGCAGCCCAGGACCACCAGGACGGCCGTAGCGAACCCGTACTCTTCGGCCCCCATAAGGGCCGCAATTACGACATCGCGCCCCGTCTTCATCTGCCCGTCCGTCTGGACGCGGATCCGGCTTCGGAGGCGATTCATTACCAGGGTCTGCTGGGTCTCGGCGAGGCCGAGTTCCCACGGCACGCCCGCGTGCTGAATGGAGGAGAGGGGGGAGGCCCCGGTGCCGCCGTCGAACCCGCTGATGAGGACCATGTCCGCATGGGCCTTGGCCACGCCCGCCGCAACGGTTCCCACACCGCACTCCGAGACGAGTTTCACCGAGATGCGGGCCTCGGGGTTTACGTTCTTGAGGTCGAAAATGAGCTGGGCCAGGTCTTCGATGGAGTATATGTCATGGTGAGGAGGTGGGGAGATAAGGGTCACGCCGGGCGTTGAGTGCCGGACACGGGCGATCTCCTCGTTCACCTTGTGGCCCGGAAGCTGCCCGCCCTCGCCGGGCTTGGCCCCCTGAGCGACCTTGATCTGGATCTCCCGGGCGTGCACCAGGTACTCCGTGGTCACCCCGAAGCGGCCGCTCGCAACCTGCTTGACCGCGCTGCACCGGCTGTCGCCGTTAGGCGGCGCCGTGTAGCGTGCCGGGTCCTCCCCTCCCTCACCGCAGTTGCTCATACCGCCCAGCCGGTTCATGGCCACGGCAATGGTCTCGTGGGCCTCCCGGCTGATGGAACCGAAAGACATGGCGCTCACGGCGAACCGCTTCAAGATTTCCGACACAGGCTCCACCTCTTCCAGGGGAACAGGTGTTGTTTTTCGAAAACTGAACAGTCCCCTCAGGGTAAAGAGCCTTTCGGATTGATTGTTGATCAGGGCCGCATATTTTCTGTAAGCCTCCTGATCGCAGTTACGGACGGCCTTATGAAGCGTTGTAATGGACTCGGGGGTCCACAAGTGACGCTCGCCGTCCTTACGAAGACGGTATTGGCCGCCGCTGGGAAGGACCTTGTCCCTTGCCGGCGAAACATCATGCGCCGCATTGTACCTGAAGCCCGCCTCCCGGGCGATTTCGTCCAGGCCGATGCCTCCGATGCGTGATGCAGTACCGGGGAAGTACCGGTCCACCACGGACCGGTTCAGGCCCACCGCCTCAAAGACCTGGGCGCTTCGATAGCTTCGAAGTGTGGAAATGCCCATCTTGGACATAATCTTCAGAAGGCCCTTGCACAGGGCCCCTATGTAGTTTTCCAGGGCCACTCCCACGCTCAGGTTCCGGCTCAGTTCCCGCCGCAGGTCCATGGCCGCCACAGTATCGAAGGCGAGATAGGGATTGACGGCCGTGGCCCCGTATCCCAGGAGCAGGGCCATGTGCATCACTTCCCGGGCCTCACCGGTTTCCGCGATAAGACCGGAGGAGGTGCGCACCCCCTTTTTGGCAAGCCGCTGGTTCACCGCCGATACGGCCAGGAGCGCCGGGATGGGGGCTGTCCCTTCCGGGAGGTCACGGTCGCTCAGGATCAGGAGGGACCGGCCGGAGGCAACAGCCTGCTCACTGCGGTCACAGAGTTCTTCGAGGGCCCCGGCCAGCCTGCCGCCCGAGCCGCCGGCCGGAAAACCCATGGGCAGGACCCGGGAACGGAAACCTTCCATGTCCAGGTGCTGAAGGCGGATCAGGTCATCGTTGGACAGTATGGGATGGAGCAGCTTGATCAGCCGGCTGTGGCCCGGCACCTCCGTGAGAATATTGCCCGGGTTCCCGATGAAGGTCATGAGGGACATGACAAGCTCTTCCCTGACCGGGTCTATGGCCGGGTTGGTCACCTGGGCGAACAGTTGCTTGAAATAGCAGTAAATAAGCGGGTTCTTGTCTGAAAAGACCGCAAGAGGGGTATCCGCACCCATGGAACCGACCGGCTCGTAACCGGTGGATGCCATAGGTTCCATGAGCATCTGCAGGTCCTCCCGGGTGTAGCCGAAAAGCCTCTGGCGAAAGAGGATATTATCGAAATCAGGTGTGAGAGATGCCACACTTCCGTAAAATCCGCGCAGGGTGATCCGGTTTTCCTCCACCCAGCGCCTGTAGGGCTGCCTTCGGGCGCTCAGGGTCTTGATCTCCCCGTTCCTGAGCACGCGCCCCTTTTCCGTATCCACCACGATCATCTGGCCGGGCCTGAGAGCGCCCTTCTCAATCACGTCCGCAGCCTCGAAATCGAGGACCCCGGCCTCCGACGCAAAGACCATGAACCCCTCTTCAGTTATAGTGTAGCGGGCCGGGCGCAGGCCGTTCCTGTCCAGCATGGCCCCCACCTGAACCCCGTCGGTGAAGGCCAGTGCGGCCGGGCCGTCCCAGGGCTCCATGAGCCCTGCGTGATACTCAAAGAAACCCCGCTGATCAGGGCCCATGGGATACTTGATCCCCCAAGCCTCGGGCACAAGCATGAGCATGGCGTGGGGCATGGAACGCCCCGCGCTGTGAAGCAGTTCCAGGGTGTTGTCGAGGCAGGCGGAGTCGCTCCCCCGCTCGTCGATGACCGGCAGCATCCTGTAAAGTTCCCTGCCCAGAAGCTCGCTCTTGAGCATGGGTTCGCGGGAGCGGAAGAGGTTCAGATTTCCTCTGAGGGTATTGATCTCTCCGTTATGGGCAAGGCGCCGAAAAGGCTGGGCCAGTTCCCAGGAAGGAAAAGTGTTCGTGCTGTAGCGCTGGTGAATTACCGCTATGGCGCTCTCGACGCGGCGATCCGCCAGGTCTTTGTAATATTGCCTGATCTGGCCGGCGGTAAAGAGGCCCTTGTAGACCACGGTGCGGCAGGACAGGCTGGGTATGTAAAAGCAGTCCCGTGTACCGACGATCCGGCTTGCCGCCTTCTCGATGTCCCTCCTGACCGCGTGGAGCTTTCTCTCCAGTGCGTTTCCGGACCGGCCCCGCCCCCCTACAAAGCACTGGCGTATCACCGGTTGCTGCTCCCTGGCCTCCCCTGCAATGGCCCCTTCGCACACCGGCACCTCCCTCCAACCGAGAAAGGCAAGGCCGTCGCTCGAAACGCACCTCTCCACTATCCGCTCGCACTCACTCCGAAGCAAGGCGTTCCGGGGCATGAAAAGCATGCCCATTCCATAGCCCCCGGGTTCGGGCAGGGAGATGTCCAGGCCCCTGCACTCGGACCGCATGAAGCCGTCCGGGACCTGGAAGAGTATCCCTGTGCCGTCGCCCGTTGTGAGGTCACCGCCCACAGCACCCCTGTGCTGGAGATTGATCAGGACCTGGATGCCCTTTTCGATCACCTCGTGGCTTCGGGCACCGTCGATGTTGACTACGAAACCCACACCGCAGGAGTCGTGCTCGTATGCAGGATCATACAGGCCCCGGGCCGCAGGAAGCCCCATTGCGTCTCCGGGATCGCGCGTGCTCATTGTCGAGCCTTCCTTTACCGTGAAAACACCCAACGAAACTGATCACCGGTGCGAAGAACCACGGTGCAGTGAATCCTCCTGGGTGTTATTCTTTATCGAAATCGAAATCAGGGCATCAGTGGGCTGTTAGATCTTTACTTATCGGCTGTCGAAAGTCGGCTAAACATCAAGCCTTTTGTTTTCGGGCCCATGGCGTTTCGATTTCGATAGCGATCCCGATTTCGATTTGGATTATCCCCAACAATGTTTTATCCACGGGGGTGGCCGATACATCATCGGCCATGAACGTTTCCCCGCCTGCTCACAGAACGGAAAGATACCTGTCCAGCTCGTACTGGCTTACGTGGGTTCGATACATGTCCCACTCGATCTTCTTGTTTTCGATGAACTTGTTGAAAATATGATCGCCCAGGACCTTGCGGACCATCTCGCTCTTTTCGGTCTCCAGTATGGCGGCGTAGAGATTTCCCGGCAGGTCGGTAATGCCGTGGGCTCGACGCTCCGCCGGATTCATCTCAAAGATGTCCTCCTCAACGGGGCTGCAGAGCTCATACTTCCTCTCGATGCCCTCCAGACCGGCACCCAGCATGACGGCAAAGGCCAGGTAGGGATTACAGGCCGGATCAGGTGATCGGAACTCCATGCGGGTAGCCTGCTCCTTGCCGGGTTTGTACATGGGAACACGGATCATGGCTGAGCGGTTCCGGCGCGCCCAGGAGACATAGACCGGGGCCTCGTATCCAGGAACCAGGCGCTTGTAGGAGTTGATCCACTGGTTGGTCACCGCGGTGATCTCCGGGGCATGGCGTATAACGCCGGCAATGTAATGTTTGGCCAGTTCCGAGAGGTTATAGGAATCGGATGGATCGTGAAACGCGTTCCGATCTCCCTGAAACAGGGACTGGTGGACGTGCATGCCGCTGCCGTTCACTCCAAAGACCGGCTTGGGCATAAAGGTGGCATAGCGCCCGTTCTTACGGGCGATTTCCTTGACGATGAGCCGGTAGGTCATGGTCTTGTCGGCCATCTTGAGGCCTTCGTCATAGCGAAGATCGATCTCGTGCTGGCTCGGCGCCACCTCGTGGTGACTGTATTCCACCTGTATTCCCATGGACTGGAGGGCAAAGATGGTCTCGCGCCTCAAGTCGCTTCCCATGTCCATGACCCGGGAGTCGAAATACCCTCCCTTGTCTGTAATTTCTGTTCCCAGATCGTTCTCGAAATAGAAGTACTCGAGCTCCGGTCCCACATAAAAGGTGTATCCCTTCTCCGCCGCCTTGGCCAGGAGCCGTTTGAACACGTAGCGGGGATCACCCTCGTAAGGGGATCCGTCAGGTTTCAGGATGTCGCAGAACATGCGCGCCACCGGCTTGTCCCCTTCACGCCACGGGACCATTTGAAACGTGGTGGGATCCGGCTTGGCGATCATGTCGCTCTCGTGAATCCTGGCAAACCCCTCGATGGAAGAACCGTCAAAGCCCATGCCCTCGGTCAACCCCTCATCCAGCTCGGACGGAGTGATGGCGAAGCTCTTGAGCACGCCCAGGACATCCGTGAACCAGAACTGAATGAAGGTCACCCGGTGATCTTTTACAATCCTGCGGACATCTTCTATGGTTCGACACTTAAGAGTCTGTCCTTTCAAACTTTCTGGCTGATTCATTCTTATCCTCCGATAGGCTGGGATTTGTTTCTTACCAGGCTGCCAAGACAACTGGTTCATTTTAAAAACAATTTATCGCTGGATACCAGGACCTCCCTTTCCCACCAAGACCACAGGAAAAAACTTCAATAACTAGTTTCCATCCAGAAATGGTCTTTTTTGCCAATCTCGGCGTCAATCTGCGAGGTTGCTTGTGCGGCGTACTTCAGTACGCCTCCGCGCAACCTC
>JAWLEX010000167.1:0-5620 GCA_041685835.1 Desulfatiglandales bacterium
AAGGTTGCCTGCAACAAACAATAGAATGAGGCGCTGTGACTACCCTGAACACACAAAATTCCGGCGGCATACCCATGGAGCAATTTCCAAGGAGGAAGACCAGGCAGATACGCGTCGGGACAGTCGCCGTAGGGGGAGACGCCCCCATAGCGGTCCAGTCCATGACCAATACGGACACCCGGGACGTGCAGGCCACCGTGGCCCAGGTCAACCGCCTTGCGGAAGCCGGATGCGAAATTGTACGGCTGGCCGTGCCGGACATGGATGCCGTCAGGGCCTTTGAACGAATCAAGGGACTGGTGCTCCCCCCTCTCATCGCTGACATCCATTTCGACCACCGCCTGGCCCTTGAAGCGGTTCAAGCCGGCGCCGACGGGCTTCGCATAAACCCGGGGAACATCGGAGGCCGCAAGGCGGTGGAAAAGGTGGTCTCTGAAGCGGATGCAGCGGGCATTCCGATTCGTATCGGCGTAAACTCGGGGTCTCTCGATCGGGAGATCCTGAAAAGGCACGGCCACCCCACCCCTCAGGCCATGGTGGAAAGCGCCATGGAGCACGTGAAGCTGTTTGAAGAACTGGGGTTTTATCAGATCAAGATTTCCCTGAAATCCTCCAGCGTCCTTAAGACAATAGCCGCGTATGAACTGTTGAGCGGGAGTGTGGACTACCCGCTGCACCTCGGCGTCACCGAGGCCGGGACCCTGATCTCCGGCACGGTCAAAAGCGCCCTGGGAATCGGGCTTCTTCTTCATCGGGGAATCGGGGACACTTTCCGTGTGTCCCTTTCGAGAGATCCGGTGGAGGAAGTCCGGGTGGCCTGGGAAATCCTTCGCTCCCTGGATTTGCGCCGTAGAGGGCCGGAGATTATCTCCTGCCCGACCTGCGGCCGTTGCGAGATCGATCTCTTCTCGCTGGTGGAGACCGTAGAAGAAGCCCTTCGCACCGTCCGCAGTTCCCCCAGGGTGGCCGTCATGGGCTGCGTAGTGAACGGACCGGGCGAGGCCAGGGAAGCGGATGTCGGAGTCGCAGGGGGGCGGGGCCAGGGGATCCTCTTCAGAAAGGGCCGAGTTGTTCGAAAGGTGCCCGAGCAGGAACTTGCCGGGGTGCTTATCCGCGAAGTTCTCGAGATGGCCGGAGAGTCGGGCGAGGATCCGCCCCCCGGTTCACCCGGCCCACAGCAAGGAAAGGAGTGACCACGGAATTATGCGGTATTCGAGGACCTTTATTCCCACCACAAAAGAGACCCCGGCTGACGCCGAGGTGATCAGTCATCGGCTCATGCTGCGTGCCGGGCTGATCAGGAAGATCACCTCCGGCATTTACACTTACCTCCCCGCCGGACTTCGCGCGATTCGAAAAGTAGAGAGGATAATACGCGAGGAAATGGACCGCTCCGGCGCAATCGAACTCCTCATGCCCGCAGTCCAGCCGGCGGAGCTTTGGCAGGAAAGCGGACGCTGGGAAGTTTACGGACGGGAGCTTCTCCGGTTCAAGGACCGGCACGACCGCGACGCCTGCCTCGGCCCCACGCACGAAGAGGTCATCACGGACCTGGTCCGAAGGGAAATCCGCTCCTACCGCCGGCTGCCGCTGAACTTTTACCAGATACAGACCAAGTTCAGGGATGAAATACGTCCCCGCTTCGGCATCATGCGCGGACGTGAATTCATCATGAAGGACGCGTACAGCTTTGATGCGGATGAGGGAGGGGCTGCAAAAACCTATGAAATAATGTACGAGACCTACAACCGGATCTTCCGCCGTTGCGGTCTGACCTACCGTGCAGTGGAAGCGGACACAGGCTCGATCGGGGGAAGTTTTTCCCACGAATTCATGGTCATAGCGGATTCCGGGGAAGACCAGATCATCAGTTGCCGAAATTGCGAGTATGCAGCCAACCTTGAAAAGGCCGAGATCCAATCCGAGCTCACGGCCCCCATCGAAGCCGAGGAACCGCCTCCTGTTGAAGAGGTTGTAACGCCTGGGGCCCGGACCATTGAGGCGGTTACCTCCTTTCTATCG
Organism: Desulfatiglandales bacterium; assembly: GCA_041685835.1. Classification (GTDB taxonomy): domain Bacteria; phylum Desulfobacterota; class DSM-4660; order Desulfatiglandales; family HGW-15; genus JAIPEI01. The sequence continues at coordinate 2,023 of JAWLEX010000167.1, forward strand.
GTCCCCGCCGACCGACTGATCAAGACACTGATCTTCAAAGCGGGGGATGACCTCGTGGCGGGACTCGTGCGTGGAGACCACGAACTGAACGAGGTAAAGCTGAAGGCCCTCCTGGGAGCCGACCACGTGGAACTGGCCGATCCGGAACTGGTGGAGAAGGTCACGTCGGCCCCCATGGGTTTTGCCGGACCTAGCGGACTCAATCTTCGCATAGTCGCCGATCACGCGGTGGCCGGAATTCAAAACGCCGTCACCGGCGGCAATCGATTGGACACACACCTGAGGAACGTGCGCCCGGGCCGCGACTTCGAAGTGGACCTGTACGCGGACCTTCGCGTGGTCATGCCTGGGGATCCATGCCCCCGGTGCGGAGGCGGCTTGAGATTCAGCCGTGGGATAGAGGTAGGTCACATCTTCAAGCTCGGCACCAAGTACAGCCGGGCCATGGGGGCAAACTACCTCGACGAGAACGGCAGGGAAATCCCTATTGTCATGGGCTGCTACGGTATCGGAGTAGGAAGGACCGTGGCCGCGGCCATCGAACAGAACCACGACGAAGACGGCATCATTTTCCCCATCCCCATCGCGCCGTTCGAAGTCCTCATTCTTCCGCTTCAGATGAACGAACCGGCCGTGGTGAAAGCCGCCGAAACACTCTACCGCACCCTTCTGGACCAGGGGACCGACATTCTTCTCGACGACCGGGACCTCCGCGCCGGAGCCAAATTCAAGGACGCCGACCTCCTGGGAATCCCCGTTCGGGTAACGATCGGATCAAGGAGCCTGGAAAAGGAGCAAGTGGAGGTAAGGCTGCGGGCCGACAGGGAAAGTGAGTCCATTCCTGTGAATGAAGCCCCGAAGCGGATCCGGGAGCGTGTCAAGGCCCTCTATGATTCGCTTACATGATATCACCAGTCGCCTGCTGAGCTACCACCCGAAGGCCGATCGCAGTCTGGTGGAAAAGGCATACGTTTACTCGGCCAAGGTCCACAAGGGCCAGGTACGACTCTCCGGAGAACCCTACCTCTCTCATCCCCTGGAAGTGGCCTACATCCTCACCCAGATGAAAATGGACGTGATAAGCGTGGTAGCGGGGCTCCTGCATGACACCCTCGAGGACACTCAGGCCGAACTGGCCGACATCGAACGATTGTTCGGCCGGGAGAGCGCCAATATCGTGGACGGCGTCACCAAGATCGGCAAGGTTCACTTCACCAGCAGGGAGGAACGGCAGGCCGAAAACATGCGCAAGATGATCCTGGCTATGGCTACGGACATCCGCGTCATCACTGTCAAACTGGCCGACCGGCTCCATAACATGCGCACCCTCGGTTTTCAACCGCCGGAAAAACAGGATGCCATAGCTAGGGAAACCCTGGATATATACGCCCCCCTGGCCGGCCGCATGGGCATCTACTGGCTCAAGAGCAGCCTGGAAGACCTCTGCCTCTTCTATCTGGAACCGGAAATCCACGAACAGATTCGTACCGGCATCGCGGAACACCGCGGCGCCCGGGAGGCGTTCATCCGAGAAGTGAAATTCCTTCTTTCCCAGAAGTTGGACGAAGCTAACATAAAGGCGGCCATCAAGGGAAGGCACAAGCACTTCTTCAGCATTTACACCAAAATGAAAGAGCAGAACCTGAGTGTGAATCAGGTTTACGACATCGTAGCCTGCCGTGTCATCGTTAATTCCCTCAAGGAATGCTATGAGGCCCTCGGCCATATCCATTCCATGTGGAAGCCCGTCCCCGGCCGATTCAAGGACTATATCTCCATGCCCAAGGCCAACATGTACCAGTCCCTTCACACCACGGTCATCGGCCCCCTCGGGCAGGGCCTGGAGGTGCAGATTCGGACCTGGGAAATGGACAAGGTCGCGGAAGAGGGGATCGCTTCCCACTGGAAGTACAAGGAAGGCATATCAGCCAACCAAACAGACGAACAGCAGTTCTCCTGGCTCCGGCAGTTGCTCGAGTGGCAGCAGAACCTGAACGACCCGCAGGAGTTTCTGGAAAGCGTACGCATGGACCTCTTCCCCAACGAGGTCTATGTATTCACACCCCAGGGTCACGTAAAGGAGTTCCCCAGGGGTGCCACCCCCGTAGACTTCGCCTACAGCATCCACTCCGATATCGGAGACCACTGCATAGGTGCGCGCGTCAACGGCAGGATGGTCTCCTTTCGCCATGAACTGGAGAACGGTGACATTGTCGAGATCCTGACATCTCCCAAACAGCAGCCCCGGAAGGACTGGCTCGACTTCGTCAAGACCCCGCGGGCCAAGACGAAGATCCGGAACTGGATCAAACGGCAGGAGCGGGACCAGAGCATACAACTCGGGAAGGAGCTGCTGGAAAAAGCGTCGGAAAGCGAGCGCCTTGACCTTCCCGGCATCACAAAGAACGAGGACCTGGCGGCGGTTTCCGAGGAGCTCTCCTTCCACAGCGTACAGGACCTCCTTGCGAACATCGGATATGGAAAAGTATCGGTCAAACAGGTAATCGGACGAATCAAGTCGCGCCGCGGTATAGGCGATGCCCAACCGGGCCTGATGCACAAGGTCGTCTCAAGGATCAAACGGAAGAAGAGCACTCACGGCATCAAGGTCAAGGGCCTGGATAACATGCTCGTCCGGTTTGCCAACTGTTGCAGTCCTCTTCCAGGCGAGGATGTAAAGGGCTATATCACAAGGGGACGCGGCGTCACGGTCCACAAACGGGACTGCCGGCACGTGCTGAACGCCGACCAGGAGCGGGTGGTAGACGTGGAATGGGAGCCCACGGAGAAAGAGGCCCATCTTGCCCGACTGCGGATCACCTCCATGGACAAGAAGGGGATACTCGCGGAGGTCAGCGCCATCATGGCCGCCAAGGACGCAAACATCCTTCACGCCGAGCTACGCACTACGGAAGACAGAAAGGGCGAGTCCTTCTTTACCATTGAGGTGGCAGGTTACAAGCAGCTGCAGGAAATCATTAACGCGGTGAAAAAGGTAAGGAATGTCTTGGTCGTGGAGCGTGTCCAGGCTGTCGAGGATTGGGAAATCCATTGACGTTCATCGGCCGGGAAGGCTCAGGTTCCAGGCACCCGGGCTTCCCCGGTTCCGGTTCAGCTGAAAAGGGCCCTGACCGCTCAGACCAAAAAAAGCAGGGCGCCGGGTCAGGGCTTGGTGATGACGCCCGAGCGTATGCAGGACGTGCACACGGTCATTCGCCGGGTCCGGCCGTTTTGAAGGGCCCTGACACGCTGAAGGTTCGGATACCATCGCTTCTTGCTCTTATTGTTTGCGTGGCTCACTTTGTGGCCGACCAGGGGTCTTTTTCCGCAGACTTCACACAGCTTGGACATGGCGATCTCCTTAATGTTCAAATCAGAACCAAAAATTATATCCGGATTCGAGTTGAATGACAATCTTTTTTTTTGAAAAGGCTATATCTTGCCGACACGCCAAGATGCCGGGGGAAAATGCTCGGTCTGCACGATCAGCTCTCAGCCATCAGCTAGTTTCCATCCAGAAATGGTCTTTTTTGCCAATCTCGGCGTCAATCTGCGAGGTTGCTTGTGCGGCGTACTTCAGTACGCCTCCGCGCAACCT
>JAWLEX010000042.1:0-24638 GCA_041685835.1 Desulfatiglandales bacterium
GCCTCCGCGCAACCTCTTGATCTCCTTGATCTTGACAAAAAATCCTCATTTCTGAACTGGAAACTTGCCAGTGCCCAAAAAGCGTTTCTGGATGGGCACAAGCTAGAAGTCGCACTGCTCTCCGGCGGGGATTCCCCACCAATCCTGCTCCTGGGTCTTTTCCAGGGTCTCTTCTTCGCACTTCTTGTGTCCGCCCCAGGAATACAGCGTATGATCCCAGTTCCTGTACATGGTATCATGTTTCCAGAACTCCGAACGTTCCGCCGCCGCGCCGCAGCCGGCAAGGAACAAACCAAGAATCGCCAAAACAAGCATTTTTCTAATCATGGAAATGCTCCTCCTTTCTTTTGCTTTCCAGATGATTCAATTGTAACGCGAATGAGTCAAATCTACAAACAGCCTAACTCAAATGCCGCTCCAAGGGAAGCTTTTTTGTCGTTTTAAATCCCGACGAGATACCGAACGATCGAAATGAGCGCTTTCAAGCCATTTCCAGAGCCACTGCCATGGACACGCCTCCGCCGCCGCACAGGGTGGCCATACCGAGCGACTTTCCCCGGCGCTTCATGGCATAAAGCAGGGTGACCATGATGCGGACGCCGGTGCATCCTACGGGATGTCCCAGTCCGATACCCGAACCATTCACATTAGTCTTGTCACGATCCAGTCCGAGTTCCCTCTCGCAGCCTATATACTGAGCCGCAAAGGCCTCGTTGAGTTCCATCAGCTCAAAGTCTCCCATTTTCAGCCCGGATCGGTCCATAAGGTCTTTGACCGCGGGGACAGGGCTGAGCCCCATCACCGACGGATGGCACGCCCCCCGGCCCACGGCCCGAATTCGAGCCAGAGGTTGAAGCCCCAGTTCCTTGGCCTTTTCGGCGGACATTATCACCACACCGGCGGACCCGTCGTTAATTCCGGAGGAGTTGCCGGCGGTCACCTTTCCGACCTTGGGCACAAACGCAGGGGGGAGCCGGGCCAGGTCCTCGAGCGTAAGCCCGGGACGGAAGTGCTCATCCTTGTCGAAGTTCAAAGGGTCCTTCTTTTTGCGGGGAACCACAACCGGGATGATCTCGTCGCTGAAATCACCGTCCCGGGTCGCTCTTTCGACACTGTTGTGGCTCCTGAGGGCCACCTCGTCCATCTCTTCCCGGCTGATATTGTGAAGCTGCGCCACCAGTTCAGCCGTCTGACCCATTATATAGGGCCTACCCTTAAAGAGTTCCAGCGGCATACCCTCCTTGACCGGCCCGTCCTCGGGGTATGGAAGGAGATGGGACCCGCAATGAAGGGCATGAATCATGGTGTCTACGAAGGTGTGGTCCTGGAGGCGGCATCCCCAGCGCGCATTGGGTACGGAATAGGGCACGCCGGACATGTGCTCGGTGCCTCCGGCAAGTATGATGTCGGCCAGCCCGGCCTGGATCATGGACATGCCCGAAATCACCGCCTCCATGGCCGAAGTGCAGACCCGGTTGATGGTGACAGCGGTGATGTTGTCGGGAAATCCGGCCAGGAGCCAGGCCACTCGAGCCACATTGAGCGCGTCCGCAGGCTCCAGACAGCAACCGTAGCGTACATCATCCACCTGTTCGGGTCGTATACCGGCCCTTTTAATGGCCTCCTTCATGGTGACACTTGCAAGTTCAGCGGCGTTGACGTCACGAAGAGACCCTCCGAAGGCCCCGATGGCCGTCCGGCAAGCCGACACAACAACTACATCTTTCATGATTTCACCTCGTTTATTCGGGTTCGGCGAATTGGAAAATCACTCGATTCAGGGTCCAATGACCGCCTGACGAAAAAATGAATGGTTATTCATTCGTTCCCAAGATATATTCGAAACAGGGCGCCGTGTAAAGGGAAAACCCGGCAAGGCCGCTGTGTGGTGTGTCTGTGTCGGTGTCTGTGAAAAGCGGAAAACACGAGAGGAGATTCCATAGTGGCCTGTAAGTCTGACAGGAAACAACTGAATTCATCGGGCATTCGTGCCGTTCTATTAGACTTTGGGGGCGTCCTGGCGGAAGAGGGTTTCAAAGAAGGCCTCCACGCCATCGGCCGGCTCAGCGGCGTGCCGCCGGACGACATGGTCCGGGCCGGGTTCGATCTTGTCCACCGGACCGGGTACGTTACGGGTCAAGCCGGCGAGTCTTCCTTCTGGGACTCCCTGCGCGAGGAGGCGGGGGCCAAGGGGACAGACAACGACCTTCGCCGCGAGATCCTTTCCCGTTTCGTTATCCGCCCGTGGATGATCCGAATGGTTGAGCGGCTTCTCGAACAAGGCCTGGTTTTGGGCATCTTGAGCGACCAGACCCAGTGGCTGGATGAACTGGATCGGGAATACGGTTTCCTTCGTCACTTCCACCACGTGTTCAACAGCTATCATACCGGCGTGAGCAAGCGGGAGCCTGCAGCCTTTGACCGCGCGGCCGCGCACATGGGCCTTCCCGCCGATCGCATACTGTTCGTGGATGACCATCCAGGGAACGTTGAGAGGGCCCAAGAGCGGGGAATGAAGACGATCCTGTTCAAAGACCAGACAGGTTTTCAGGACGCGCTGGCCTCGCACGGGCTCCTCCTGGACGCGAATTATTCATCGGACTGAGAAACCCTTTATTCAACCTTGCCTGCCCTGATTTTCCTGTGAGCCGCCTTCCTTCCAGCGGCGGTATATGCGCAGAGGGACAATCAGGCCGAAGAAGGGAATCATGTACATGGCCGCCAGGGTGGGCTCCAGCGGGCTGAAGAATCGCGCTGCAAACACGATCACGAGCACATTGTTCATGTTTCCCAGGCTCACGGCCGCGGCCAGCCGGTCGTCCAGGGGCTCACGGCAGGTCAGCAAAAAACCGGCGGCCAGGTATATGGCCGCCAGGACCGCGGCCAGGCCGGTGGCCACGGCGATGGTGCCCGGTTTCTGGTGAAAGAATTCGGAGTACCTGGAAAAGACCGCCAGATTGATCATGGCGAAGGTCGTAAGGGAAATGGGGAACCTGCGGCGGTCGATTCTCTCGAGGAGCCCGGCTGCCTTGCGCCGGAGCACCTCCACGGCCAGGACCGGAACGAATACGACCAGCGCCAGCATGCGAATCATGGCCCCCAGGGACAGGGCCAAGGCCTGTTCAGACAGGACCTTCACAAGGACCGGCAGCGTGAAAGGCACCAGGGGCGATGTCACCACCACCAGGACAAGGACACGCGCACTGTTTCCTCCTACAAGGTTGGAGATAAAAGGGGCGACCACGCCCGTTGAAATGCCTGTCAGAAGAAGAGCGCCCAGGGCATACTCCGGAAACGCCCACCTGAATAGATAAAATACGGCAACCGGAAGCACGAAGATCTTGACGGCGGCAAGCAGGGCGATGCCCCGCCACCCCGATCGCACAGCATCCCAGATGGCCTCGGGCCTTATGGGCAGGAGGCTGGTGAAGAGGAGCAGCATCATGAGATAGAGGGGAAAAGGCTGGAACAGTGCGCCGAAATCCGGCGCCAGGATTCCCGCCAGCATGGAGGAGAAAAGTACCAGGAGCAGGATGAGATCGTTCTTGCGGATCATGGTGTCCTCTCCTGCACCCTCTCCGCCAGCAGAAAGGCGTCCGGTTCGAGCCGCGCGAAGATGGCCGCGCCGGGGCACGGCGCCACCAGCTTCCTTGAGTACTCGGCACCGACGACCTGGAAAAGCTCGAGACAGCAGGAGCAGAGGTGGGCGCTCCGTTCAATGGAGTACGGGATCACACAGCCCCCTTCCCTCACAAAGAACCTTGGCCGCATAAAGTTGGCGTGGTTGGCGGTGTGGACCAGAAAGAGGTCGTCGTAGTCGTCCATCACCGCCCCCAGCCTGCGTGCCCATCGCACCTGAATCCGCTTCTCAGTCGTTTCCGCCCGGGGCCACTCCAAAGGGACGCTTTTCACAAAGGCCGGATCGGCCACCATGGTCTCCATTTCTTCGCGACCCGCGTAGCTGGGCGGTTTGAAGTCCGAGCGGATGATCCGTCCGGACAGGTGCTCCTCGTAACCCTCGATTGCAAAGGAACTGACAATCAGAAAGAGGCCGTTTCGATCGGAACTCCGATACCAGCTCCCTTGCCTGCGGCACGTGTCCCCCCAGACTTCCGGGGCCACGCTGGAGACGCGGTTGATCTCGTCGAGCGGGGTGCAGACCACACCCTTGGCCGACTTGAGCCGGATACCCCGGGCAGCCAGGTCGTCCCGCAAGCAGGCCTCGGTCTCAGGCGTAACCCAGTAGATGTACTTCTCATAGGGCCTTTTTTTCATGAAAACGTCCTTGACTGAAGTCTCAGGAGTAAGCAACTGAAAATAAGGCTGAAGGATAAAAGAAAAAGGTGAAATGTGAAAGGTGAAAACGTCTTTGCATTTTTCGCTGGTTGTTATATCGTGCTTGACATAATACGACAGCGGTTTTTCCCGGGCGGGATCCTGTCCGCTAAACCGGCCTTTTGACAATTATAAGAAGGAAATTTTCAACCACTTGTTTTTCCAACTCAAAACAGTCGAGGAGATCCTCCAGATCCTCTCCGGGCTTCCTGCCGTCGGTGATGAAACGGTCATGTCTCTGTCATCGGCACTCGGCCGGGTCCTGGCAGGAGACGTGATCTCCCCCGAGGCGCTCCCGGGCTTCTCGCGCTCCTCCATGGACGGGTTCGCAGTCCGTGCGCGGGACACCTACGGCGCGACGGAGAGCCTGCCGGCGTTTATGGAAGTCGCAGGAGAGGTCTCCATGGGAACACGGCCCACCGGCGGCATAGGTCCGGGGCAGGCCGTTCGCATCGCCACGGGCGGCATGCTTCCCCCTGGCGCCGATGCAGTAGTGATGGTGGAGTACTGCCATGCCCTTGACGAGAACACCGTCGAGGTGGCCCGGGCCGTATCGCCCCTGGAAAACGTCATCGGCCCCGAGGACGACATCCGAAAGGGCGAGCGAGTTCTCCCGGCCGGCACGAGGCTTCGCCCCCAGGAACTGGGGGTGCTCGCAGGCCTGGGCATTTCCGAGGTGACGGTGTTCCGTTCCCCTGTGGTAGCCGTTCTCTCCACGGGCGATGAGGTGGTCCCGGTGGACCGGACTCCTGCTCCCGGGCAGGTCCGTGACATCAACACCCACACCCTGTCCGCCTTTTGCGCCGGCCTGGGCGCCGTGCCCCAGGGCCTGGGACTTGTCCCGGACCGCTTCGATCGGCTTCAGGAATGCATACATCGGGGGATCGAGAAAGCGGATTCCGTGTGGATCTCCGGGGGAAGCTCCGTGGGGACCCGGGACCTGACGGTCCGGGTTCTGGAGTCCGTTGAAGGCATGGAGATCCTGGCCCACGGCGTATCCATCAGCCCGGGCAAGCCCACTATCCTGGCACGGGTGGGCCGCCGCACGATCTGGGGACTTCCGGGCCACGTGGCCTCGGCACTTGTGGTGGCCGAGGTCCTTCTCAGGCCGTTTTTGCGGCGGATTTCCGGAGAAGCGGCGCGATCCCCCGCGACCCGGTTCAGCGTCGAGGCCGAACTCGGCCGGAATATTGAGTCCGCACCGGGCCGGGACGACTTTATCCGTGTCCGCCTCCGCGAGGAAAACGGGCGCATCATCGCTGATCCCCTCTTCGGCAAGTCCGGGCTCATCTCCCCTCTCCTGGAGGCGGACGGACTGGTGAGGGTTGACAGGTTCACCGAAGGGCTGTACCGGGGGGACCGTGTGACGGTGCGGCTGTTCGGCGGATAATTCCACACGGGAGAGGCCATTGAAACGAAACGTATACCTTGCCATGAAATCCCTCGAGGAGGCCAAGGACCTGTTCCTGGGCCGATTCGGGAACGAGAAGCGGACCATCTTCGAAGAGGTCCCCGTTGAGGAGTCCCTGGGCCGTGTCACCGCGGAACCGGTTTTTGCGAAAATGTCCGCGCCCACTGAGCACTGCGCCGCCATGGACGGCGTAGCCGTGCGAGCCCACGACACCTACGGAACCACCGAACGAGACCCCGGGACACTCGAACTGGACAGGGACGCCGTCTGGATCAACACCGGACAGACCCTGCCGCAGGGCTTTGACGCCGTGATCATGGTGGAAAAGCTCCACCAGCCTGATGACAGCGTGGTGGAGATCCGGGCCCCGGCACACCCCTGGCAGCACGTGCGCAAGGTGGGCGAGGACATCGTGGCCACGCAGCTCCTTCTGCCCCGGCATCACAGGATACGACCCGCGGACATGGGTGCGCTCATCTCCGGCGGAATCTTTGCCCTGCATGTATGGAAACGGCCCTCGGCCGCCATCCTTCCAACCGGATCCGAGCTGGTTCATCACAAAGACCTGGTGAATGATCGCCGTGTGGAACCCGGCCGCATCATCGAGTACAATTCCATCATCCTCTCCAGCCTGGTCCGTGAATGCGGGGCTGTTCCCGAGGTGTACGAGATAACCCCGGACCGGGAGGAAAGGATCATCGAGACTGTGCAGAAGGCGGTCCGTTCCGATGCGGACATCATTATCGTCAATGCGGGTTCCTCGGCCGGAGGCAGGGATTATACGGCTCACGTGATCCGCGAGCTCGGCGAGGTCCTGGTCCACGGCGTCGCCATGATGCCGGGCAAGCCCACTATCCTGGGCGTGATTGAAGATAAGCCCGTTGTCGGGAACCCGGGCTTCACGGTCTCCGCCGTTCTCTCATTCGAGCAGTTCGTCCGGCCCCTCCTGCTGGGGCTTCAGGGGATCTCCCCGCCCCCTCCCGCGACCATCCGCGCACACCCCTCACGGGACATCCCGTCCCGGCCCGGGATTGATGAATTTGTCCGCTTGAACATCGGGCGCATCGGTGAGCGGGCCGTGGCCACGCCGCTCCCCAGGGCCGCGGGCTCCATCACCTCCCTGACCCGGGCAGAGGGCATCCTGAGGATACCGGCCCTGTCGGAAGGTGTGAGCCGGGACGAGGAGGTGGAGGTGGAACTGCTCGTGCCGGAGGAAGAACTCGATCGAACCGTCGTCATAATCGGCAGTCATGACATCACCGTGGACCTCCTGGCCGACGAGATTCGCCGTCTGGGACGGGATGTCCGCGTCTCCTCGGGAAACGTGGGCAGCCTGGGAGGCCTTCTGGCAGTCCGTAAAGGGAACGCTCACCTTTGCGGGACTCACCTCCTGGACCCGGAGAGCGGCGACTACAACGTGCCTTATATCGATAAGTACCTCAAGGGGCTCCCCGTGTCCCTGTTCCACATGGTGGGACGCGAGCAGGGCCTGATGGTCGCCAAGGGCAATCCCAAGCGCATCCTGGGCCTCGAAGACCTGGCCGGGGGTGACGTGAAGTTCATCAACCGGCAGGCAGGCTCGGGCACGCGTGTCCTCCTTGATTACCAACTCGACCGATCCGGCATAGACCCGGCCCGCATCCCGGGATACGACCACGAAGAATACACCCACATGGCCGTGGCCGTGGACGTATTGAGCGGCGCGGCGGACTGCGGCATGGGCATCCTCGCGGCGGCAAGGGCCCTGGACCTTGATTTTGTTCCGGTGGTTAAAGAGCAGTACGAGCTGGTCATCCCCAGGGACCACCTCGAAATGCCTAGCATAAAGTTGCTTCTGGAAACGATCCGTTCGCCCGGCTTCCGTGAGCGGGTCAGCGGCCTCGGGGGTTACGATCCCTCCAGGAGTGGAGAACTCCGCATGGAGATAGGGTGACAAGGTCCATGTTTTCGGCGCGGGAATACTCCGGCCGCTCGTCTTATTACAGCTTGTGGTGGAGGAGGTCGGGTTTTGACGCCTGGACACCTGAGGCGGGAGTGGCAAAAGACTGCCATGAGCGTTTGACGTTTAGACAGGCTCCGTCGCGTGGCATGGGTTTATGAAAATGCTCAGCCGGTTGGGCGGAAGAGAGGATGGAGACTGGCATGGTCGATCTAAAGTTAAGATCCAGGCAGTGGATCGTAAATAAAGAGGGCGATATTGTTATGGGAGAGGGACGGAAAAAAATATTTGAGACCATTGCAAAGACAGGATCGATAAACAAGGCATCAAAGGAACTGAAAATGTCGTACAAGGGTGTATGGAGCCGGATCAGGGCAACGGAGAACCATGTGAACGCCCGGCTGGTTAAATCCGAGGGAAAGCGCGGGTCATGCCTGACGGAAGAGGGAAAGGCCCTCCTCAGCAAATACTCCCGGCTCAAGGCGGAGTGCGTGGAGGCCGATGACCGGATCTTCCAGGCCATTTTCCGGTAAGCCGCTCATGGAACATTCCGCTCCCCCTGTTGTGGCCATAGTAGGCCTTTCCGGCTCCGGCAAGACCACCCTGCTTGTCCGGCTGATCCCGGAAATACGAAGATACGGTCTCCGTGTAGGCACCATCAAGCACCACCCCCACGATATGGAAATCGATGTCCCGGGAAAGGACTCCTGGTTTCACCGCCGGGCCGGCGCATCCGCGACCATTCTCTCCACTCCCTCCGCCTTCACCATGACTCGGGACGCCGACCACGACCACTCGCCCGGTGAGCTGGCCGGCATCCTGTCCGACATGGATATCGTGCTGGCCGAAGGCTACAAGAAACACAAGGTCCCCAAGATCGAGGTCCATCGTCCCGAGCTTTCGGAGGGCTTCCTGTGCCTGGACGACCCGTTTCTCCTCGCCCTGGTCACCGAAGTGCACGCCCCAGGAACAGACATCCCCATATTCAAGCCCGGTGATGCGACCGGCCTGGCCCGATTCCTCCTCCGGTGCTTCCGCCTCGCCTTGTGACAGCGTGCCCTGAGACCCCTATTCACTGCCAGATTGTTCTTGCAAGAGGGCCCGGGGGATATTAATACTAGAACCCATCCGGAAAACCCGGATAAACATGGGATGAGGCCACCGAATCAACATGACCCGCCCGTGATAGGATCTATGAGGCGTCCCTTTTGTTCGCCAGGCGGAGACGCATTCTACAACCACAACGCACAAATGAAAGTGACAGTAATGATACTTATATCGACCCAACCGCTGGTCCTCCCCACCGGGGCGCTGGGAACCGGGATAGGTGCCGACATGATTCAGATGGTCGCCCAGGCCGGTCTGATGGTGAAGTTAGTCATGCTGCTCCTGTTGTTCCTTTCCGTGGTCTCATGGGCTATTATATTCATGAAGTGGCGTATGTTCCGAAAGGCCCGGGACGAATCCGATTTTTTTCTCGAACAGTTCTGGGAGGGAATGGAGTTCGGAAAACTCCTGAACGAATCAGCGGAACTGGGCTCCAGCCCAATCGCTCAACTCTTTCGAGCGGGATACGCGGAGTTCAGGCGTGCCCGCAAGCTTCAGAACCCCTCTTCAGGCGGCCGGGAGGAGACGATTAAGCCTGTGCTCTATCAGGTGGAACGGGCTCTCAGGAGGGCCTCCGTTCAGCAGAGCAACCGTATGGAGAGCGCCGTTTCCTTCCTGGCCACCACGGGAAACACCGCGCCGTTCATCGGGCTCTTCGGGACTGTTTGGGGTATCATGCAGTCCTTTCACGGAATCGGCCTTCGAGGATCGGCAAGCCTGGCCGTGGTTGCGCCGGGAATATCCGAAGCGCTTATAGCAACCGCCGCCGGTCTCGCTGCGGCCATCCCCGCCGTTGTGGCCTTCAACTTCTTCAGCCGAAAGGCTGCGGTATTCGCTTCGGAAATGGACACGTTTTCAGATGATCTTCTGAGCGTTATCGAGCGCCAGCACCTCAAGCAGCAGGCATCGTCCACGGAGCGATAAGGAGAGAAAGTCCATGATGGTCAACGGCACCGGAAAGCGGCTCATGTCCGACATCAATGTCGTACCCTTTGTGGACGTGATGCTGGTTCTGCTCATCATCTTCATGGTCGCGGCCCCCATGATGATGGAAGGCGTTGAAGTAGACCTCCCCCAGACCACGGCCAAGAGTATAAAGACCGAAGAAGAACCCCTGTTCCTATCCATTAACAAGGGGGGGGAAATCTTTCTGGATGAATATCAGATGAAGCTGGAGGAGCTGGAGAGCAGGATTCAGACCATCTCCAAGTACCGGCGCGACAAAGGCATCCTGCTAAGAGCAGATCGGGACGTGCCGTACGGCTTCGTCATCCAGGTGATCTCGAGGCTCAAGAGGGCCGGAATTGAAAAGCTCGGCATGGTCACGGAACCGGAAGACTAACGGAGAAGCGCTGAAGCATGTCTCCAACGTGGGAAAACAGGGAAGAATTCGATGCGAACGGGATGCGGTGGAGTCCTGTGATCATTCTGTCCGTCCTGTTCCACGCGGCCCTGATCTCTTTGATCTTTTTCGTGCCGGAGTCCCTCTCCATTCGCACGCCCGGCCCGCCTGGTGTGGTCTATGAAGTCCAGCTCGTGGATATGCCGGGCCCGCCTGCCGGGAGCGGAGAAAGTGCGCCCGCAGCCAAAGAGGCATCCCCGCCCTCGACCCCGGAGCCGAAAAAGGATCCCGACAGGCCCGCCCTGGTGCAGGCACCGGAACCGACAAAACGAATCTCGGAGATCGAGCGGGAGGAGAAGCCTGTGGTGGTGGCCAAGAAGACGGTCAAGGAGAAAACCACCCCCGTGAAGAAACCCGAGGTCTCCCCTTCCGAACGCATCGACCAGGCCATCTCGCGGATCGACCGAAAGGTGAAATCCGAGGTAGCCCCGCCGAAAAGCCCGGAGACCAGGGGCGACCATCTGGAACGCGCCATGGCGGATTTGCAATCCAGGGCCGGCCGACAGCCCGGCGCCGTACAAGGGGGCACCGGGGGAGGAGGACGAGGGGGCTTTCTGGGAACGGCCATGCAGATCTACCGGGCCAGGGTCCAGGAGCACATCACCGCAAACTGGTCATATCCGGCGGCCCTTCAGTCCCGGGGAAACCCCGAGGCCACAATCCTGCTGAGAGTTCAGCGGGACGGCACAATAACTTCCAGCCGCCTTGTCAAACGGTCGACCAACTCGGTTTTCGACGATTCGGTCCTTCGGGCTGTAGAGCGGTCCGACCCCTTGCCACCTTTCCCTGAATCCTACAAAATGAGTCGTGAAGAATTCGAAATCCGTTTTACCCTCAAGGAAATGGAACATGGTTAGACTGCTGCTCTTCTTTACGCTGGTCTGGGCGTCAGCGGCCCTGTTTCCGGGCCCCGCCGCTGCCCGGATCTTTATTGATATAAACGCGCCTTCCGTCCAGCAACTTCGAATCGCCATCCCCGAATTCATTCCTCGGGACGAACAGGCCGACCCGGGTTCCGGAAGAAAGCTCGCCGAGGTGACTGCCAATGATCTGGAGCTCAGCGGATACTTCCTGACCATTGACAAAGAGGCCTTTCTTCCCGGCTCCATGGAGGGCATAATCCAGGACACCATCCGGTTCAGGGACTGGTCCCTGATCGGCGCGGAGCTGCTGCTCACCTGCACCTACACTTCCATCGGCCAGAGCCTGGAACTGGAAGCCCGCCTCTACGACGTGTTCCGGGCAAGGCAGGTATTCACCAAGCGCCTTCTGGGGAGAAAGGCCGAGCACCGGGCCCTGGCACACCGATTGAGCAATGAAATCATTTACTTTCTTACCGGGCAGAAAGGCATGTTCCTGTCCAGGCTGGCCTACGTGAACCGCTCCCAGAAAAACAAGGAGGCCTACAAGGAAGTCTTTGTATGCGATATAGACGGTCACAACACCAAGCAGCTCACGTTCGATAAGAGCATCGCCATGCTGCCCCGATGGGGCCCTGAGGGCAAGAGGCTCCTCTACGTCTCATACAAAGACGGCGGGCCCATGCTCTACCTCAAGAATCTCGGCACGGGTGTGGACCAGCGGATCTCTGGCCGTACAGGCCTGAACATCGGCGCGGACTGGGCACCTGAAGGGGAAACCATCGCTCTCACCCTCAGTCACGGCGACAACCCGGACATCTACACCATGGACCTAAAAGGCAACATCCTCGATCGTCTGACGAAGCACTGGGGCATCGACGTCTCCCCTGTTTTTTCCCCGGACGGCCGGAAAATCGCCTTTGTGTCCAACCGTTCCGGGACGCCGCAGATCTACATTAAAGAACTGGAAAGCGGCGAGGTAAGGCGTCTCACATTCGAGGGCAAGTACAACACCTCCCCTTCCTGGTCCAGCCTGAATCGGATCGCGTTTACCGGCATGAACGGGGGCCGGTTCGACATCTTTACTGTCAACGAAGACGGAACAGATCTCCAGAACCTTACCCGGGGCCGTGGCAACAACGAGGATCCCTGCTGGTCTCCGGACGGCAGGTATATTGCTTTCAGTTCGAACCGGGACGGCCGATACCACATCTATATAATGACGGCCGGGGGGCGAAACCAGCAGAGAATCACCTCTCAGAGCGGGGAACAGAGTTCTCCAGGCTGGTCCGCCTATTAAGAGGGGACACAAACCTGAATACAGCACCAGAAAAAAATGAGAAAACGGTTCCTTATATTCTTGAATCCGAGACAGGAAAGTGGTAGATTTAAGAAGGTTTCATTGCGGCATCGATCCCTGGATGGTTTTTTCAGTCCATTTAACACTAACAAATTTTTGCCACGAGGAGGGATATTTAGGATGAAGAAGAGAGCATCGTTTGTGTGGATGGTACTGGTCATTGCTTGCGTCTCGCTTTTGTTGATGACCTCGTGTGCCAAAAAGCAGATCGGCGTCAGCGAGGCCGAGGAGGCCCCTACCACGGTAGCAGCCGAGGAGAAAGAGCCGGTCACCGACGAAGCGGCCGCGGAGAGGGAAAGGCGGCGGCAAGAGGAACTTGAGGCGCTCCGCAAGAAGCAGGCCGAGATCGAAGCGTTCGAATCCGTAAATATCTACTTTGATTTCGACAAGTCCGAGATCAAACCCGAGGGCCAGATCACCTTGAAGAGCAAGGCCCGGTGGCTGAAAGACAATCCGGAATACTCGGTGAGGATCGAGGGGCATTGTGACGAGCGCGGAACCAATGAATACAACCTGGCATTGGGCGAGCGTCGAGCCAAAGGGGCCGCAGACTTCCTCATAAGCCTGGGCATCTCCCCCGACCGCATCAGGACCATCAGCTACGGCGAGGAAAGGCCGGCCGACCCGCGGAGCAACGAGGAGGCATGGGCACGGAATCGCAGGGACGAATTCAAGCTCTTCAAGTGATTCCTGGTCTCAGAATCCTCCCTGCGGAGGGCTCGATACCTGCTGTAAGGCCCCTGCCCCCCCCACACTCTCCGGTCTTGCCGGCCGGGAAGGACACGGTGTGCGTGAAATTTATTCGGGGCCGGGTATGTGAACAGTCTTCCCGGGGTGCCGGTCAGCCGGCCTGGCCGGCGCCACGGTCTTGTCTTGACTCTATTGATAGGAGTCTGCGATCAATGCCGAAAATTTTTAAATGGCTCCTTCCGGCCTTACTTATCCTTCCGCTCTCTTCCTGCGTCTATGATCGGGAGATGGCCTATTTCAACGATCAAATAACGTCTCTGAACAGAAAGGTTTCCTCCCTTGAGGAAGCGGCCGGAGGCGACCTGCCGTCCGCGCTCGAGACTATGCAGGCTTCACAGGCGGGCATGAGGCTGGAGGTTGATCAACTCAAGACCGAAGTCAGCGAAATTTCCGGCCGTACCGAAGACAACGAGCACATCGTCAGGCGAATCGTGGAGCAGGATCTCAGCCAGCAGGATGCCATGAAGGCCAGGATCGAGGAGTTGACCGAAGAACTCGAGACCTTGAATCGCCTGGTCCTCCACCAGCAGCAGTACCTCGGGCTGGAACCTCCCGAAGAGCTCAAACCCCGTGAGCCACCGGAGGATCTTCCCTTGGAGCCTTCGCAGATCGAGATGCCCCCACCCGAGCCGCAGGAGCGCATGCCTTCCGGTGAAGTCGAGCTATACGAATACGCACTGGGCCTGCATCGTCAGGGGAAGCATGAGGAGGCCCGCCGGGCATTCAAAAACTTCCTGGATCAGTTCCCCAAGTCGAACCGCGCAGACAACGCCCACTTCTGGATCGCCGAGACCTTCATGTCGGACCAGCAGTATGAACAGGCGATTTTGGCCTATCAGAACGTGATCAAGGACTTTCCCAAGGGAAACAAGGCGGCAAACGCCATGTACCGCCAGGCCTTGGCATTCCTGGAAATCAAGGATAAGACCAGCGCGCGCCTGCTCCTCAATAAGGTAATAAAAGAGCATCCCGATACGAGCGATGCCGAACTGGCCAAAAGTAAGCTCGACTCCCTGTAGTACGGGAGTCCCCTGACGCTCCCGCACTCTGCCCAAAGAGACCTGTTTCGTGTCCTCAAGCGGAAATCACCCCTCCTGATCAGGACCCTTGAAAAATCCCCTGTGGATCACGAACTCCTCGTAAGCCGCAATAATATCCCGCCGGCTGATCACGCCCAGCACTCGTCCGGACCCGGTGGCGTCGATAACGGGGAGGATGGCGTAATCCCCCTGACTGATACGGGTTAGGGCCAAAAAGAGGCTGTCATCAGGGGTCACCGTGACCACGTGCCTCGTGGCGAAATCCGCGGCAATGAGGGTCTTGAACTCATCCGTCACCAGGTGATGCTCAACGTCCGAGAAAGATACCATCCCTGAAAGCCGCTCGTCCGAGTCAATCAGAGGGAAGCTCCGGTGCTTGCTGTGAAAGAAGAAGTCCCGGAGTTCATCAGCCGGCATGCCTTCAGGTATCGTCCGGCTGTTGGGATTCATGGCATCCCGTACCCGCATGTTCTTGAGTTGGGAGACCTCCCTGTCCGAATCGACATCAAGCCGGTGAAGCCCCGACTTGATGGTGTCCACCCGCTGGTTGTAGTGCTGGATCACCTCGCGCCTATCCAGCATTCCCAGGAGGACACGAGGATCATCCTCCCGGACTACAGGGATCCGCTGGATGTTACGGATGGTGAACTTCTTCATCACTTCGTTGAGGTCTTCGGAAGGCGTGGTGGAAATGATCTCCGGTGTAGCGATGTCCCTCATGAGCACGAGATCGCCTATCTCCCGGGTGAAGAGCACGCTTCTGATGTCATTGACGGAAAAGATGCCCGTCAGCTTCTTGTCTCCATTCACTACGGGAAAGTAGTGCTGTTGCGTCGAACTGAAAATCTTGCGGAACGCGCTGAAGGTCATGTCTTCAGAAATCATCTCCACCTTTCTGATCTGGGGCATGAGTTCCTTCACCCGGATCGTACCCAGCACGTCCACGAAGAAGTCACCCAGGTGCGCATTGGACTCCACCCTTGATGAGACCTGCTTCTGGTAAATGTTCCAGCGCCGGGAGAGCAGGAACGCCAGGGAGCAGACGAGCAGGCTGGGCAGCAGGAGCTGATAGGAGTTGGTCATCTCGCTTACAAATATGATTGTGGAGATCGGTGTGTTGGACACGGCAGTGAAGAATCCAGCCATACCTACAATTACAAAGGCGCCCGGCTGGGTCACCACGCCGGGCATGATAGCGTGAAAAAACCGGCCCACGGCCCCCCCGAAGGCCCCGCCGATGACCACCGATGGGCCGAAAACACCGCCGCTCCCTCCGGAACCGATGGAAAAAGACGTAGTCAGGATCTTTCCAAAGGCAAGGCCTAGGAGGAAAAGAGTCGATAGCTGGTTTTCCAGGGCCATCTGGGCGAAGCCGTACCCGAAAGCCAGGGTCTGAGGAAGAAAAAACCCTATCATCCCGGTGCAGAGCCCCCCCAATGCGGGCTTGAGGTGTCTGGGGATGTGCACCTTTTTTACGAAAAACCGCTGTACCCCGTAAAACGACCTGACATAAAGAGCGCCTCCGCCTGCGAGCACGAAGGCCAGGACCACATATGGGCCGAGTTCCAGAGGGTTGCGAAAGACGAAGTCCTGGGAGTGGAACAACGAGCCCCAACCGAACACCAGACAGAAGAGGCAGTAGGCCACCACGGATGAGATACCGGCCGGAATGATCACTTCGGACTCGAACTCCGGCTCCTTGTAAAGGACCTCCGCCGCGAAAAGGGCGCCGGCCAGGGGAGCCCGAAAAATGCTGCCTACGCCGGCCCCTATACCCGCCGCCAGCATGATACGGCGATCCCTGTCGGAAAGCTTCAGCCTTGTCGCAAAATAGGACCCGAATCCCGCGCCGATCTGGGCGATGGGGCCCTCCCTCCCACCCGACCCTCCGGATGTGAGGGTCACGGCCGAGGCGATGGTCTTGATAATGGGGATTCGACCGCGGATGAACCCTCCGCGATTGTGGTATGCTTCGATCGCCGCGTCTGTCCCGTGCCCCTCGGCCTCCGGCGCAAAGGTATACACCAGCCACCCGCTGATGAGCCCTCCGATTGCAGGCAGGAATAAAAGCATCCAGCGCCTGAACGGGACCCCGGAAGGGGGGAACAGGTGGGTCTCGCCTACGGGAGCAGGCGGTCGATACCCGGCCATGAGTTCCATGAAGCCATATAGGCCGAGCTGGCACATATATTGAAAAACAATTGATCCAAGGCCGGCTATAATTCCAATAACTACATAATAAGACATTCGCTTCCCTGCCATGCCGAGGCGTGGATTGTGGAAAGCGTTTTGCATAAACTGGATCATTGAATGTGCCCCAAGCAGGATGGTGTGCCCGCCCGATACCTTGACCTTGTGCTACAAGTCAAGGAGTTTCATGGAAAAAAGCTTTCCCGGCGATCCTGGCGTCGATCTTCTCGCGCGCCTGGATATGCGGGCTCACGGGCGGCATCTGGCGCAGGGGCTGTATCCTTCCCGGAACGCATCCCTCTTTGTGTCGAAACGCACCCGGTTTTTCGAATGGATCCTGGAGCCGAACGGGCAATCCGGACGATGAAAGCGAAACGACTTTCGGCTCCCGATGTAGGGGCCCTCTCCCGAATCGACTTCAGGACGCCATATCCCGACCCGTCCGGCCATGGCCTTTTGCTGGGCCTCGATGAGGCGGTCCAGATGACGGAGGTTCGGAGGAACCGCGAGGACCCGGGCAAGCCCTTTTTCAACCAATTCGATGTTGAGCATCCGGCCGTCAGGCGGATACACGTAAGCCAAAAGCCGGCCGTAGTGATCGTGACTCTCCCGGTCTAGTTCGAGTTGAATCCGTTTTCCTTGAACCTTCTTTGCGTTATACGCCCGGGCCTTCTCTGCCATGAACTCAGGTCCTTTGCCGTCGTAACCCATCTCCGGTGCGTCGATGCCCAGGTACCGCACCCGTTTCCCGCCGTCAAGGAGCACGGTGTCCCCGTCATAAACGAAACGGACCTCCGCTCCCCCAAGGGAGAGCCCCAGTAGAATAAGAACGATGAGCAGGTAGAAGGGAGTGCAATATCGCTTCATAACACACGATGTTTCTTGCGTTAAGTAAACAAGGATGAGAACATTTGGCCTTCAGCTAGAGAGTTATTCTTGACTTTACCGTTTTTGGCCATTATATGTAGTTCACGTCCAGAAATTACCCTTTTCAGCCATCGAAGGCCCTGCAGTCCCGGTTCCGCATGCAGGGGATGAGTAGGGATCGAGCTTAGTATTTTTACACGGCGCTGAAAGTTTAAAAAAAGCGTGATGGAGTAAGCCATGCCCCAGATCATGACCACCAAAGAGCTTGCCAAGTACTTGAAGCTTCATGAGATAACAATCTGTAAGTATGCGGCGGAAGGGAAAATCCCCGCTATCCGCATTGGAAGGGTATGGCGTTTCGATAAAGAGGCGATTGACAAGTGGATCAGCGGTGAACAGAAGAGCTGAGTAGACCCGCCGAAATGCGTGCTTCACCCCCATCCCTTGCGTTTCAGTCACGGTAGATCAGATAAGCTTTACGCCAAGCCTTGAACTCCGCCAGTTCCTCCCGCCATTCATCCCTGACGGCGAGCGGGCTTTTCCCCTTCTCCAGGGCCCTGCGGATATCACGGCTCCCCAGAATCAGATCAATGGGCATGCGTTCGGTCTCGTATTCATACGGGGGATGCCGCCACTCGAACTCGTTTCCTGCATCCCGCAGTATGGCCCACAGCAGGGCCAGGGACGCCAGGTAGGGCTGAAACGACTCCGCGTCCAGCACGTGGATCAAAAAACCCCGGCATATCCGTTCCGCCCACTTGTGGAAGGTGGGCCTGAACGAGAACGGTTGAAAAAAGGCGCCTTTTAAGGCCTCATCCGGAGTCATGGACAGGACCCGCTCCGGACGCAGGAACGGCGCACCGAAGATCTCAAAGGGCCGGCAAGTCCCCCTTCCCTCCGACACGTTGGTTCCTTCCCAGAGCACCTGCCCCGGATACACGAGCGCCGTCTCGGGGCCGGGCATGTTGGGCGAAGGCATTATCCATCTGAGCCGGGTGTCCTTCCAGGACATTCCTCGCCGCCACCCGACCATAGGGATCACCTCCAAATCCACGTCAATGCCGAGGGTGTCCTTGAAGAACAAGGCCAGCTCACCCATTGTCATCCCGTGTCGCATGGGAAGGCGTGCCGGCCCCACAAAAGAGTGCATATCCGGCGCAAGAATATTTCCCTCCACCACCCGCCCTCCGATAGGGTTCGGGCGGTCCAGGACTGCGACCCTGCGGCCGGATGCGGCGGCGGCCCGCATGCAGTTCAAGAGGGTCGAGGGAAAGGTGTAGACACGTGTTCCGACATCCTGCAGGTCCACCAGCAGGACATCTATCAGTTCCAGCATCCCGGCGGCCGGTTCCCTCTGATCTGAATACAGGCTGAATATGGGAACATCCAGCTCGGGATGGCGGCTGTGATCCGTCTCCACCATGTTGTCCTGATCTTCTCCTCCATAACCGTGCTGGGGCCCGAAAACCGCCCGAAGTCGTCCGGGCAGGGCCTCGGCGACGACTCCGGCGGCCGGCCGAAGGCCGCGGTCCACCGAGGCCTGGTTGCAAAGGAGGCCCAGCCGAGCCCTGCGAAACCTCTTCCAGCCTGCCTCTCGGAATGTATCCAGGCCGGTGGATATTCCGGTCACCGCCTCCCCCTTTCGTCTTAAAGGCCTATTGAAGCACGAAGCTATCAGAAGGTCCTCCGGCCGTCAACCAGGGCCCGGGATGGACGATAACTCTTAGACTCCTTAGTGCCCTTGGTACCCCTGACAAGCGATTTCCTTTTTTATGGGTTCATTCGATTTGATTGGACAGTTTTGAAAGCCCGTGGTAATTTGTTCGGTCGTGTCGCTTTAAGGAGGGAGAACCCAGCATGCTGTTGAGCTTGATGAGAAAGCACGCCAAGTCCTACCTGATCAAGGTCTTGATCGCTATCATAGCCATAGTCTTTATCTTCTATTTCGGATACTCCTTCCATTCCAAGGAGGGGGGCAAGATAGCCGTCGTCAACGGAGAACTGATCACGGGCGTGGAATATCGCAAGGCCTACGGGGAGATGCTGAGCGCGCTTCAACGCCAGTACGGAAACATGTGGAACGACACCCTTATCGAGGTCTTCGACCTGAAGAACCGTGCACTCCAGGAACTCATTGATGATAAGCTCCTCAGCCAGGAAGCCCGGCGGATCGGCCTCGGAGTGACCGAAGACGAGATTCGAAACGAGATTATGTCCTATCCGGCATTCCAGTTTCAGGGGCGTTTCGACGAGCGGGCCTACCACTCGGTCCTCAACCAGAACCGCATGAAACCGGAGGACTTCGAGGCCACCATCGCCCAGGTGCTCCTCAAGGACAAAGTCAGCCAGGTCATGACGGCCTTTCTGCCCGTCACCGATCAGGAAGCACAAGAATACTACACCTTTACCAATCAGCAAGTGCAAATAAGCTTCCTCACGATCAGCCACGATACGTTCCTGGAATCTGTTGAAGTGGACCCTGGAGAGATTGGCACCTATTTTGAAGAACACCGGGAAGACTACCGCCTTCCGGACCAGGTCCGCGTCGCATACATCGAAGTGAGACCCGAACGTTTCATGGAGCGGGCCCGATTGGCTGAGGAGGAGATCCGCGCCTATTACGAGGAAAACCTTGACCGCTATAAGGAGAAGAAACAGGTCAAGGCCAGGCACATACTGTTCCGCCTGGAACAGAACGCCTCTCAGGAGGAGGAAGACAAGGTGAAAGAGAGGGCCCTCGAGGTCCTCCAACAAGCCGGAAGCGGGGAGGATTTCGCCGAACTTGCCCGGACCCACTCCGAGGGACCCACCAGGGACGATGGAGGAGAACTCGGATACTTTTCCGAGGGAGATATGGTTAAGCCTTTCGAAGAGGCCGCCTTCTCCATGAAACCCGGCGAGATCAGCGAGCCGGTGCGGACCCCTTTCGGTTTTCACATAATCAAGGTGGAGGACGTGCTCGAGGCGCGGACCAAACCCTTGGACGAAGTCCGAGGCGAAATTCGGGAGGCCTTAGTCGGTATAGCTGCTGCGGACATGGCCCACGAAAAGGCCCTTTCTCTGATAGACCAGATGCCCTACGACGTGGATCTGGAGAGCTACGCAGCCGAGCAGGACATGCCGATCGAGAAGACCCCACTCTTCAGCCGGGATCAGGAGGTCCCGGGTGTGGGAGGGGGCGACAAACTTCAGGAGGTGATCTTCTCACTGGAACCGCATTATGTCAGCGACGTCATCGAGCACGACGGACGGTTCTATATTTTTCAGGTGATCGAGGAGAAGCCTTCCTATCTTCCCGAGTTGGAGGAGGTAGCTGAAAAGGTCAGGGAAGACCTTATATCAGAACGTGCCCGGGATAAGGCCCTTTCCGCGGCCCGGGATCTGCTCGAGCGGCTCCGTGACGGGGAGGAATGGGACAAGCTGGCGGAAAACGAAGGCCTTACCCCGGAAATGTCGGACTATTTCAAGCGGGATGAAAGTATTCAAGGAATAGGGTCTGTTCCGGAGATCCAGGAGGCGGCGTTCTCTCTGGACGAGCAGGATCCATATCCGCAGGAGGTGTTCGAGAGCCGAAACGGATACCACATCATCCGTTGGGAGGAATCCAAAGGAATCGATGAACATGAGTTTGAAGAGGCGAAAGAAGAGGTAAAAGCCTCTCTTAAGGGCATGCATCACCGCGTAATGTTCAACGAATGGCTGGATAACCTGCGGAAAAAGGCGGAAATCAAACTCCTCACAAACCTGTAGCCCGGTCTTCGCTCCAGGTCATTTCCACCTCTTGGCCTTTCAATGATGTCAACGAGACAACTTATATTTTGTTTCCCTGCTAAGGCGGCTTTCGGTCCTAAGAGTCGCCGGAGGCGCTCTCTTTCGGGCCGGGCTTCCGGAATCGATCGTAGTCCTCGGGCGTGTCGATGTCCGAAGCGTCGTAGGTTTCTCCGGCCTCAACCAGGCAGACCAGATCGGAGCGCTCCTGAAACAGATCCCTTGCCCCGCGGTCTCCGGTAAGGCCGTGAATCGCCCCGTAGAACTCACGGCCGATCACCACCGGATGGGATCGTCGCCCGCAAACCGCCACCGCGCCCAGAGGACGATTAGAGGCCTCCGCCTCCCGGCGGAGTCGATCGATCAATCCGGCCGATACGTGGGGTATGTCCCCCAGGATTACCATAACCCGACCGCATTGCTTCTCCACCCGGGTCAGGCCGGCGATGAGCGATGTGCTCATGCCCTCCCGGTATCGCGGATTCAACACGATCTTCAGTTTAGGGTGCCCTTGAATCGAGCCGAGAGACTCCCGTATACGCTCAGCCCGGTGACCCAGAACGAGCACCACCTCGTCCAGAGCGGAGTCCAGAGTCTCCCTCAGGACCCTTACGAGCAGCGTTTCCGAACCTGCGGAAAGAAGCTGCTTGGCGTGTCCCATGCGCCTCGACTCTCCGGCAGCAAGGATGATTCCAGCCATTCGTTCCAAGTCGCTCGCCATGGTATCCACAGCCCCTCTGAAACGACCTGCCCGGTCTTTATCAGGAGATCCCCCCGGGAGTTTTCCGGCGGCCCTTTGTGCTGCGCCGTCTCCCCTACGCCGGGCAAAACCGTTGACATTCCCGATATTTTTCTTATTATACACTGAATTTGAAGGAAGGGAGCAACTGCACCGGTATTTGCCGGCCCCGTACACAGGACCGCCCTCCGCCGTTTTCAGCGCCTCAGGCAGCGAGTGAGGACCCTATGCTTGATCAAGTCATCCAGGTCTTTCTCAGCGACTGGTCCCGAACCGACACCGTAAGACTCCTCATCGAACTGACGCCCCTGTTCTTTCCTGTGGTGGTGTGGGGCGTCATTCCACGCCTCAGAAAAAACGGCCAGGCCCTGCTAATACTCTTCAGCCTCTTCACAGGTTTCCACGCGCTGTTTTCTTCCTACGAACTGGTCTTGCTGTCCGCAGAGACTGCATCGCGGCTTGCATGGCCTGTAAGCCCCTTCGCCGTCAAACTCGGGTTTTTTCATGCGGCGGCCGGGGCGGGGATCCTCCTGTGCCTCCTCATGGGGAAAACCGACTGGGCCAAGGGTCTTCTCGCCGCAATGGCCCTTTACGCGGCTTCATCCGCGGTCATTCACCTCTTCGAGGCCTTCGCTCACAACCGAATCGGTCCGGCCCACCTGGGTCCAACCCTGATGCACGACATCCTGTTCGTGTTCCTGGCCTTCTGGGTCCTTCGAAAGGCCCGGGGCCGGGGCCGGGCCATATACTACGTGCCCCAATAGCTCCGTGGCTTCAGGCCCGTCCCAACCCCTCCCTCAAGCAGGCCGGATTCCGAGCGCCCTATCTCGGCGGCTGGTACTGCCTGGGTTTCGGCAGGTTGTCGATGGAGGCCAGGGCACGCTTAATCTCGTCCTCGGGCAGGTCGTGATCGTGGAGTTGTCCGCGGAGGTAGGCCTCATAAGCGGCCAGATCCACGAGCCCGTGCCCGCTCCAGTTGAACAGGATCACCTTTTCCTTGCCCTCCTCCTTGGCCTTGAGGGCCTCCCGGATAGTTATGGCGATCGCGTGATTCGTCTCCGGGGCGCTGATGAATCCCTCTGTCCGGGCAAAGGTTATTCCGGCCTGGAACGTCTCGAGCTGCGCTATTGCCTCGGCCCTGATCAAGTTGTCCACAATGAGCTGACTGATAATCGGGGCCATGCCGTGATAACGCAGCCCTCCCGCATGAATGGGCTCGGGCACAAAGTCGTGTCCCAGGGTGTACATGGGAAGGAGCGGGGTCATCTGCACCGTGTCCCCGAAATCGTAGGCAAAGGGGCCACGCGTCATGGTCGGACACGAGGACGGTTCCACACCGATGATGTCGATATCCTTGCCGTGGATCTTGTCCCGAACATAGGGAAAGCAGTTCCCGGCAAAGTTGCTTCCCCCGCCCGCGCAACCGATCACCACGTCCGGATAGTCTCCTGTGACCTCCATCTGCTTCTGGCACTCGAGGCCGTTGATCGTCTGGTGAAGCATGACATGGTTTAAGACCGAACCCAGGGCGTACTTGGAATTTTCGTCCGTGACCGCCGCCTCCACGGCCTCGCTGATGGCTATACCCAGGCTGCCGGGCGATTCGGGGTCCTTATCGAGAATGGACTGCCCGGCCTTGGTCTCGGTGCTCGGGCTCGCAGAGCAGTTGGCCCCCCAGGTCTCCATCATGAGACGGCGGTACGGCTTCTGGTTGTAGCTGATCCTCACCATGAAGACCTTGCACTCCAATCCGAAGAACGCGCAGCACATGGAAAGGGCGCTTCCCCACTGCCCGGCGCCGGTCTCCGTGGTGATCCGCTTGGTCCCGGCCACCATGTTGTAGTAGGCCTGGGCAATGGCGGTGTTGGGCTTGTGGCTTCCGGCCGGGCTCACGCCCTCGTTCTTGAAGTAGATCCTGGCCGGGGTACCCAGGTGCTTCTCCAGGTTGTAGGCGCGGTAGAGGGGGCTCGGCCGCCAGATGACATACTTTTCCAATACCGGTTCGGGAATGTCGATCCAGCGTTCAGTGCTCACCTCCTGCTCGATCAGGTTCATGGGGAAGATCGGCGCCAGGTCGTCCGGTCCCACGGGCTGTCCCGTCCCCGGGTGCAGGGGCGGCTCCATCGGGGTCGGCATGTCCGCCTGGATGTTGTACCACTGGCGCGGCATCTCGCTCTCGGGCAAAAAGATCTTCTTTACGTCCATAACCCCCTCCTTTTCCTGGTAAACGGATAATTGAGACCTGTGACACCTCTTCGGCCGCAAGCCTGCCTGACGGCCCTGAAGCTTCACCACGAAGGGCATGAAGATCACTAAGGAAATCAAAGATCAAAAAGCCGATAATCACGTGGATCCCTCGCTCTCGGGGTCCGAAGAACCTTGAAGTTACATACGAGGGTCAAATGCCTGGATCAAGGATAATTCGCAGAAATTTCTGAAAGCAGACCACACCCGGTGTCTGATGCCGACCGGGGTGAAAAAATTCCGGACATCACGAGCGAGAAAACAACTGGAGAGGATCGGTTGAGATCCGATGGCGCTGCAACACACATCAAAGAGAAGAGGTGCCGTTAAACGCAGTGTCGACAAGGAGAGCGCTCATTGTGAAACCTGTTCGAAGCCTACTCCTCCAGGGGCTTTTCTGTCAAGGCCTTTCCCTTTTCAAAACGCTTGCAGGGACACCGCCCCGCGGCCTCAAACCTGTTGAGCTACAGACAACGGACACTGACACGGCGCGTTGCGCTCACGAGCAAGAACCACGACCTCTTTGCTATTTAGTTTCCATCCAGAAATGGTCTTTTTTGCCAATCTCGGCGTCAATCTGCGAGGTTGCTTGTGCGGCGTACTTCAGTACGCCTCCGCGCAACCTC
>JAWLEX010000168.1:0-5543 GCA_041685835.1 Desulfatiglandales bacterium
CCATTCGATGCGGACGCTCTTCAGGAAGAGTTCCATCCTGTCATCGGATACCGGCTGGTAATCGATCCCCAGGAGAATAGTGCCCAGCTGGCGGGCCTCTTCATCACTCAACTTGATCGAGAAATCGGGTTCGTCCCCATCCGGCTCGGTGAAATGATATATCTCCCTGTATCCGCTCTGAAGCAGGATCACCACCACATGGTCCTCGTCGTCAGTGGTGAACGAGTATCGTTTTCCGACTCCCGGAAGGTCCCCGGTTTTGATCTTCATGTGGGCCTCCACCAAAAAATGTTTTCAAAAGCTGAAACTATAACATAAATAAACAGCTTTTGTTCCTGCAAAGGAATTCGGCGGCTCTTTTAGCGTCTGTTTGGATGGATCCGCACAAGGATATGTTCGGCGATCCGCGCCGTGGTTCCCCGGTGCGACTCGACCCATTGTTCGCCACGCGAGCCCATTCGGCGTGAGGATTCAGGTTCCCTCAGCAGCCGGCGCATCCGTTCCAGCAACTCCTCCCGGTCTTGCACCTGAAACGCCGCGTCTCGTTCGAGCAGCTCGGCCGCCGCGTCCGGAAAATCCGTCATGTCGGGTCCGAACAAGACCGGCTTTCCCGCAGCCGCCGGTTCAATGGGGTTCTGGCCGCCCCTGTTCACCAGGCTGCCCCCGACAAAAGCCATCTCGGCCAGCTCGTAGAGCTCAGACAGCCTGCCCATGGCATCCACTATAAGCACCTCGTCTTCCGTCGGGGGCGAATCCTCTGTGTAAAGCTTGCCTGCAAACCCGGCGTGCTCGCACAACGCGCGCACCTCGGCGCCCCGATGCGGATGCCTGGGGACCAGGATGAGCCTCAGGCCGGGATGCTCGGATCGAAGATGCCGGTAAACCCCCAAGACGGCTTCTTCCTCACCCGGATGTGTGCTTCCGGCCACCCAGACCCTGTCGCCTTCAGCAACGCCGCATTCCCGGCGGATTTCCTGAAACCTTTCCGCCCCGGGCCGGGCCGCAGCCGCGTCGAACTTGAGGTTGCCCGCCGCCCCGATCTTTTTTGGCTGAACTCCCACGGCACGATACCGGGCGGCCTCGCCTTCCGACTGCGGGAAGATGGTTTCAAAGACATTCAGGGCAGGTTCGAACAAGGTCCTCCATCGCCGGAAAGACCGGAACGACTGTGGTGAGACACGCCCGTTCACCAGAAAGGCCGGAAAACCGCGATGGCGGACGGCATGGAGGAGGCCCGGCCAGATGTCGGTTTCCACCACCACCAGGGCGGCCGGCCTGACCTGTCCAAGAACTTTCGCCACACACGGGACCAGGTCAAGAGGTAAATAGAAGATCCGGTCCACCCGGCCGGCCAGGCGCTCTTCGGCCAGCTCTTTGGCGGCCAGTGTCGAGACCGAAAACACCAGGGGTCGTTCCCCCAAACGCTGCCGCATTTCGCGGACCAGGGTCACAGCCGAGAGTGTTTCGCCGATGGACAATGCGTGCATCCACACGGGCCGGGGCCCTGATCGCGTAAGTCCGATCCTCTGGAAGCCCAGGCGCGGCAGGATGGTGAGCCGCCGTTTCCGCCTGAAAAGCCACAACGGCAGACCCAGCAACAGGCCGAGAGGGAGGAAAAAGTGAAACCCCGCCTGATATGACCACAGAGCGAGGCGTTGCCGGGCTGTCAGGCTCATGGACTCAAGCCCCCTTTACGCTGCGATTGCGATGCGCTGCAAGGAACCTTTGCCTCCGCTTCCACGGTTTCGAGCACGGCCCTGACCACCTCGTCGACTTCGATTCCTTTCATACACGCCATGTTTTCCTCTGCACTCGATGGACAGCGCCGGGAAAAACAGGGGCTGCACTCGACCCCGGCGCGCACCACCTTATGTCCGGACCCATAGGGCCCGGTGCGGTTTGGCGCCGTAGGTCCGAACACGGCCACCACAGGCGTGTCCACTGCTGCGGCAATATGCATCGGACCCGTATCCGTGGACAACACCACAGTCGCCCGCTGAAAGATCGCCGACAGGGCCTTAAGGTCAAGCTTTCCGTCCAGGCGCGCGGCCGGTCCCTGAAGGCTGCTGAAGATCTCATCCACACTGGGCCTGTCATCCTTTGAGCCGGTGAACACCACCTGCAAGCCGCATTGCCGCAAGGAGTCCGCCACGGCGGCAAATCGTTCAGGGTACCATTGCTTGGTGGGCCAGCGCGGCATGGGATGGATGGCGATATATCGGTTTTCCGGACTGACCCCCGCTTCCAGGAGCAGGCCGCAGGCCCGGCTATGGGCCTCGGCGGTGATGGGCAGGTCATAGACCACAGGGCCGCGTGAAATACCTGCGGCTTCCAGAAGCATCAGCCCGCGATCCAGGGCGTGGGTCTCCATGGAAACTGCCTCAACCCGTTCGTTCAGGAAGAGATAGCTTCCCTCGGAGTGCTGCATCCCGCGTCCGAAGCCGATCTTGCGCGTACCTCGAGCTGCAAACACCCATACGGAGCTCTTGAGCAGGGCCTGAAAGTCCAGGACCATATCGTAGCGCACGGCGCGCAGCTCGCGCACGAAATCGCGCAGCAGGCCAAGGGCATGGAACCAGTGCCCCGACCTCAGGGAGCCGGTGAACCGTTGCCGGTGCCATATCAGGACCTTGTCCAGGGCAGGGTGCCCGAGGACCAGTGGGGCGGCCGCTGCTTCCACCACCCAGGCAATGTGCGCGGAGGGATGAGCCCGGCGCAGGGCCGTCAATGCAGGCAGTGTGTGAATCACATCGCCCAGGGCGCTCATCTTGACGATCAGAATGTTCACTTCCGGCTCATCCGCAGTGGATAGATATAGTCTTGGCCCATCGCATTCTCTTGACGGGGGCTGCCTTTTGGAAAGGATGGTATTCGACTGAGTGATTGTGTGTCAATTGAGGATTACAAATAACTGAAAGCTTCAATGAGGCTCAACGCGGTGTTTTTCCGATTGGTTCTCGAGTCCTCATATGATAAAGGCTGAGGCATGACGACCAGCTGGAAAGGAGACCGTATGCCCATGAAAGAAAGCCTGTTCGATGTCCTCAGGGACGAAGGCCTGAATCGAATCCGCATTCACTATGACTGGCGTAAGGACCTCTCCGTGGTGTACACGGCCAGGGAGTGGGATGACGACATCAGATGGAGGGACTACAACCGGGCCTTTACCGTCTACTCGGTACTCACACCCAACGCCGTCTTTTTCAATGACCGCGAGAGCCGGGCCCTTTTTGAAAAGCACGGCCTGTCCGATTACCTGGAGAGGGTGATCGGGCTGATGCGCAAGGGCCGCCACCAGCTCATGGAGGGGTTTTACTGGGAGAAGAAGGACATCCGTTTCATGAACCACATCCACAGCGTCAAACTCGGGATTCACAACCGCAGCCAGGCCGTGGTCATGGGCGGCATTCGGCGGCACGAGCCTCTGGAGCCCGAGTTCGATGTGATCATGGACGGCATGAACCTGGGCCGCGGCATGAGCTTCAAGAATGTGGCGGCCCATGTCCCCTGCGGCGGATGCAAGGTCACGGTCCATGCCGGCCCGGTGGATCTCGACGACCTGGACGAGGTGGGATTCCTGGCATATGCCAACGACCGCACCCGGAACACCACGGGCCCGGACATGAACTACCCCGCCGAACTGGCCGACGTGGTGCGGGAGCACTTCTCATTCGGGTTTGCAGGAGGTACCAAGGGGTTTCTGGGACCCACGGGCCGTCCCACGGCCTGGGGAACCTACCATGCCATGAAGCAGGCCGTCGCCTTTCTGGAGGGATCGGATTCCCTGGCGGGAAAGCGTATCGCCATTCAGGGCCTGGGATCAGTCGGGTACCATCTGGCCGAGTATTACCTGGCCGAGGAGGCCTCGCTGGTGCTGGCGGACATCAGACCGGAGGCGGTGGAGGCCTTTCAGGATTCACATTCGGGCGCATCCCTGGAGGTGGTGTCTCCGGAGGAGATCTATTTTGTGGAGGCGGACCTGTTTTCCCCGTCTGCACAGGGCGGCATACTCACTGAGGAACGTATTCGCCGCATGCGTTTCAAGGCCATAGCCGGGCCCGCCAACAACCAGCTCAAGGCCGCGAGTCAGGAGGAAGAGTACGCCATGGCGCGCCTGCTGGACGAATCCGGCATACTGTTCGTGCTCGACTGGTGGCAGAACATAGGCGGCGTAATGACCGGCTACGAGGAGTTCGTGCACCAGGAAAAGGCGGTCATGGGGCCCCTGATGGACCGCATCGAACGGATCTGCCGGGACGAGACCCGGCGGCTGCTGGAGGAGGCCCGAAGGGCCGGGGTAACCCCCACGGAGATGGCCTACCGGTTGGTGGAGGAGAGAATATACGGGTGAAGGGGCGCCCTCTGGTATTTCATGGTCCTATATTTCAAGAGGGTATCGAGAGGCGAACTAATGGCATGGGAGACGATCGAGTACGTGGAGACGGAGCCGGGGATAGGCCTGCTTTCGCTTAACCGGCCCCGCAGGTACAACGCGGTTGACTGGAAGATGATGGAGGAGTTGGAGGCCTTCTGGCGGGAACGCCTTTACGACCTGGACACGCACGTAATAGTGCTTCGAGGCAATGGTGAGCGCGGCTTCTGCGCAGGCCTGGATATGAAGGACACCATGAAGCGCGCCCCGGACATGAACACCGACGCCTTTTACCGGTTTCAGGCCAGGCTCGCACGGCTCACCCTGGCCATGCGCAGGGCTCCCCAGCCCATTGTCTGTGCGGTCCACGGGGCCGCGGTGGGCCTCGGGTTCAGCTTTGCTCTGGCCTCGGATATCCGCGTATTGGCCCAAAACGCCCGCTTCAGCGCCGCATACATAAACACAGGGCTCGGCGGGGCGGACATGGCGTGCAGCTACTTTCTGCCCAGGGCCATCGGCTCGGGAAGGGCTTATGAGTTCATGCTCACGGGCAACTTCATATCAGCCGAGGAGGCCCTCAACCTGGGGTTTGCAAGCCGTGTGGTGGAGTGGAAAGACCTTATGGACACTGCCATGGACCTGGCCCGGACCATGAACGGAAAAAACCCCATGGGGCTGAGGCTCACCAAGGAGGCCGTGAACATGAATCTGGATTCAGGAGGTCTGGAGCAGGCCCTCAACTTGGAGGATCGCAACCAGACACTGCTCGTGGCCCGGAGCATGCTGGTCAAGGGAGGAGATAAGACGAGCAGGTATTTCTAGCGGGATCAGGACTCGTCCCCGCTCAGATAGTCCCCCAGAAGGCCGCGGCTGTGTTCATCCTCGTGGCAGTAGACGCAGAGGTTCTCCCAGTTGGAGCCGTCGCGCGGGTTGTTGTGGTGGTTGCCGTCCTTGTGATGCACTGTTAGGAGATGGCGGTCCGCGTGACTGAACTCCCTCCCGCATTTGGCGCAAATCAGGCCGTGGATCCTTAGTGAGGCCTCCCGGTAGTCGGTTTTTTTCTCTGCGGTCTCTCCCCGGAGCCTGCGTACCGCCTCGTCCACGTCCTCGGGCCGGATCCGTTTCGATCCCTTGCGTTTAGGCCTGTCGTCTCTCATATCGCGCTCCTTAG
>JAWLEX010000169.1:0-5484 GCA_041685835.1 Desulfatiglandales bacterium
CTCCGCGCAACCTCTTGATTTCCTTGATCTTGACAAAAAATCCTCATTTCTGAATTGGAAACTTGCCAGTGCCCGAAAAGCGTTTCTGGATGGGCACTATCTAGAACAGAATGCCCACATACCCCACAAAGCTCGAATCCGGCCGGGTGTCGTAGCTCATGGCGTAAGTAAGTTCCACGCCATGCCGGGCGCCCATACGGCAGGCCGCTGCAACGGCCGTGGCCGCGGCCCCGGGGCAGCAGGCGTTCTGGCTCTTGAGTCCCTCGGTGATCACCCCTTCTCCGTCCATAGCCAGCATGCGATCGATAACCCGCCTGTCATGCTCGTTTCGAACCCAGTCCACAGCCTGTTTTCCCAGACCCTGGGGGGCGAATCCGTAGTTGGGGCCGTAGTGGGTCAGGTCCGTGGACCCGACGACTACGAGGGCCCTTCCCAGGGAATCGGACAGCTCCACGACCTTTTCACCTATGCCCAGCGAAGCCCGGGCGGGAGGAACACCCACGGGAACGATCCGGGCCTTGGGAAAAAAGTGGCGGACAAAAGGGAGTTGGAGTTCAATGGTGTTGTCCTGCCTGTACCGGCCGGGGGCCTCCAACTCGAAAGGAAACTCCCGGGCCAACATCGAGGCCAACTCATCATCGACCTCCAGGTCGCCCAAGGGTGTCTCCCAGGAACCGTCAACCATGATATAGCAGCCGCTTCCCGGGTGAAGATGCCCGCCGAAAAGGACTACCGTGTCCGGATCGGATGTTGCATTGATACACTGAAACACGTTGCAGGCGGTCCGCCCGCTGAAGAGCCATCCGGCATGGGGGACGATTCCGCCTATCCGTTTCTTCCCGTCGTTCGGGCAGGGCCGGGTGTCCCTTTTGAACTCCTCGATCACCTCAAGGCAGCCGGAACGGTCGGCCGGGTACCAACTTCCGGCAAAATCGGCTCTCCGTTTCGCCATGGTAGACTCCTTTGACTTCGGCACGGCCCGTCTTACGGTACGGCCCGGGCCCGCCCCGGGGCCCGGCTGCTCAACCTTCCAGCCTCCGCAATTGATTGGGGGGGCCGCTCCCGCTGCTATACCCCCATACCGGTGTGCGGAAAAGGCGGCGGTAAAGGCCGTTGCGGTGTTTTCACTGGTATCCGAATTATGAAGGAATTCAAAAGGGGATGCAAGACCATTGTTTTCGACCCGACCCTGATTTGCTTTCCACTGAAGTCGCATGATTTCCGGGGAGAGCAAGAGTTGGGTGTCGAACGAAAACCCTTGCCCCCATTGTTTCAATGTTTCTTGCGGAGCCCGAGGTGAGCTGTTATACTTTATGTTTTTTTGACGTAAAAGAGTTGGGTCTGTGCGGTCAGCTTTCGGATAAAACCGCCAACGGCCAATCTCTAATCACCCAGGACGTTTCATTGAAAGCAGGACTTTCAACGCATGGAAATCACGCAATGGATCATTCGAATACCGGTACTGCTGTTCGCCGTCACCATTCATGAGTACTCCCACGGCAAAGCCGCTCTGTCCCTGGGTGACCCTACGGCCCGCGACGCAGGAAGGCTCACCCTGAACCCGCTTCCTCACATAGATCCCTTAGGTGCGATCTGCCTTTTCATATTCAGGTTCGGCTGGGCCAAGCCTGTTCCGGTGGATGTCCGGTACTTCCAGAATCCCAGAAGGGACACTATCATAATGTCCCTGAGCGGCCCGTTGGCCAACCTCGCCGCCGCTTTCGTGGCCGGCCTCTTCCTGCGGTACCTCATGATCCCTTGGGACCTGTACCTTTATGTCCTGATGGACATGATCCTCATCAATATCGGCCTGGGCATCTTCAACCTTCTCCCCATACCGCCACTGGACGGCTCCCACGTCCTTGAAAGCCTTCTGCCGCCCAGGGCCGCCCTGACCTACCGGCGGATGGGAAGATACGCCCCGTTCATTCTCATCGGAGCGCTTCTGCTTGATCACCACGCAGGCCTGAACATACTCGGCAGGATCCTTTGGACCCCCATCCTCTTGCTGGCCTACCTCTTCGGGGGGCCCAATCTGTTCGCTCTCTTCGGGTGAGCCGCAAAAAGCCGCTCGATCGGGCTTGACAATGTCCTATTACTGGATTATATTAGTATATATAAATGACATCAAAATGCACAATTAAGATACCTGAAAAATGAATGAAAATACAATGGTAAATGAAAACCCGGAGATCGTGCGCTTTCGGGATATCACCCGGAGACTGGAACGCGTGAATCAGGAAATCGAACGGCTCCTCGAACGCCTGCCTCTGGACAATCACGGTGAAGTGGCCAGGCTCGATCAGCTCATCAATGAGCAGATGCGCTTGGCGGACACCCCCCGCAGCCGTCTGCTCCCGCCGAGAGTTACGGTGTTTTACGAAAACGCCCAGGACAGGGCCTCATTCTTGAAACGACGTTACAATCAGGCGATTCGCAACGGTGAACTTCGAAAACCGGAGAGCATGGGATGACCCGTGCCTTCCGTGAAGCAGGAAACCTGCACTCCAAAATGAAACTCGTATTCATTACCACCGGCGGGACCATCGACAAGATCTATTTCGACCGGAAAAGCAGCTTTGAGGTAGGAAACCCGCAGATAACCGAAGTCCTTAGAGAGGCCAATGTCACTCTGGACTGGGAAGTCGTGCCCCTCATGCGGAAGGACAGTCTTGACATGAC
Organism: Desulfatiglandales bacterium; assembly: GCA_041685835.1. Taxonomy (GTDB): domain Bacteria; phylum Desulfobacterota; class DSM-4660; order Desulfatiglandales; family HGW-15; genus JAIPEI01. The sequence continues at coordinate 2,683 of JAWLEX010000169.1, forward strand.
GGACTCCGACCGGCGTCTCGTCCTGAAAGCCGTCATGGAGAACCCTAACCGCCGGTTCGTTGTCACACACGGCACGGACACCATGATAGAGACGGCCAAGGTGCTTCGTCGGGCAGAGGGAAAAACCATCGTGTTGACAGGCGCCATGCAGCCGGCCATGTTCCGCTTTACGGACGCAGTGTTCAACATCGCCACTGCGATAGCCGCGGTCCAGCTTTTGAGCGAAGGCGTATATATCGCCATGAACGGGCGGGTTTTCATTCCGGAGCAGACCCGGAAGAACGCCGAGATGAACCGCTTCGAGGAGATCTGAAGCCGGAAGGAGGCCGGCTGCAAGACTCACTTCTTGAGTATAACCGGTTCGGGTTCGTAGCGCCCATCCCGAACCTGCTCCCAAAACTCCTTCTCGCCCTTCTGCCAGCCGTGGCCGAATGCCGTATCGAAGAACCCCCCCAGCCGGCTGAACACACTGCGCCAAGCATTCCCGCCCCTCAGGGTGAGCACTTCCTCGATAAAGGGCACGACCTCTGACATCCTCTCCTTGGGCAGGTATGCCCGAGCCCCCAATTTCACGGATTCCTTGAGTGCATCCACGTTCACGGCATGGGCCGTGAGCATTATGGCGGGGAATCCCAGGTGAACGCATGCGTTCAGGAGATCGAAGCCTCGAACTCCCATGATATCAAGGATAACAACGTCATAGGTCCAGGACCGCAGCAGGTGGTAACCGGTCTCATAGTCCGTGGCCCGGTCGAACGTCAGGTCCTCGAAGTCCTCCAGCATCTCCTCGAGCGTGTCCAGGACATCCGGCTCGTCATCCACGGCCAGTATGCGTTTTCCATTCAATATGCTTTCCGTCATTGGGTTCTCCTGTAATTTACTGCCGGCTCCGCCCGCTGGCGGCAACCGGCGTGACCGGCCTCAGCCCACAGTACGGGCCTTTTCCTTGACGTCCTTACGGGGAACAGGCGGCGGTTCCTTGTCCGGAACGCCCAGGCAAACCACCGCCACGGTATCCTGTCAGCCTCACTGAACAGCCTCTTTCTCCTGCTTTTTCGAACTTCCTTCCATACGCCTGGCCTCTTCGTCCCTGATTTCCCGGCGCAAGAGCTTCCCCACCTTGCTCTTGGGCAACATGTCCCGGAACTCTATGTAGCCGGGCACCTTGTAGGAAGCCAGCCGCTCCCGGCACCAGCGTGTCAGGTCCGCACCGCCCACTCCCCGGGCGTCCTCCTTGAGCACCACTATGGCCTTGATCCGCTCGCCTACCTTCCGGTCCGGAATGCCCACAACACAGGCCCCGATTACAGTGGGGTGATCCTGGAGCACGGCCTCCACCTCGGAAGCCGATACGCGGTAGGCCTTGTGCTTGATTATGTCGGCCGAGCGTTCCACGTAGACGATCTGGCCGTCTTCGTCGCGCTTCACAAAGTCGCCCATCCGGTAGAAGGTCTTTCCGTGAATCTCAACATAGGATCGTTTTGTCTCCTCGGGCTTGTTCAGGTATTCCTTCAAGGTGTAAGGTGATGTAACTACAAGTTCTCCACTCTCTCCCTCCGGGACGGGCTCGAGGGTCTCCGGGTCCACCACCAGGCACTCCCGGCTCGCCAGCGGCAAGCCTATAGTGGTGGGCCTGGGATCTCCGTCGATGCGGCTGTAGGTAACGTGTCCGGCCTCGGTGGAACCGTACACCTGATATATGGGTACATTGAAACGCTCCTTCCAGCGGTTGAAGACCTCCACCGGAAGCACATCTCCTCCGCAGTAGCAGTAGACGAGCGAACCCAGATCATACTGATCTAGGCGATCGTTCTCCAGGATCATACGGTAAAGGGCCGGCACGCCCAGCATCCACCGGCCCTTGTATCGTTGAATCGTCTCCAGAATGGCGTCAACCTGGGGAACGGGCATCAGGAGAATGCAGTTACCCTTGTTGAGGCCAATGCCCATGCACATACCAAGGGCCATGATGTGAAACAGAGGGTTGACAGCGATGTACACGTCCTTCCCTTCAAACAGATGATCCCCCGCCACGTCTTCCGTAAGGTCGTTCACATAGGAGGTCATACCGATGTGATTGCCCGGCACACCTTTGGGGAACCCGGTTGTGCCGCCCGTGTACAGGATATAGGAGAGGTCGGTCCAGGGATCCAGCTCCGGCGACTCCTGCAAAGGGGCATGCTTGATGAGCGACCGAAACCTGAGCACGCGGTCGTTCCTCTCCACCTTGCCGGCTGGTATTCGGTCAAACATGAAACCCAGCAAGCGCTTCCACCATGGGACCAAGTCCACGATGTTCGTAACGATGGCACGCTTGAGAGGTGTGGCAGCGAAGACCTCCTGCACGTAGCAGAAATTTGTATCCTGGCAGATAATGGTCTCGGCGCCCGAGTCCTTGAGCATGTACTCGATCTCGAAAGACGTGTAGATGGGCGAAACCGGGACGATAACGGCCCCGATTCGCTGAATCGCCAGAAACGAGATGAGCCATTGAATGCAATTCGCCGTGTAGATCAAGACACGGTCGCCCTTGCCGATGCCCAGGTCGACCAGGGCACCACCAAACCGCTCGCTCAACTCTCGAAGCCTCTTATAGGAGAAGGAGGTGCCCAGAAACACCACGGCAGGACGATCCGGATACAGCTCGCTCATACGGTCGAACCGCGTGAAGGTCAGTTCATTTTCCAGTTCTTGCTCTGAGATCTTCATTCGCAGACCTGCCTCTGCTTGAGGATCAACGCCTTGCCGTCATACACAGCGCCTGAATCCATTTAAAAACCTTGACCTTGCTGATTCGCCACC
>JAWLEX010000170.1:0-5336 GCA_041685835.1 Desulfatiglandales bacterium
GAACGGCTTTTCTGACGAGCCGGTTTCCCGTACGAGAGTCCCTTGGCGGCTTGGCCAGGGATCATATTTTTTGATTCATCCGGTTTTTGTCGCGGCTATGCCGAACTGATTGGATTCATTGACAACACGCATCGATTCAACTACCTTCGGGTGTGATACGTGGTTCGTAAAAGGCCGCTCAGCCGCGTGAGCGGCTTGCTGGAGAAGGGAGGAAGGTGCCATTACTGATTTCAGCCAGACTCACAGCAGGATCACTACGTTTCACATCCTTCGGAGACAGGATCGCAGGGACCTCAAGAACGAGCTCCGCCTGCACTCCAAGTGGCAGAAGACCGTCCTGATCATCCCCCTGCTTGCGAGCGAGTACACGGACCCCGCCAACCGCCCCGTCTTCGAGAACATCCTGAAACACCTGGCCGGGACCACTTATCTGTCGAACATCATCTTCGGCCTGGACCGGGCCGGATTGAATGAGGCCCTCGAACTCCAGGGGCTCATTCGAGACCACGGTATCCGCAATTTCATCATTCAGTGGAACGACGGTCCCGGCTTTTCGTCCGTCTACGAAAAGCTCAACGAGGCAGGATTCAATATCCAGGAGCCGGGCAAGGGCCGCAACATGTTCCTGAGTTTCGGGATCGCCCTGGCCCTCGGCGCCAAGGCCGTCGGCCTGGTTGACGCGGACATCCGGAGCTTCGAAGCGGTCCAGCTGGACCGCCTCTTCTATCCCGTGGTCAAGCTGAACTATGAATTCTCAAAGGCCTATTACGCCCGAATCCGCGAACAGGCCCTGTACGGCCGTGTCAAACGGCTTCTCCTCGACCCCCTGCTCCTGACCCTCAAGCGAAAGTTCACCGACAGCAAGGACGAAAAGATGCTCCGGTTGATCGACTTTCTGCTGGGTTTCCACTACCAGCTGTCGGGGGAGGTGGCTTTTCACTCGGACCTCCTGAAAAAGATGCGCTTTGCCACCAACTGGGGCGTTGAGATCTTCACCCTGATCGAGGTGTATCGCAAGGCCACATCCGCGGCCCAGGTCATGTTTACGGACAAACCATTTGACCACAAGCACCAGGACGTCTCTGAATCGGACCACACCAAAGGCCTGAACCGCATGGCCGTGGACATTGTGACCACGCTCATGAACGCCCTCGTGATCGAGGAAGGCCTCGAGATATCGGACACCTTCATAAGGGACCTCTCGATCACCTATCAGGCCGTGTCCGAGGAACTCATAAAAAAGTATTCGGACGACTCCGGGTTCAGTTACCTGAAATACGACCGTGAGGGGGAGGAAAACCTCGTAAAAAACGTGTTCAGGAACTCCATCCTTCACGCCGGTGAACTCCTGACCTCCCCCACTATGCTGACCGAACGTTTCCTCAGGTTGGTGAACACCCACCCGGAGTTCAAGCCTTTCCTGGAGCAGGGACTGGCCGATACCATACTTCAAGTGGAGGACAAGACCCGGCGCGCACTCTTCGAGATCCCCACCACGGTCTCCTGGGAGCGGGTCTCCAACAAACTCCCCGACATCTTCCTGGACCTGGTGGAGGCCGTGGAACAGGAAAAACAGCGGTTCCGGTGAGACCTGAGAAGAAAAAAAGTGCTGCCCAAACAGGCCAAACGGAGTTCGTCATATTCACGGACCTGGACGGCGCCCTGCTGGACCACGACACGTATGCATGGGAACCGGCCGCCGAGGCCCTTGCGCTCTGCCGGCGCCTCGGCGTTCCAGTGGTACTGGTTTCGAGCAAGACGCGGGCCGAGATAGAGGTCATTCGGAACGCCCTTCAGCTACAATGGCCATTCATCTCGGAAAACGGCGGCGGGATTGCCTTCCCGAATGAGTGCGTTCAACCACCCCCGCCCGAGGCCGTGCCCAAGGCAGGTGAACATGTGTGGCACCTGGGAGTGCGGTATGATATTGTAACCCGGGCCTTTCGAGAGATCCGGGAAGAGCTGGGCCGGCCGGGCCTCAGGGGATTCTCCGACATGGACGTCCAAGAGATCGCCCTTCTGACCGGCCTGCCTAAGGAAGACGCGGAACGGGCCGCCCGGAGGGAATACGATGAGCCCTTTGTAGCGGTGGAGCCTTACGGCATTGATATGGACCTCCTTGCACGCGCCGCACATAAGCGGGGTTTGAGGGTGACCGCCGGGGGCCGGTTCTTCCATCTCTTCGGGGCCTGCGACAAAGGGGAGGCCGTCTCCCGGCTATTCGACTGGTTCCGCCTGGAGCGCCCGGGCCTTCGTTCGGTGGGCCTGGGCGACGGCCCCAATGACATCCCCATGCTGAAACGGGTGGATGTGCCCGTGCTGGTGCGCTCTCCCCGCCCCTTAAGTGATTTGACGGGGGCCGTCCCGGGCATTCGAATAACCATGGAACCAGGCCCTGTGGGATGGAACAGGGCGATCCTGGAACTTCTTGACAACTACGTGGACGAAGGAAATGGTTCACGAGGCTGAACGGAGGCATGTTCTGATATGTTCGAAAAAGAAGTCAACCCGGACGGCGTGGACAAGGCTGACCTTGTTGTATGCATACCATCCTATAAGGAGGAGGACTCTATAAGCTTTCCGGTCCAGCAGGCGAGCGAGGGTCTGGTCAGGTACTTTCCCGAGGTGCGCTCCGTCATCATCAACACGGACAACAACTCGCCCGACGGGACCAAGGAGGCCTTTCTTAACACGCCGACCAAGCGGTCGAAGATTTATCTCTCGACCCCGCCCGGTGTGAAGGGCAAGGGAAACAACTTCCGCAACCTGTTCGAGAAGGTTCTGGAACTGGAAGCCAAGGCCGTCGTGGTTGTGGACGCCGATCTCAAGAGCATCACGCCCCAGTGGATCCGGCACCTTGGAGAGCCGCTCTTCAACGACTTCTCCTACGTGGCCCCTCTCTATGTACGCCACAAGTATGACGGGACCATAACGAACGGCATCGCCTATCCCTTGTCAAGGGCACTGTACGGCCGCCGCGTACGCCAGCCCATAGGCGGAGACTTCGGTTTCAGCGGAGACCTTGCACGCGTGTACCTTGACAACGAGGCGTGGGACGAGGCCACGGCCAACTTCGGGATCGACATATGGATGACCACCATCGCCCTCAACCAGGGGGTCCATATCTGCCAGTCCTTCATGGGGCGCCCCAAGATCCATCGGCCCAAAGATCCGGCCTCGTCCCTCGGCCCCATGTTCCGGCAGGTCATCGGGACCATCTTCTCTCTTATGTCCCACTTCGAGGACACCTGGCTTCGTGTGAAGTACAGCCGGCCTACGGCCATTTACGGATTCGGGCTGGGCGAAGTGGAAATGCCTCCCAAGGTGGATGTGGACGCCAAAAAGCTCTTCGAAAGCTTTCTCGCCGGCTTCAAGGAGTACGAGGAGGTGTGGAAGGAGGCCCTCTTTGAGGACGTCTTCAAGAAGCTGATGGAAATGAAGGGGATGAAGGAACGTGTCTTTACCTTTCCCACCGATCTCTGGGCACGGATCCTGTTCGACATGGGCGTGGCGTTCCGGGACGGGGTGCGCGATCCCGACGTGCTTATGGAATCCCTGATACCCCTGTACTACGGGCGGACCTTTTCCTTTGTAAAGAAGACCAGGCGAATGTCCACACAGCAGGCCGAGGAGGCCATAGAAGAGGACTGCATCACCTTTGAGATGACAAAGCCATACCTGATCAAGCGCTGGCAGGGGAAACAATAACAAGCCTGACATCCATTACATTAGTCCTGGTGGGCCCCGTCATCAGGAGATCCCCCGTTGCCGAGAAGTAGGTGTAGGCGTCGTTGTCGTCAAGGTAGGCCTCTGCATCCAATCCCGCTTTCCGCCCTTTTTCCACAGACCCCGGGTCAACCAAGGCCCCGGCGGCGTCCGTGGGGCCGTCATTGCCGTCCGTACCCCCGCTCAAAAGGACAATCCTTGGAGGGAGCCCGGCCAGCTCCAGGGCCGCTGCCAGGCCGAACTCCTGGTTTCTCCCGCCCCGCCCCTTTCCCCGTATGGTCACAGTGGTCTCCCCGCCGGAGATCACGCATGCCGGAGGGGCCAGGGGCCTTCCTGTCTTCAGCATCTCCCGGCCGACGGCCGCGTGCACTTTTGCTACCTCGCGTGTCTCCCCCTCGATCATGGAAGAGAGAATCATTGGTTGATATCCCCGTGACCCGGCCTCTTCGGCGGCCTGCAAAAGGGCCTGGATGTTGCTTCCGATGATGAGGTTCGTCACCCGGTCGAATGCCGGATCCCCGGCCTTAGGGGTGTCGGGAATCACTCCCTCAATCCCCTGTTGCAGGTGGTCCCGGACCGTGTCGGGAAGGGTCTGGAACAGGCCGTAGCGGACCAGGATGTGCCGGGCCTCCTCGAAGGTGCTCTCATCCGGGACAAACGGCCCTGAAGCAATCACGTCCATGCGGTCTCCCACCACGTCTGAGAGCATGAGGTTGATGGTAGTGGCCGGCGCGACCGCCCTGGCCAACTGACCTCCCTTGGCCGCGGAGATGTGCTTTCGCACTGCATTAATCTCATCTATGCTCGCACCGCATTCCAGCAGACTCCGGGTGACGGCCTGTTTCTCTTCCAGCCGGATCCGCCCTGCCGGCTGTGGAAGAAGAGCCGATCCCCCGCCCGAAATCAGCGAAAACACGAGGTCCTCTTCCCCGGCACGTTCCAGGAGTTCCTTTATCCGCCGGGTACCGTCCACGCCACTGTGGTCCGGCACAGGATGATCCGCCTCCACGATCCCGGTCCGCTCGAGCGGTTCGGCAAAGCCGTACTTTACGTTGATCAAACCCTCGGTGATCCTGTCCCCAAGGAGCTCCTCGAGGGCCCGGGCCATGGGGGCCGTTGCCTTGCCTCCGCCCACCACGAAGATCCGGCGGAACCCGCCCAGGTCCAACCGATCCGCTGCTGTTTCGGTCTCGCCCAGGAGTAAAGAGTCACCCTCCAGCCGGACAAACCGCTTAACAGCATCGAAGGGATCCACACGGCGAACGGCCGCCAGAAAAATCGCCTTTGCATCCCGGCGCAATCGCTCCAGGTCATCCGGTTTCTCCTCTGACATGGGCACTCCTCCTGTTTCCCGGTTCACAGGGATTGAGATGATATTTCAGAGTAAAACACAATATATGGTATTTTTTCTTGACATCGTATTCTACTGGTTGTAGGAAAAGTCAGTTAGTGCCTTACTCCTGAAAAGCTGTCAGAAAAAACAAGAAGTATTGATGTTGTTATAATCCAAATCCAAATCCAAATCCAAATCCAAATCGAAATCCAAATCGAAATCGAAATCGAAATCGAAATCGAAATCGGGATCGGGATCGCAATCGAAAGAGAACAAA
>JAWLEX010000171.1:0-5311 GCA_041685835.1 Desulfatiglandales bacterium
GGGGCCTGTCATGGGTGCGTTCCACAAAGGTGACCCGATCATCCCGATCGACAAGGATTACCGTGGAGGAACGCGTGCCGTACGCTGGGCTCTCTATAAAAACAGGGGAAAGCATCCGCTCCCGTTCAAGCCCCACGCCGGTATCGGGAAGTTCCGAGTCCGGGGCAGCGGTTCGGTCCGACAGGATTGTAAACAGGCTTTCCACCGATGGGCCCTCCGGGGACGAAAGGACCGAACCCAGCATGGCCTTACCTCGCACCACCTTGGGCCACGGGGTGTCCAGCAGCCGGTTGCTGAGCCCATGGATTCCGGGATCCAGCCTTCGGACCTCGCCGGCACGGTTGGACGCCCAGTACATTTCCGAGAGATCCCCCGCAAGGAGGTTGAACCCGTTGTATTCATCCCCCTTTCGCAGCACCGAACGGAGGTAATCCTCAGGGCCTTCGGAACCCAGGAGAAAGCGGTGGACTAAAAGGCCGCGGGACGGCGCCCCGGGACGGTGTGCGGCAGGGTCCCGGTAGTTGGTGAGAGCCCCGATTTTTCCAGACCTGGTGACCCCGGTCCAGATGCCGCCTTTGCGGCCGTCCCTTCCCGCGAGAAGACCCGGCGCGCCGGGCCGAAACCCGGCCTGCTCCGAAGGACGATCGTAATATTCATCCCGGTTTGCGGCAAAGACCAGTTTGTAACGCGGGTGGGTTTCAACAGCGAGCAGGATGAGACACATGACCACACCATTGAGGTTCTCAGTCTGATTCAACCATATGCCCCCTGTCCTGTTTCAGGGAGGAGGAGAGCATACACCAGGCCGGAGCCCGAGTAAAGCGGCCCCGCAGGGTCCCCGGCCTGTTCTCCCGGAGACACCGCAACGCCACCCCCCGCCGTCCCGTCAACGTGTTCGTGAACTTCAAAAACGAGAAGGAAAACCGCCTGGGCATGCCCCTTCCGGCAGGGATCGTCCGGGTCTATATAAGGAGGACACCCGGGGGACCCGGCAATTCATAGGCGAAGACCGCAAGGCCGAGGACTTGCGGGTGGGGCTGTAGACTCGTTTCAGCATGGGAATGATCTTTTCATATACCCATTGACAGGAGAGGACAGGATCCTTAAGGTTTAAGGACAAGATAAAAAAAGAAGTTTCCGCCTTCGGCTGCGATGAGGGGCAGGGAGAGCGGCCGCCTTTTGTCTTGGTTTGACCTTCCCGTTCACATACCAAGCCATTCAGAGCAACAGCCAATACCCTCTCAGGCATGGGACATCCGGACACGCTGCAACAATAACGTTGGGCTGTAATAGCCGAACAGCCGATCGGTAAAGCCGATCGGTAAAGCGTTCCTTTGCTTCAGGAAGGACTACGGAGGTCACCATTCCCGAAAACCAAAGAGTCAGGAGGAAAAAAATATGACAACGCTCAAGAACGGAGACACAGTTAAGGTTCACTACACCGGAAAGCTCGAGGACGGCCGCGTGTTCGACACATCCAGAGAACGCGAACCGCTGGAGTTCAAGGTCGGTGAAGGCCAAATCATCAGCGGGTTTGAAAACGGGGTCATGGGAATGGGAATCGGGGAAACTCGAGATATCGAAGTCCCCCCCGACGATGCCTACGGATCCCGCCGGGAAGAACTGGTCATGGAGATCCCGCCCGCTGAGTTCCCCGAACACATCACGCCGGAGGTCGGCATGCAGCTCCAGATCAAGCAGCAGGACGGCACGCCTTTCGGAGTGGTTATCACAGATGTGGCGGACGAAGCGGTGACTCTCGACGCCAACCACCCGCTGGCCGGGCAGACCCTCTACTTCCAGGTCGAACTTCTCGAGATCTCGAACCCTGCCTGAGCCCTGCGCTTCAGTCTTATCCGCCTTCGGGGGTCTTTCCGGCCGAAGGCGGATAAGCCCACCGATCTCTCATTCCATGTTTTCTTATATCATATATGACATAACTACTTAATATCCCTGTTAATCCTTGACATACTCCTCCCTTCGAGCTTAAGTTATAGGGATATGCCTGATCTCCCGGGCGGTCACAGCAAAACCGCGGGAATCAGCCTGAAAGCCATCAACGAACCTATCCGCCTGGAAAGGAGGAAACACATGGACAAGATCCTGAGAATCGACATGGGCGCTTCCGGAGGACCTTGGCTGAACGAGGCCCCGGTGGGAGAATACTCGGGCATGGGGGGAAGGACTCTCACCTCGGCTGTCATCAGCAGGGAAGTTCCTCCTCTATGCCATCCGCTGGGAGAGGACAACAAGCTGGTAATAGCACCCGGACTCTTGAGCGGCACCACGGGAGCAATGTCCGGACGACTCTCGGTAGGCTGCAAGAGCCCGCTCACCGGAGGGATCAAGGAGGCGAACTCCGGAGGCCAGGCGGCCCAGGTGCTGGCCCGCCTCGGTTACGCCGCCATAATCCTGGAAGGAAAACCCGCAGACGATACCCTGTACAAGGTGTTCATCAACAAGGACGGCGTGAAGATCACGCCGGACAACAGCCTCAGGGGACTTGGCAACTACGACCTGGTTGACAAGATCAAAGGAGAGTTCGGCGACAAGATCGCATGTATCTCCATAGGACAGGCGGGAGAGATGAAGATGTCCGCCGCCTCTGTGGCGTGCACCGACATGGAGGGCCGCCCATCCAGGCACGCTGGACGCGGCGGCGTGGGCGCCGTCATGGGCAGCAAGGGCGTTAAAATCATCGTACTCGACGACGAGGGGATGCAGATGCGCAGCCCCAAGGACCCCGATGCCTTCAAGGAGGCCAACAAGCAGTTCGTGGACGGCCTGAGAAAACACCCCGTCACAGGAGAGGGCCTGCCCGCCCTCGGGACAAACGTACTGACTAATGTGATAAACGAGGCGGGGGGATATCCCACGTACAACTTCAAGACCGGCCGCTTCAAGGGGGCCGGGGATATCAGCGGCGAGACCCAGGCCGAGCTCGAGACGAGCCGCGGCGGCAAGGCCACTCATGGATGCCACCGGGGATGCGTCATCCGCTGTTCAGGAATTTACAACGACAAGGACGGGCACTATTTGACCAAGCAGCCAGAGTACGAAACCGTGTGGGCCCACGGCGGAAACTGCGGGATCAGCGACCTGGACTCAATCGCAATGCTCGACCGGCTTGACGACGACTTCGGGCTGGACACCATCGAGATGGGCGCCACCATCGGCGTGGCCATGGATGCAGGGCTGGCCGAGTTCGGAGATGCACAGGCCGCCATCAACCTGGTGAAGGAGGTGGGAAAGGGCACCCCCCTGGGGCGCATCCTGGGCAACGGGGCCGCTGTCACCGGACGCGTATTCGGCGTGGAACGGGTCCCCGTGGTCAAGGGCCAGGCCATGCCCGCCTATGACCCACGGGCCGTGCAGGGAATCGGCGTGACTTACGCCACCAGCACCATGGGCGCGGACCACACGGCCGGTTATGCCGTGGCCACCAATATCCTGGGTGTGGGAGGAAGCTTGGACCCCCTGAAGCCGGAGGGCCAGGCCGAGCTTTCCCGCAATCTGCAAATAACCACGGCGGCCATCGACTCCACGGGCATGTGCCTGTTCATCGCCTTTGCAGTCATGGACCAGCCCGAGACCTTTCAGGCCTTGATCGACATGATCAACGCCTTCCACGGCTTGAGCCTCACGGCCGACGACGTCACCGAACTGGGCAAGTCCGTCCTTAGAAACGAGCGCGACTTCAACAAACGTGCGGGTTTCACTGCAGAGCAGGACCGCCTGCCCGCCTTTTTTCAGAAACAGCCCCTGGAACCCCACAACGTAACATTCCAGGTATCCGACGAGGACCTTGACCAGGTGTTCAATTTCTAGGGCTACAGATCTTGATCCATCGACGGGGAGGCCTCAAAGGGGTCTCCCCGCTTTCTTGGGAAAGGCGCCATGGACCTTCCTGCCGTGGAACATAGACTGGCTCTCACCGTTGAAACGCCCGCCCTGGCCTTTTTTACACCCTTGCTCATGGAGGGCGTTGAGCTGGAAGCGGACCTGGGTTGCTCCGTCCGCGCGCTTCTGTGCGACCAGCTGGGCCTGGACAGCGAGTACGTGAATGAACGTATCCAGACCGTGTTTCTTGACGGCAGGCCGGTGGACCGGCTCGACCATGCCGTGGTCACGGACGGATCCGTACTGGCGCTCTCGGCGGCCCTCCCCGGGCTGCTTGGCGCCACACTTCGAAAGGACGGGGTGTACGCCTCGCTCCGGCAAGGCATCACGCACGTGGAGTCACCGGCGGCCTGCGGCAAGGGCCGTGGACTGGTCACCATCAAGGCCTTCAACGTGCTGCTTCGGGAGTTGGCGCCGGCCCTTTTTCAGTCGGGGGTCCTTATCGGCTGGAAGCGCCTGGAAAAACGGATTCAAAAGGGAGGAGACCGCCTGATCGAGGCGGTTCACGTTGCGGAAATCGACGGTATGCCTGTGCCCCCGAAAGACCTGGCCGCCCTGGCCCGGCCCCCGGAGTCGAGGGTCCTGTTTTCCCTTTCCATTGACTAGCCTCGTGCCCATCCAGAAACGCTTTTTGGGCATTGGCAAGTTTCCAATTCAGAAATGAGGATTTTTTGTCAAGATCAAGGACCATTTCTGGATGGAAACTAGCCTCCTGCAACAGGAGGAAACACGCCCACCCGGTCGCCGTCCTCAAGGGGCGTCTCACCGGTCGCGTGGACCCCGTTGACAAAGACGAGCTTGACCGTCTCGGCCGGGACTCCGAGCCGTTCCAGAAGCCCGGCGACAGTCATGTCTCCGTCAAGCTCCACATCAAAGGGCCCGGTTCCGCCGCCGCCGGGCGCAAACCGCCCGAGAGAAGCAAATAGCTGAACTTCCAACCTCATGAGTAACCCCTTTCAGCAGTGAGGGAGCTGAGTGAAACAAGTCCCCGCGTTAAACCGGCTTTTGTCCGACTCCAAGAATAAGGGAGTTGTGGCGCAGGTGACCGGTGCTCAACAGCTCGAGTGCCGGGTGGAACGCGGAGGGGGAGAGACATCGGCCTTGACCCCATCGCACTTTCCAGGGTATAAAAAAAGACATATCGACGAGTAACCTGAATCAACACCCCTGCGGCGGGTTCGACCGCCGCCCACCGGGTAACCCGATGACTGAAGAGCGCCTGACAATGCCGGATCTTAGGCGGCGAGTGGTTCAAACCATCGGGTTTCTGACCACGGACATCTGGAGGATTCGCAGGAAGGACCTTCCCCGGCCCCGCTCCTTTCTCATCCGCCTCCTCCGTATAATCATACTTACATTCCGCGGTCTGGCAGAAGACCGCTGCCAGCTCAGGGCCTCCGCCCTGACCTTC
>JAWLEX010000172.1:0-5305 GCA_041685835.1 Desulfatiglandales bacterium
GGACCGGCCATTTGTCAAGGGTAGCCAACCATGGTTTGGCCGGCTGATTCATATTGCTGGATATGCCTTTAAAAACATCCCGGAGTTACGATTCCGCCGGAGTCGTATTTCAGGCGGGGTGGGGAGCTTGTCACGGACGGCCGGTCTGTGATAGTAGTATTATCCATGAGCGAGAAAGTGAAGACTTCCCTGGTTGGTCGCTTTTTTGATCCGCGGTCCATCGCCATCATCGGATCTTTTCGAGAAGGGTTCTTCGGCGGGTACGTGATTGTCCGCTCCCTTCTGAAGGCGGGTTATAAGGGCAAGATCTTTCCCGTCAATCCAGGGTATCAAGAAGTGCACGGGATCAAGGTCTACCCCTCTCTTGGAGACATTCCCGGTCAAACGGACGCAGCCGTCCTCATGGTCAACGCGAGATCCGTGCTTTCCATTATAAAACAATGCGCGGATCGAGGAATCCGATCCGTGGTTGTGGTATCGGACGGGTTTGCGGAAAGGGATGCCGAGGGTGCGCAACTTCAGGAGGAAGTTGCCTCGCTGGCAAGAGGCCTCGATCTTCGCATCATAGGCCCCAACACTGCAGGCGTGGCCAACACGGCAAACGGTTTTAACCCCTGCCCCTATGAAGCGGGTTACTACGAAATCAGACAGGGCGTGACCGCCATCTGCGCTCAGTCAGGCATGATCAATCCGCAGGCGGTCACTTACCCGGAAATGCGCTTTGGTGTGAGCAAGATCTGTGATTTCGGAAACAAGTGTGATGTGGATGAATGCGACCTGTTGGAGTACCTGGCGGAGGACGGGAAAACCGCAGTGATCAGCATGTACCTGGAAAGCATCCGCAACGGACGAGAGTTTTTGAAATTGGCGAGGCAGGTGGCGAACCGGAAACCTTTGCTTGTCCTAAAATCGGGAAGGACCAAAGAAGGGGCAAAGGCGTCCGAATCCCACACCGGATCGCTGGCTGTGGACGACAGGATCTTTGACGGAGTGTGTTCCCAGGCGGGAATACTGCGGCTTGAGCAGTTCGGTGATATCTTTGAGATGCCGAAGATATTTGCGGCCCAGGAGCTTCCTTCAGGGAACCGCGTGGGCATTCTGACCGTTACAGGAGGGGTGGCGGTGATGGCCATCGATGAGTGCGCAAAGCAAGGACTCTCCGTGGCAAGACTGGGAGACGGCCCTGCGGACGCACTCGAAAAGCTTTTCCCGGGCCTGGGGAAAAATCCGGTGGATATGGGTCCTATGATGGCGGCCGTTCCGAATGCCTTTGACCTTTATGCCAGGATTCTGGATACCATTCTCGGAGATGAAAACTTGGATGCCCTCTTCGCGGTGCTTTGGGCCAATCCGGCCGGAAACGTCATGCCGAGGTATGTGGAGGCGTATGAAGGGCTCAAGGCCCGATCCAGGAAACCAGTGGTGATCTGGATCTATGGACCGGATGCGCGTGCTATTGCCGAGTTGGCCGAGATAATGGAATTGTGCGGTTTTCCTGTTTTCGACACGCCGGAGAAATGCATCCGTGCTTTAGGGCTGGCACACAAATATGTACGGTTCGTTTCATCCTGATTTGAACATGCTGCAAAGATACGTCATACAGTATAGAGCACTACCAGGCAGCGGTTTGGGGCCCCACCTGGCCGGTCAAAGGGGTTCAGTTCGCTGTTGTCCGGGGCCCGTCGTCCTGCACCATCCGGAGCCGCACGCATCACCGATTTAATGCACACAATACTATGGACGGCCTGGTGTTTGGATAGCGGTACACCAAACTGCCGGCGCTGTTTGGCATAGCGCACACCCTCTTCCAGAGCAGCCTGGGCTCAAGCCGTTCTCGCCGTGGGATTGATCGTGTTTGCCGTGGAACGCTTCAAGAAAAACCTGGCATGAGAAGGAGGTCTGAATGAAAAGGTTGCCAGTTCTCTCCGCGCTCCTTGCCGTGGTTCTCTGCCTGGTCGGCCCGGCTGGAGCCGAAACAAAAAAGGTCAAGGCCTTTGTGAGCATCCTGCCCCAGGCCGATTTCGTAAAGCGGATCGGTGGCCCGTATGTGGACGTGGAGATCCTTGTTGGTCCGGGGCAGTCGCCCGCTACATATGAACCCACCCCGAAACAGATGGCCCGGCTGGGTGAGGCGCAGGTCCTTTTCCGGATCGGGACCCCTTTTGAAAGGGGATTCATGGACAAGATGGGCGAGCTCCATGGGGGCCTTGAAATTGTGGATACACGAAAAGGAGTCCCTTTGAGGTATTTCAAGCGGTCAGGGGGTGAAGAGGTCCCGGACCCGCACATCTGGCTTGACCCTCGTCACGTCATGATCCAGGCCGAGACCATCTGTGAGGCCTTAAGCCGTCATGCGCCTGAACAGCGGTCGGCTTTTGAAAGAAACCTTGCCGCCTTTAAAGATGACCTGGATCGAGTGGACGAAAAAATCGCACAGACGCTCGCGCCATTAAGGGGGACCAAGTTCTATGTATTCCATCCGGCCTTCGGGTATTTCGGAGACCGATACGGGCTAACCCAGGTCGCAGTGGAAATCGAAGGCAAAGAGCCCACCCCAAGGCAACTGGCAGGTATGATTCAAAGGGCAAAGGAGGACGGCGTGAAGGTAATCTTTGTCCAACCTCAGTATGCCAAGAAGAATGCGGAGATTATCGCAGGAGAGATCGGCGGTGCAGTAGTGCCCATTAATCCCCTCCCCAGGGACTACCTCGCCAATCTTGAAAAGATTGCGGAGGCCCTGAACTCGGCCTTGAAATGATAGAAAATCCCCTAAAAACCGTTTTTTGATGAGACAGTTATGGACATCTTTGTAAAGACAACGCTGCCCCTTTTCCTGTTGATAGGCCTCGGTCTCTTTTCCAGAAAAGTCAACCTGTTTAAACAGGGGGATGAACGTGTACTGAGTTCTTACGTCTACTTTTTTGTTCTACCCTCCCTTTTTTTATCAATATGGCGGAAACCGGCTTTGACCAGAATATCGCCAAGTTTGTAGTGGCCGGAATAATACCTGTATTAGTTTTGATATCATCAATACTGGCCGGCTTCTATCTCAATGGTTGGCTGGCTGTGCTGGGCGTAGGGTAAGCCCTCAGGCATTCGTGTGGGACCTTCGCGTGGAACCTTCCGGAAACCGTCCCAGCGAACGTCAATGGAAATGGTGTGGCAGCGGCCGGTGCTATTTGCCCCGCAGGAGACTGCGCGCCACCACCAGGCGCATGATCTCGTTGGTGCCCTCGTAGATCTGGCAGATCTTGGCATCCCGCATGTGCCGCTCCATGGGATACTCCCGTGAGTAGCCGTACCCGCCCAGGATCTGGATTCCTTCCACTGAGGCGCGCATGGTGATGTCCGAGGCGAACATCTTGGCCATTGCGGCCTCTTTTTCATAGGGCATGTGATTATCCTCGAGCCAGGCCGCCCTCAGTGTCAGGAGTTCGGCTGCATCCAGTTCTGTCGCCATATCGGCCAGCTTCCACTGGATGGCCTGGAAGGCGGAGAGGGGCTTGCCGAATTGCTCTCTGGTCTTGGCGTATTCAGCCGCCTCTTCCAGCACCGCCCGGCCGATACCGATGGCCTGGGAGGCAATGCCGATCCGGCCGCCGTCGAGGGTGCTCAGCATCTGTTTGAAGCCTTCGCCCTCGTGTCCCAGCAGGGCGTCCGCCGGCACGCGTGCGTCCTCGAAGATCAGTTCGGCGGTGCCCGAAGCCAGGATGCCCAGCTTTTCCTCGACCCGCCCGACCTTGAATCCGGGGGTGTTTTCGAGATCCACCACAAAGGTGCTGATTCCTTTGTATCCCTTGGCCTTGTCGGTCACGGCCGCCAACACGCAGTAGCCGGAAACGTTTCCGCTGGTGATGAACTTTTTCTCGCCATTGAGGATCCAGTCCTCTCCGTCCCTGACGGCCGTGGTGATCATGGCGGAAGGGTCGGAACCGGCCCCGGCCTCGGTCAGCCCGTAGCAGCCGAGCTTTTCACCGGAGGCGCAGGGATAGAGGTACTTCATCTTCTGATCATGTGTGCCGTAAGCCATCACCGGAAAACAGTAAAGAGAGTTGTTTACCGACATTATGACACCGGTGGAAGCGCAGGCCTTGGACACCTCTATCATTGCAAGCACGTAGCTCACATAATCCATGCCCCCACCGCCGTACTCCTCGGGCACGGCTATGCCGAGCAGCTTCAACTCGCCCATTTGCCGAATTATGTCGGCGGGATGCTCATGGGTTTCATCGAGGTGGGCGGCCTTGGGCCTGATCTCGGCCTCCGCAAAACGCCGCGCCATATCACGGACCATCTGTTGTTCTTCAGTGAGGGCGAAATCCATGGCCGGTTAAGTTCCCCCTTGAATTAGGGCCTGCGCTTCTGAAGGAAGGCACTCATTCCCGACCTGCCGTGTGAGCCGGGCGTGAACAGGCTGAAGATATCGGCCCGACCTCAGCTCCGGATCGAGGCCACGGTTGATGCGTTGCCTTACTCCGCGCATGCGTGATAAGAATTTGATTTTCGGGCAGGATGATACCCGCGTGGAATGTTTTGTGTCAACTGGGAAATTTCACAACATCTTGGGCGCAAGATTGTGTAATCCCGGCGGGATGGTGGTGGTTCTATTGACACAGAACCATTGATTTGGATAACATCCCATAAATAAAAAGTTTCCACTATGAGGTAAATGGAATGCCGGCATGCAGAGCGCCAGGGGGATAAAAGGATCATGATGATGGGGAAACATGATCTTCAGGCCCTTGCAAGCGAACTGATCGACTCACAGAGCACCATGGCCCTGGCCACAACCGGAAACGGCGAGGCATGGGCTGCTCCGGTTTATTACGTGTTCCACAGAGGCGCATTCTACTTTTTCTCCGCCCCTGATTCGAGACACATACTGGAGGCGTTGGCAAACAATCAGGCCTCAGCCGCCATATACCCTTTTGTGACATCGTGGAAGGAGATTCGAGGAATCCAGATGTCCGGCCGCATCCATAAGGTGAGACCCGGGCTCAAGGCTATTGAGGCTGTTCGGGCCTACGTCCAAAAGTATCCTTTTACCAGGGAGTTTTTTGATCCCGGGCAGGACCTCGATCTGGAAAATTTCGGAAACCGGTTTCGCGTACGATTGTACCGGTTCGATCCCAGTCTAGTCTATTATCTTGACAACCAGATAAGGTTCGGGTTTCGAGAGGCGATCCAGCTATGAGCCCTGTTCGAGAAGACGGGAATATTCAGGAGAACGAACGGTTGAAGGGTTTTGAGCGGGCCGTCAAGGATCTTCAAGCCGTGATGTTTGATCTGGACGGCACCCTGATAG
>JAWLEX010000173.1:0-5194 GCA_041685835.1 Desulfatiglandales bacterium
TGGAACCCTTTTTTCACACCTACTTCAATGATTGATGCGACGAGGCTTGTGCGGGCTCACACTGAAAATGTGCATGCTTCGTGATGGACGAAAGGTGAAGGGGGAGGTGAAAGGGAGATGGATAAGGGATCAAAGGTAGAGTAAAGAGGCGGGGATCGAGGTTTTTGGTGAGCGGGGGTGACAATCAATGAAGATCACCTTCTGGGGAACGAGAGGGTCTATAGCTGTTCCGGGACGGGATACGAACCTGTACGGCGGCAACACTACTTGCCTGGAGGTAGTGCTGGAGAACGGGAAGACCCTTATCCTCGATGCCGGCACAGGAATCCGCAGGCTGGGTGGAGCCATGCAGGGAAGAAACGGTGGAAGCCCATTATATCTTCTTATGACACACGCGCACTGGGATCACATCATAGGTTTTCCTTTTTTTGCCACCGGACTCAAAAAGGGGACGGAGCTGCTTGTTGACGGGCATTCCAACGCCATGATGGGGCTTCGGCACACCTTTGACAACCCCATGGGCGGCGGGTATTTCCCCATCAGCATCCAAGACCTCGATATCAAGATCTCCTACCTGAACATCCTGGCGGAACGGCCTCTGGAGTTGGAAGACGCCTGTGTGGAAAGCATCCCCCTGAGGCACCCGCAGGGAGGTATGGGATTCCGGATACGGGAAGGGGCTCGAACCATGGTCTTCCTAACGGACAATGAACTTGACGGCGAGGAAGCCTTCAGGGAATATGAAAAATTTTGCAGGGGAGCGGACCTTCTTATACATGACGCACAGTATTCGCCCGATGAGGTGTCCGCCCGGCGAGGCTGGGGCCATTCGGACTACGAGTCCGCCCTGGAACTGGCTCGAAGGGCCGAGGTCCACAAGCTTGTTCTATTTCACCATGACCCGTCGCGGACCGACGTGGAGCTCAAGGCGTTCGAGTTGCTGTGCAGGGACATCTCCCGCAAGCGGGAGTGTGGGTTGGTCGTGGAGGCCGCCCGGGAAGATACTGTGATTAAACTGTAGGGGTGCCGCAAATGACCGGGGATCGGGGTAATGGCTGAAGAGCCGGGACACGAAGTCGTGCTGGCTCTTGGTGGTGCGAGGAGCGGAAAGAGCTCCTGGGCGCTCAGGTACGTAGAGCGGAATTACCGCTCTCGTTTTTTCCTGGCCACGGCCGAGATCCTGGACGAGGAGATGGCCGAGCGGGTAAGGCTCCACCGTGAGTCCCGCGGTCCCGAATGGACGCTCCTGGAAGAACCGCTTGACCTGCCTGGGGCGCTGCGGGCACGGTGCCCCCTTGCGGACGCAGTGCTTGTGGACTGCCTTACGGTATGGCTCAGCAACGTGATGCTCAAAGAGGGACGGAGCCGGGTGCCGTTCTATCGAGACGGCCTTCTGAAAACTCTTGCAGCCCGCAGGACAAGCGTGGTTTTGGTGTCCAACGAGGTCGGCATGGGTGTGGTGCCGGAACACCCTTTGGGCAGGGCGTTCCGGGACGAAGCCGGAGCCCTCAACCAGGCGGTGGCTCAAAGTGCCGACCGCGTGGTGTTCCTGGCGGCGGGGTTGCCCTTGTGGCTGAAGGGCGAGGATCCGGATTCTGCGCGGTCTTGAAGCGCTGCAACACGCATTGGGGAGAGGTATAAGATATGGGAGAGCCGTTCGATGCGGTGGTCCTGGACGAGAGCCAAGGGGCGCGTTTTCCCGAGGTGCGGCTCTGCGTGCGGTGTGACCTGGCCGGGGAAACCGTCCTCCACCCGGTCTCACGGGCCTGTTCAAGCATTGTGGATCTTGAGGCTGAAGCGCGGAAACTGCACGAGGAACTGGATATGGCCCTCGACCGGGGCCGGAGGGCCCTTGCCGGCGGCTCAGAACCCGGCACACCCGGCCCCTCGGACGACATGTCGGCCGAGGAGCTGTGGCATGTGCTGGAGACCGTTAATGACGACGCCCTGTTCGTACAGAGGTTTAACCAACTGGATGAATCCAGCAGGAGGCGCGTGGCCGAGTATGTCCTGACCTCGTGCAGCGTTTTTTCCGGCCGGCCTGCCGTGTTCTCCTCTCGCTACCATGCGGACACTGCCCTCCTCGACGAATAGATCCAGGATTGTGAGCCCTGGTTTCAAATCCCCGGGGTCCCGCCGCAACTCATCGGCTCGACGCCTCAAAGATTCAACAACCGTCACCGGCATTTCGTACCGAGCGCCGGGTTCGGTTTATATGACACCGTGCCGGAATGTTAACCTGTGCCCATCCAGAAACGCTTTTTGGGCACTGGCAAGTTTCCAGTTCAGAAATGAGGATTTTTTGTCAAGATCAAGGAAATCAAGAGGTTGCGCGGAGGCGTACTGAAGTACGCCACACAAGCAACCTCGCAGATTGACGCCGAGATTGGCAAAAAAGACCATTTCTGGATGGAAACTAACCTGTTCAGTTGTCCCCCAGGTTGCGGGCGCTCATGAGAAAGGCCGCCAAGAGGGCGGCCAACCCTCCCACTATGAGAATGCCCTTCTGGTAGACCCATATGTTTTCCGGGGAGAACATCAATCCCGGAATCATGACGTTCAGGTAGTGACCCATCGCCGGGAAAAGGAGCAGGCCGATGAGCGCGACAGCCCCCTCCATCAGAAAGGCCTTTTTGCAGAACGCCGAACCGAACCGGATCCAGCGCCTCAGGCCTTCAAGCCGGCCGACCTTCTGCTCTATGCGCTCCATGACCCCGGCGAGTTCACGGGCCAGGGTCAAGGAGTCGGTGTATCTTTCCAGCGTATTGTTTCGAAGCACTTCCTGTATTCCATCAACCTGCCTTCCAGCGGCCGCAAGATCCTGGGGCAGGGACCCCAGAAAAGATTCGTGCGGGTAATTCTTGGCAAACCGGACACATTTCTCGTGACGCTTTTTCAGGATCCCGTGGGCGCGGGTAAGCTCCCTGCGGGCATGCTCGCTGCTCTTGCGGGCGACGCGGATAATAACCGTTGCGTAATAGAGAATGTCAAGGAAGCCGAAATAGCTTTCCGTGCCTGACAGCTCCTGAACCTTCTCGTAATAGGACCTCGCCCTCTTGAGTTCGGATTCTTCGCCGCCCAGGAGCCGCTGCATCTTTTCCATTTCCTCTGCGGCCTGTGTTGCAAGAAGGCCCGCCTGATCCGCGGTCTTCTTCAGGATCTTGTTAATCTCAGGATGGATCCGGTCGCTGTGCCCGGCCAACTCCGGATCGATCAAGGCGGCGATGAAGTAATTCCGGTTGGTATCGATCAACCTTCGAAGCCGTCGAATCCCGTCGGCGTGGTTGCCTTTCCTGAACTTGAACAGCGCGTCCAGGTATAGCGCTTCTTGGCAGAGGGAGTCATTGAGGAGGATCTTGCGTACCTGCTCTTCCGAATGCCGATGCTCTCCGCTGAGTTCATGGACACGGGCCAGAAGAAATCGTGTGAAGATCCGCCTGGGTACGGAATGTGTGTTCTCCAGCGCATGCTTGAAGAAACGTTTGGCCCGAGGCAGATCCCCCTTTTCAACCTGCAGGAAGCCCATGGCGCATAGGGCGAGGTAATCGCCCGGGTATTTTTCCAGGGCGTCCACAAGAACACTTTCGGCCTGGACCAGGTTGGACACACGGATGCAGTCCTGCCCGATCCAGATCAATCCCCCCCTTTCTCCCCCTTCCTCGCGTGCTTCGACCCCGCTCCAGGTCTCGGCCTTCGAGGCCCAAAGCGTTCTCAGAAATCGAAGCTGGAATACATTCTTGAGTTCGAAAAAGGCTTGTCCGGCCAAATCTTCGAACGGGTCCGCCACAGCCGAGTCCCGACCACCCTTAAGATAATCGAAATATATCTCATTTATCCGCTCGAGGGAGTGATAACCAAGCCGCTCCAGGCCGTGGGTCACATCGGGCATCTGCTTGGAAGGGCACTCCGCCGGCAGGTGCCGCCGGTCACCGCAGTAAAAGCAGGGTTCGTTTTTTCCACCGGCCATGGAGTGCTGATAAAGGAAAAGGCATGTGTCGGCCTGTTTCTCTGAATCATTGGGAAGCAGCCTGAAAAATGCCGGCGCCCGGCCCTCTTCCGGGGGGATCACCTGGAGGTCGCCCGGCACATTCATGGTATCGAAGGCCGGGCCGGAGATGGTTATTTCGCCGGGCTTTGCATAGTTCCAGCTCTCGGCGACCCCGCCAAGGGTAGGTTCACCGGCCCTCCTGAACTGGCCTGTGTCGATCAGGACCTGAAGAGGAAGGAAAGGCATGCCGTCGTTTTTGGTGTCCTTCCGAAGGAAATTCAAGGCCTTTTGCCCGATAGCCGGGGCGGTGGACGGGTCCTTGGTGTAGAGGATGAGAGATCCGTCGGGGAGCTCGGCGCTCTTCCCGGGCGCACCCGGCCACAGACCTGCCTTTTCATGCAGGAGGCGGTTCCAGGACTGTTTGAACCTGCCCATGGCCAGGTTCCACATGGGCTTGAGCACGACGACCGTAGTAACGGAGGGGTCCAGCTCGGCCTTGTTGTCCCAGGTGACCCGGAAAATCACCAGAGTCTTGAGAATCTCCTTGTTGGTGTTCAGATCCAGCCTTTCGAACGCGGCCCAGGGAAGCCCGTTGACCTGGTCGTGGAGCTGCCCGGATACAAAGATCTCTCCTCCCTTCACCAAGGGAAGGAACTTGGCTGTGATGTTTACTACGTCACCGTATATATCTCCTTTATCAACAATTCCATCGCCGTAATGAAGTCCTATTCTAATATTAATATGATCTTTGAGGTCCTTTGATTCGTTGTTACGAAAAAAAGCTTGCTGTATCTTGACCGCAGCCTTGAGGGCCTCTTCCGGGTCCGTGAAATAGGCCATCACGGAATCACCCAGGACCTTGACCACCGCCCCACCATAATCATTCACAGGGCCGGAAGCCAGCTCCTGGTGCTTTCTGAGCATTTCCCGGCCTGCGAGGTCACCATACTCCTTGAAATATCGGCTGGACCCGACAACATCCGTGAAAAGCACGGCCATTTTTTGAATGGAGTCCGATGGGCGGTTATTACGCCGTTTCCGTGGAACGGCTCGTTCGGCTGCTGGCCGTTGGTAGGCGGGCTGTACGCTCATAGGATTCGGGTCCACTGGTTAGTTTCCATCCAGAAATGGTCTTTTTTGCCAATCTCGGCGTCAATCTGCGAGGTTGCTTGTGCGGCGTACTTCAGTACGCCTCCGCGCAACCTC
>JAWLEX010000174.1:0-5175 GCA_041685835.1 Desulfatiglandales bacterium
AGGTTGCGCGGAGGCGTACTGAAGTACGCCGCACAAGCAACCTCGCAGATTGACGCCGAGATTGGCAAAAAAGACCATTTCTGGATGGAAACTAGCTCACATGCCTGTGGCCTGATGGAATCTACAAGTGCATCCAGGTAATCCATTTCTGAAGGCAAGATCGGGCAAAGCATCCCAAAGGTTCTAAAGTTGGCACCCCGGAGCAGTTGCAAGGTCTCGATCCTTTCGTTGACCGGAGTGGCGTGCTCCTCAATGCACGCTGATACCTCGGGCCTTATGGTACCTATGGAAAGCCCGTAACTGATTCTGTATCGAAATAGGCCAAGCTCCGTGGCAATTTTGAGGATGAGTCTGCTCTTGGAAAGAACCCTGACTTGGAGATCAGACCCCTCCATGATCAGGCGGATGGCCTCAATCGTCATCTCGGCGTGTTCCTCGGTCGCGCAGGGATCACACGTGGTGCAGAAAAACACGACCCGGTTGTCTCCATCTCCCCGCTTGAACTTTCGAAGGTCCCTTTCCACGCATTTGAGAAGGTTCTCCCTCGTTCTGTAAAGGCTGAGATCCTCCCAGTTGTAGCCTTTCCGATATTACAGGCAAAATCAGACAACTGCTTTCTCTGAAAAGCCTTGCTCTCGGCGATGCCGGTCTCACTCTCATATCGGAAATGGTGCGTTTTCATTTCCTGTCTGTTCCTCATGTAGCGTGTTCATATGCTACGGGTCAGATGCTTCTCTATCGTATGTTCGGTGTTTGTCCTTCATTTCTATACCAAAAATGACACCATTTGTCCACGAAGTTCGAAATGGGGAAGAGTGGGGGAATCGCGGTATCTGTTCCTTGGGAAATAGAGCGGGAAGAACCGAGCGGTGATACTGCCGGTCTCGCTGCTTGGGCCTCTTTTGGGCCGGCTTTTTCATTCACTTTTGGCTGGGCTCACGCCGGCGGGGGATCCTGCCCCAGTATTTCGCGAAGTATTTGGGAAAGGGTGCTCACGTCAAATGGTTTCTGGATGAACCCGCGGCATCCACGATCGATGATGTCCTGGGCCTTTCCTTCCCCACTGTACCCGCTCGAAAGCAGGACCCGCACGTGTGGGTCGATTTCCTTCAAGGCGTCGAATACCATGTCCCCTCCCATGTCGGGCATTATCATATCCAGGACCACCAAGTCGATGCCTTCACCTTGCCGCCGGTAGATCTCCACGGCCTCCCTTCCGCCGCCGGCCACGAGCACCCGGTATCCCAGGTGCCGGAGGAGCTGCTGCCCCACTTCCAGGACCATCTCCTCATCGTCCACCAGGAGGACGGTTTCGTAGCCTCGGCGGACGGGGGAGTTGTCTACGATGGGGTTGCTGCGTGCCCTGACGCTCGATGCCGGCAGAAAGAGGATGAACTCGGATCCCTCTCCCCTGCGGCTGAAGACCTGAATGGCCCCCTTGTGATTGGACACGATTCCGTAAGCTGAAGCCAGGCCGAGGCCGGTGCCGAGACCCTTTGTCTTGGTCGTGAAAAAGGGATCGAAAATGCGCTGCCGGACCGCTTCATCCATCCCCATGCCCGTGTCCCTCACGGAGATCCGCACGTATCTGCCGGGAGTAATGGACAGGGTATTGGCCGTGCCTGCATCCAGGTCTACGCTACGTGTCTCCAGGTGGAGGTCTCCTCCGTCGGGCATTGCCTGCCAGGCGTTCACATAAAGGTTCAGGAGGGCCTGCTCGATTTGGCCGGGGTCTGCCTCCACAATAGGAAGGCCTTTTTCCAGCCGGGTTTCAACCCGGATCTCCTTCCGGGTGCGGCCGAACATGGCGGCGCTTTTTCGAAGCACATCGTTGAGATCGGTCGGCCGGGTCTCCCCCCTGGTTGAACTGGCGAAACCCAGGATTTGTTTGGTAAGGCCCGCGGCGCTTCGGGTGTGTTCCTCGATTTCCTTGAGGTGTTTGTGGTGAGGATGGGCGGGCTGCGTGTCCATGAGCATTATGGATACTCTTCCCTGAACGCCCATGAGGATATTGTTGAAGTCGTGGGCAATCCCTCCGGCCAGGGTGCCCATGGCCTCCAATTTATGGGCCTGTCGGAGCTGGAGCTCGAGACGCCTGGCCTCTGAAATGTCCTCCACGAGGGCCTGTGCCCCGATTATGTCGCCCGTGGTATCGCAGACGGGCGTTATGTGGTACCGGATGTGTGCCACGGGGTTTTCGCCTTTTGTGATAGCGGTCTCGAAAACGCCTCCGGTGCATTGCTCCATGGAACGACGGAAGTTGTCGCCCACGTCCGGCTGGTTGAACGGTGTAAGGCGAAACAGGTTTTTTCCAATGGGGTTCTCATCCACACCGGACCCGAGCATGTGGAGGAATGAGGGGTTGAGGTGCTTGATGGCCCCGGTCCTGTCAATGGATACAATGCCGATAGGGGAGTTCTCCACAAGGGAACGGTACCGTTCCTCGCTCTGCCTCAAGGCGGTTTCGGCGGCCTTGCGGTCGGAGACGTCCGTGTAGATCGCCACCACCCCCTGGAGCCGGCCTCCCACCAGTATGGGCGAACCCGAGAGTATGACGGAAACGGGGGTCCCGTCTCTCCGAAAGCGTATGGTTTCGAGGGGCGGGACCTTGTGCCCTTCCAGAACTCGGCAGGTGAGATCCCGGGCCTCCTCGCATACAAGGCCAAGGGCGATTATGTCGTCAGGGTTTTTCCCCACGGCTTCTTCACGGCTGTAATCAAAGATCTCCTCTGCAGCCGGATTCCATTCCTGGATGCGGTGGTCCGCATCCAGTGTTATTATGGCGTCCGGTGCGTCGCGAAGAACCGCCTCCAGGTATTTTAGCCGCTTCTCGATCTCCTCTTCGTTCCGTTTTCTCCGGCTGATGTCAAAGGCCGATACAATCAGCCCGCGTTCAGGCCTTTGAAGGTCAAGGGGCCTGGAGCAAAGGTGTATGTCGATGAAGCGGCCGTTTGTATGCCGCCACCGGGTGTCGGTCTCCGTTATCCCCGCCCGGCGGACTGCCTCTTCCATCACCGAGCCCACCCGTTCGAATTCCTCACCGGTCTCGTAAAGGGACTGTTCTTCCAGGTCCACCAGATCCCCGGTAACATATCCGATGATCCCCGCAAGGGATTCATTGGCCCATCTGAACACTCGATCCCGAATAATGCCGATACCGGAAGGCGCCTCCATGAGGATGCGTTCCACCGGAGCGGGATCGGTTTCGGGGTCCTGGGGGCTTTTTACAGGCTGGTCATCCATGTCGATTCGTGCGACTACCCTTCGGCCGGCAGGGTAGTGAACACCTTTAAATCACGTGTTTATTCATTGGGCCGGTTGGGGGGCTTCCGGCGTTATACCGGAAATCAAGTCGTCTCCAAGGGTGCCGGAGACTCTTCTCAGCAGATCGTATTGCTCGGCCGGCCGGATTTTTGCGTGGCCGGCGATTTCGCTGCAGAGTACAGGATCAGGGAAGGACCTTGCAATCAAATCCTGCTTGCCGGAAAACTGCGATTTTGATTTCTGCCTGAACAACGCGTCGTGCCCCACCGCTCTTGCCTGGTGACCGGTTGTTTGCCCGTGTTCTATCCCGCTCTCAGATTGGGATGCCGTGTTTCTTCATCCTGCGGTAGAGAGTATCTCTGGATATGCCTAATATTCCGGCCGCCTTCCGCTTGTTCCCGCCGGTAGTCGCCAGAGCGTCCAGCATGTGCTGTTTTTCCACGTCAATCATGGCGGGAAAAGGCTTGGAGGAAGCTGTTCGCCCGGCCCTGCCGCCCCCTTTGAGGACGGTGAGGTGCTCAGGGCGCAGAGGATTGCCCTTGGCCAGGATCGAGGCGTTCAAAAGCACGTTCATGAGTTCCCTGATATTTCCCGGCCAATCCCATTCCGTGAGCATCTCCATGGCCTCGTCCGGTACGGGAGGGGCGGCCCATTGGTGCTGATAGGCGAATTGCTCCAGAAAGAACTTGGTGAGGGCCGGGATCTCCTCTTTTCTTTCCCTGAGAGGGGGGATTTTAAGGCGAATACACGCAAGCCGGTGATACAGGTCGTCTCTGAAGGTCCCATTCAGGGTCATGGATTCCAGGTCCTGGTTGCTGGCCGCCAACACCCGCACATCCACCTTCCTGGCGCGGTTATCACCCAGGCGGGTCAGGAGCTTGTCTTCCAGGAACCTCAGTAGCTTGGGCTGGATGGATAGGTTCATGTCGCCTATCTCGTCCAGGAGGATGGTGCCTTTGTGCGCAAGCTCCAGCTTGCCTGGTTTGTCAGGCGCGTTGTGGAAGGCCCCTTTTACCGAACCGAAAAGCTCGCTTTCAAAGAGGGCTTCGGGAATGGAGGAGCAGTTAAGGGGGACGAAGGCCCCGGGGGCCTTGGAAAAGCGGTGAAGCGTGCGCGCCACTTTTTCCTTGCCTGTTCCCGGCTCTCCGCTGATTATCACAGGCACATTTATTCCGGATACGGCGAGGACGTCTTGATACAACGCGAGCATCTTGTCGTTTTCCGCGATGATGCCGTCCAAATACAGGCTCGCCTTGAGTGCTGATAGGTTGTCCAGTTCGTCCCTTTCAACCACCAGGGTCTCGTCGTCCTCGCGAACCGGCTCCACGGGTTCCCGCGCTCCTTGCTCCTTGCCTTCCTCAATGCGCTCCACGGCCCGGTTTTCAAGGAATGTAAAGCGGTAATCGGCGATTTCAAAGGAGGATCCGTGCTCGAGTTCCACGGGATCCTCCACTCGAAGCTTATTGATAAAGGTCCCGTTGGTGCTGACATCCGCCAGGATAAATGCACCGTTTCTTAATTCAATCCGGGCATGTCGCCTCGAAACCAGGCGGTCTTCAGGCTCGTTGAGGACAATATCATTATCCTCAGCTCGCCCGAGCCTCGCCGTTTTGTAAAACAGAAAAACCCTGTAGTTTCTCGATTGTTTAGACTGGATGAGGTAGGGCATGTTTCGCTTGATTCCCTCCTTGGGAGAATGGGTGTCCGTGTATGGTTCATCCCACAGGTATCGCTATATACAGTTTATTGTTTACTGGAAAAGGCCGGGAAACGCAAGCGCACGGACGTCCTCCCCTTTGTAAGGAAGAATTCTCTTGACGTTCGCTTCGGGATAGTATAATTTATTTCACTTGAAATAATTATAGCTATAAATATTGCTGGTACGAAAACCCTGCCGGGCTTTTACGGCAG
>JAWLEX010000043.1:0-7801 GCA_041685835.1 Desulfatiglandales bacterium
ATTGTTTTTTCTGTCAAGTTATGTAGCTTTGGGAAAGGCGGAACACAAGACGTTCAGCATGTATGGGATCGAATTCAACGACTCTGCGCTCAGGTTCGGGCCTGCGGAGATGTGAAGCCGTCAAGCGCGTCCTTGCGGGCCTGCACGTCCGCCTTGAGCCCTTCCAGGTCCCTGACGATGTTGTCGAGCTGCTCGGTCCACACGTCGGTCATGGCGTCGGCCAGGGAGGCCACGGCACGGTCAGTGGCCTTGTTGAGCCTTTTCCGGTAACTGAGGAGGAACCGCACGCCGAAGAAGAGGTTCAACAGGGCGTAGCTTGCCAGGGCCGCCAGGCCCTGGGCGCTGAACAGGGTCTGGATAAAGGAGGAGAAGAGACCGATGCCGGACCTGAGTCCGGGGGCCTCGAGAAGGCCCCGCCAGGCCGATGCATCCCCCAGCGCAAAGAGCAGGAGCACCAGCAGGAGCCCGTAGGTCAGGGCCTGCAGAATGCGGAAACCGGGCATCCCGGGCAGGACCGGGGTGGAAGTGCGCTCTGACGCGGTTTGAAACAGGCGCTCGCCCGTCTCTTCAAAGCGTTCGCTTTGGCGCAGGGTGTCCTGCACCTGCTTCCTGAACGCGGGCGCCAGGTTTTCCTGGAGCATGTGCCTGACAATACGGTCCTCGAGCCACTCCATCCGCCTTTGCAGGGCCGATACCAGCGGCTCAGGCGGAGACAGCCCCCTCAGCCTCTGTTCCGCCTCCTGTTCCCGGCCGCTCTCACTGGAGGGGCGCAGGAACACCAGGGCCAGTGCCAGGCCGGGGCCGGACAGGGGCAGGGCGCCCCGGGCCGGTTTGAAACTGTCGCGAACCGCCTTGCTCTCCAGCCAGGAGGTCAGGGTCTCCCTGCCCATCCTCTCCCATGACTGCCTATCCTTTTTCAGCCGGAGAATGGACCGCTCCAGGGCCGAGGCCAGGCCCTCGAGGCCTTCGGCCTCCTCGCGAAGCCGCAGGAACAGCCGCGAGGCCTCCACGTCCAGGTTTCCCTCCTTGATGGTCCGGACCTGCTTGGCGTTCCTGAGCTGAAAGACCTGCTGCCGGAGCACTGGGAACTGGTTCCAGGAGGAGATCGAACCTGATTCCAGGGCCTCCTGAGCAGAGACCACGAACAGGGAAGGGGTGTCGATCCCTGCATCCACAAGGTGTCTTGTGAATTGCCCGGAGGCTGAGGCCAGGCTCTCGTATCCTTTGCCTTCAGGCTTTTCCTCGAACAGAAGATCCGCCTTGTTGAGCACGAAGAAGAAGTTGTCCCGAGCCTTGGGCACGAGTTCCAGGAACTCGTAAAACCTTCGGTCCGCGTATTTTTCCGGGGAGGTCACCCAGACCAGGAGATCGAGGTTGCCCAGGAACGCGAGGACGCTTTCCCGGTGGGCCGCAAGGAGGCTGTCAAAGTCCGGGAGGTCTGAGAGCAGCACGTGGCGCACCGGATCGGCCTGGTGGAGTATCTCCTGCCACGGCAGGACATCGGGCGGCGGCACCGGAACAGGAGGGGAGTCCTGGTGGCGGTAGATGATCACGTGGTCCGTGTGAGGACGGCGGTGACTTACCGACGAGATAGGGGCCCCGGCCAGCGCATTCATCAGGGAGGACTTGCCTACGCCCGTTCCGCCCAGGAGTCCTACCGTGAGGTGCTCGCCTTCAACCGCGGCGAGCCGCTCCAGGAGGTCGTCCGCTGCCTCCATCAGCCTGCGGCGCTCCTCATCCGGCAACGTTGACACGGCGTTGCGGCCCAGGAGCTCTCTAAGCCCTGAAAGGTCCTTTTTAAGACGTGGTGCGGGCTGGGTCATGTGAAGTCGCTCCTCAGTGACGGTTTTCCGTTCCTGTCGCCGCCCGGTCTTGATGTGGGGATGAACTCGAGGCGGCGCGGAGACCGGAATCCACCTCGCGCCGGAGACCGGCGAGCCGTTCTTTCTCCTCCGGGCCCATTTGGACCGATTGAAGGGCTGATTCGTATCTCCGGCGCTGTTCCTCGAGAATGGAGAGCAGCCCCTTGCGGTAGGTCTCGGCCATTTCCCGGACCACCTTTCTGATCTCCCGAAAGGCAAACAGGTCGGCCGATCCCTTGGTAAGGAAAGGGGCCAGGGCCGAGCCCAAAAGCGCGTCGATGACCGTGAATCCCCCGCCCAGCGTGGCCTCGAGCGCGATGACAAGGACCCCCCAAACAATGGACGTGGAGTAGATGGACCACTTCTTGACCATGGGAAGGCCTTCGGCCATTTTTTCGAAGGTCTCCCTGAGCCATGCCTCCATCCTTTCCTGTTCGGCGGTCATCCGGGCCTCCACCTCCTCCTGCTCCATGGCAATCCCCGGCCTGCGAAGGGCCGTGAACAGGGGGGCGTCCTGGTCCGCCGGGGAGAGGGCCTCGAGGGCGCGCCGGTTGAACCGGTCAACAGCCCCCAGCATGGGGGCCAGGTTCTGGGCCTTCCTGGCCCTTTGAAGCTCGTGTTCTTTTACGGCGGATTTACGCCCGAAATCCAGGCCCAGAAGCCGGAAAGGCGTAAGAATCACGTCTCGAACGGCCCTGCGGGGGCGGGCCAGGAGGTCGTACCGCGAAAAGAGCCGCCTTATTTCCTTTCCAATGCGCAACCGGTTTTGGGACGTGAAGTGCTCGCTCTCCGCGCGGAAAAGGTCCTCGGCTGTCTCGTGGAGCAGGGTCTCGAGACGGTCGAGCCAGTCCACAGATGCCTTGTCTTCCTGTTCCAGGATCACGAGGAGGCGTTCAAGAAGGCCCTCAAGCCTGTTGGCATCGGCCGCCAGACCGGCCTTGCGTCGCTTGGAGAGCGAATCAGGGGAAAAGTCCTCGAACAGGCGGTCCTGAAAACTCCTGAACCCGGCTTGATCCGCTATGGTGTAAGGTCCGGGGGACGGCAAACGGTGAATGATCCAGAACCGCTGCCTCGAAGGGCTGATACCTTGAGCTGCCAGCACTCCAAGTGCGTCTTCGGGGGAAAAAGCGTTATCCGCCTTGTTGAGCAGGAAATAGACGGGCTTTTCCTCCTCGAGCACCTGTTGAAGACGAACAGACGGGACCTCATCCGCGTATTTTTCCTGGCTCGTGACAAAGACGACTGCATCGGCAAGCAGGGACAGGGTCCCGGCGGCCCTGCGGTTCTTCTCGTCAAGGCTGTCCAGGTCCGGCGTGTCAACAATGACGAGGCGCTTCCGATCTTCGAGTTCGTGCTCTATGAGGACCAGCCTTCCCGGCTCGCCGGCCTCGGGCAGGGCGCCGGCTGCCGGGCCGGAGCGGCGCACCGGGGATGCATCTTCAAAAGGGAACCCGTCCTCCAATGGACAGGATGCGTGGACATGGGCCACCGGGCCTTGCGTTTTGGGGCGCTCCACACCCGCCAGGCTCAACTCCCGCCCGCACAGGGCGTTAAAAAGCGTGGACTTTCCTGTGCCGGTTCCGCCGATAAAGGCTATCCAGAGGCAGGGAGTGAAGCATTTGTATTGAAAGGCCGCGAGTCGCACCGGAAGGTTACTCAATATTGACCGAGCCTCGCCATGGGCCGGCGTAAGCCCGGGAACGGACAGTCCTCGCGGGGACGTCCACGGAATCGATGGATCGCTTTGGGTTGTCGTGTCGCCGTCCATATGCGGGGGCCTTGTGCGGGCCGATCCTGAAGGATTTGGAATAGTGCCGAATGTGTGGAAAAGATGTCTGTTTTTATAGTAGTATAGGGTTGTAATGAGTTAAGTGTCAAGGCATTGGCGTATTGGGTCTGGTCATTTCAGGGGGTATATGGTATGGTCCTTACAGCTCAGGAAATCAAAGCAGGACCGTCACAAAAAAGCGCCGGACGGTAGAGCTGGAAGCATTATGGGAGATATTGAACGAAGAAAGCAACCGCGGATTGAGACATCGAACACGGTGTCTTTTATCTGCCTTGACGAGGACGGAAACGAAGTGCGAGAGGGGTTGGGGACGGCCCTGAATCTGAGCCTCGGCGGTATCAAGCTCGCGACGCGCGAACCGGTGGAGACTCCATACGTCATCCTGCTGGTAATCGATCTCGAAGAGGAGGTGCTGGAGGTCAAGGGCCGGGTGGCATATTCAAGGAGGGGGGACGGCGGAACTTTCCTGACCGGAATTCAGTTCGTCGATACTGAGGAAAAGCACCACAAGGCTATCAGGAATTTTGTGAAGACGTACCTTCGAACCAAAAGGGCGGCCAAGGCGGGTTCGGTCCCGAAAGGCGGGCCCAAATTGGGCTGATTTTTCTGTTGTTGGAGAGCTATGACAGAGCGCGAAACAGGATTCTTCGAGGTCTTTCACGAGGTGGGTCGTGCGGTCCTGTCCGTTTTGAGCATCAGGGAAGTGTGCCACCTCATGGCCAAACGGACGGTCCAGGCCGTTGGTCTCAAGTCGAGCGCCCTTCTTCTCGAGGAAGGCGGGACCGGGACTCTCTCAGTAGCCGCATCGCATCTTGTAAGCCGTGATTTCCTCGCCGCGGAACCCATGGAGGGCGACCCCGGCTTAACAGAGTCCCTGGCGGGCAGGCTTTTCATGATGGAGGAGGCGGCCAGGGGCCGGCCGGCCGGTCAAAGAGATCTCATCCGGAACGAAGGTATCGTTTCCATACTTTCCGTGCCCCTGGTACTGCGGGGAGAGGTTATAGGGGTCATGCGCCTCTACACAGGGGAGGGGACGTCTTTTTCCGACGACGAGTTGGAGGTCATCTCCGCCCTGGCCGACGTGGGGGCGATAGCCATAGAGAACGCCAGGCTGTTCGAGGAAAAGGGCCAGGCCATTTCACGGCTGCTGGAAAAGGGCGGTGTCGAATACGAGTTCGACCCTCCTCTCGAGAAGTACCGTGTCAGGGCCGTGAACCACGGTGAGATCCCGCCTGAAAAGTCCTATGCATATTTCAACCGGCTTCATGAGCTTGCCGGGACCGTGGCCTCGCAGATGGATGTGGAAGAGATCCTGAAGACGGCGGCAAGAGAGATCTCAAAGGCCATGGACGTCAAGGGATGCAGCCTGCTCTGGCTTAATTTCCATACCCAGGAGCTGGAACTCGTAGCCACCCACGGCCTGAGTCGTGCTTACCTGGACAAGGGGGCGCTCCGCATGGACCGGTCCCTCCCCAAGGTTGTGGAAGGCGAGACCGTGTTTGTAGAGGACACCCGGACGGACGCGAGGGTCCAGTACCCCGAGGCCGCCCGCCGGGAGGGTATCGCCTCCATTCTTTCGGTTCCCATCTTCGTAAAGGAAAAAGTCCGGGGAGTACTGAGGCTCTACACCTCCACACCGCGAACCTACCCGCCCGAAGACATAGAGTTTGCAAAGGCCCTGGCCGAGATCGGCGGAATCGCTGTTTTGAACGCCAAGCTTTACGAGGTCAGAGACCGCGACTATTCGTTCTGGCAATCCACGCTCCAGTACCTGGGCATCGAGAATTCCAACGAAGATTCAGCATGAGGCGGCCCCGCTGAGAAGGGGATAGGGGCGCCGTCGAAGAGGCGGAAGGGGTCATGATGTCCCGAACGAAAAGGTTCGCAGGGCTCTTTCTTCTTGGAGCAATGCTGGCGGCCTGCGCCGGGACGGCTGTGCGGGCGCCCGGGCCTGTGGAAGAGGTGGGACCGGATTCCGTATGGCAGGTGGGTATGGAAACGCTCCGCACAGCCATGGCTGAGCATTGTGATGAGGAGGCGCCCGGGGGAATAGACAAATGTTTCCTCAATGTGATGGAAATCCTTGGAGCGGGTCCGGCCGCAGTCCGCTTTTCGACCTGCCTTGACTCGGCGGCATACCTGTATGCATTTCAGCAGGCAGGCCCCGTGGACGTGGGCTGGGTGCACCATCCCTTTCGAGAGAACGAAAGGTATGGATGCATCCTGCTGAACGGGAGCCCTTCATCCGTGGATGTGGACCGCCTTGAGTACATGCCCTTGAAGGCGCTGGGCCGGGATGTGCGCTATCAGGGCCTCAAGGAAGCCTTCCCCGATGTGTCCGTCCGGCCCGGAGATCGGGCGGGTCCCGGTCACGTGGCCGTTGAAGACCTTGCCGACGGCGGCAGGCGATTCGTGGTCGGCTATAAGCTGCGAAACGGTTGCCATGCCTGCGAACTCGTGGGGTCTGTGGATTTCGCCTTTGATTTCGATGGAGAGGGGAATTTCCTGCAGAGCCGGCCGTTTGCAATGGGGGCCGTACTCCACACTGTGGCCGGGAGAAGCGTCACCCTTACCCTGGAAACAGGCCCCGAGGAGTCCGGTGGGTGGCAAATGGTTCGACTCCCGCCGCCCGAATCGCTTCGATTGGAGAGCAAGGCTGGCGGGCCCGGCCCCGAGACCTGGACATTCCTCGCCGGTAACCCAGGACCCATCCTTATCGACTTCAGGCGCATTTCTCAGGAACCTGAAGCCGCGTTTCCGAACGCCCGCGCCTCCTTTCTCGTAGTGGTTCACGAAGACGAGGAGGACCTGGAATCGGCCTTGGGGGACGTGTTCGGTCCGGTCATCAATCGCAGGCTCGATGAGGCCGGATCCCCACGCGCCGGAAAGGTTGAGTTGCACATAAAGGGCGTGCACAGGGACCTGGCCAGAGTGGATATAAGACCGCGGAATCCGGTCGGGGACGAGTGGGCCATGGTCTACCTGAAGCGGCGAAAGGGAGAGTGGGGAGTCCTGGGCATGGGCCGAAGCTTCGGCGACTCTTTCTACACTTCAAACGGAATTCCGCCCGAACTTCAAGGACCGGTCGACAAGGAGGCCCCGTATGTGCCGCTGCCCGTTGAGTACTGTAACGATCTCCTGAACGCCCTTTCAACCTCCCTCGGCCTGGAAGGGGAGCTCGAGGAGAGTGCCCCGTTTTTCGACTATTCAGCCCTGTCCCATGGAGAGGGCTGCCGCATCACGCTGCGAGGGACGGGGGACATCGTGCCCGGGCTTGTAGAGGCCGCAGGCGCGGTTCGATCGGTATTGGAGGACCAGGGGTACATTGAGGATCCGGCCTATGCAGCCGATGGACCGCTCGGGACCTCAACCGGTTATAAAAAGGAGGAGAGCCTCATGCTAATAAGGGTGGTGGTTGAACCGGCCGAAGAGGTGGGCCTCCTGTCCAACCGGCCTTTATCCATAAATGAACTGCTCCCTGAAGAGCGCCTTTACACCATTATGCTCGACGGTGCCCACCGTAAACCGGATGATTCCCCGTGAAAATACCTTTCGTGCGGTTATACGCTTGATAATAGAACCCCGGGCACGGCTCGACGACACGGATCACAGGCACCGCCCGGACGGCGGTTGCCGGCCCATGGGTCATGCGCGTTTGAAAGAACAGCGGTGAAAGGAAAAGGGCTTTAAAGCTGATGGCCCCACGAAATGATTGTACCGTGAATCGCTGTTCGGTAAGATTGAAAAGGGTAAAGGAAACGTGTCCAAAGGAGGGATCACCATGAAGAAGATATCCCGGTTTTTGAGCCTGGCACTGATTCCGGTATTTATTGCCGTGGCTTCAGGGCAGTCGCTGGCCTTTAGTTTCAGGAATCCGTCGGACAGGGTCAATGAGGAGGCGGACCGGCAGATGTACCGGCCGCGCTCGTACCAAAACGCGGGCGTTCAGGGACCTGTGGTGATCGTCATGCCCGGAGAGATAAAGAGCAACAACGCCACGTTTCTCCAGAAGGTCACCTCGAACAACATCAAGGATTTCGCCGAGGTGGAGTTGTCCAGCGCCAACTTCAGGGTCCTGGAGCGGGCGGATCTGAATCCCATGCTCGAGGAGCAGGAGCTGGCCGTTCAGATGGGGAGCCGGGACGCCGAA
>JAWLEX010000043.1:7901-22472 GCA_041685835.1 Desulfatiglandales bacterium
AAAGGATAGTCCGCCGGTCAGTCCATGGCTTCCAGTTCTTGAAGAAGGCCCCGGGCCTGCGGATGGTCCGGGTCGATTTCGAGGAGATCCTGAAGATGGACGCGGGCCGGTTCCAGACGATCGGTCTCCACGTATATCCTGACCAGGAACCACCGCGCGTCAGGCAGCATGGGGTCCAGTCGCACGGCCTCCTCTAACGCCCCGGCCGCAGCATAGATCTTGCCGCTTCTCTCCAGGGCCAGTCCAAGGCCCACTCGATAATCGGCGTTGTCCGGTTCTTCATCTACGGCCATTTGAATGGTCTTGACCGCCTTTTCCGTCGCTCCGGTCTCGCCGTAGGCCATGCCCAGGTTGAACAGGAAGTCCCCGTCCGTGTACCCAAGGGCCTGGGCCCTCTCGTAGCAGGCGATCTCCCGCTCGTGGTCTTCGATCCGGCCGTAGGCGTACCCGAGGTGGTAGAGTGCCAGGGCGTTGTCCGGGTGAGACTCGAGGAACTCCTCGTGGAGCCGGATTCCCGCTTCAAGATCATCCTCCATCAGGGCGCGGTCGGCGTCCTCGTCGCAGGTCCAGGCGCGTTCAGCATCCGGGTCTTCGGCCCGCTGCGAGACCGATGCGCAGGCTGGAAGGGTCATTATCAGGGCGAGTGCCGGGAAGACGATGTACCTCATGAATCCGTTTTTCTTCACACAGCCCTCCGTGAGCGGTCATTTGCGGTTTCCATACACACCCATGATAGAGCACAAAGGCGTTTTGTTCAAGACGCCAAGTAAAGCGTATCGAGTCAATCTTTTAACTCGGATTGTTTGCTTCAAAGGGATATGATATGAACATGACCAAAAGGCCCGGCTGCTGGAAGTCGAGACCAGCACCTCTTCAGCTCCCTTTGCGGGCAATAGGAACGGGCCGGAAAGGAAGATCTTTTATATGCTGGGACTCGCGATACGCTGGTTGATTCTGACCGCCGCCATAACAGCGGCGTCCTTTTTGATGGGTGGAATTGAAGTGAGCGGCTTTTTCAGCGCCCTGGGTGCAGCTGCCATCCTGGGTGTGCTGAACGCCGTTTTCCGGCCCATCCTGATTATTCTCACGCTTCCCATAAATGTCCTGACCCTGGGTCTTTTCACCTTTGTAATTAATGCGTTGCTCCTCATGATGGTCTCGGGCGTAATATCAGGCTTCCATGTCCACGGGTTCTGGTCGGCTGTTTTCGGTTCGCTCGTGATCAGCCTGGTCAGCTGGTTCCTGAGTTCGTTCGTGAATTCCAGGGGCCGGGTGGAATACATCGACATGGAGCGGAAGCCGGGGGGCAGGTGGGAGTGAAGGGATGCGCGCCCGGCAACGGAAAACCAAGGAATACTGTGAACAAGTTAAAGGTCTTTTTCCTATCCACCCTGTGTGCGCTCTGTTCGTGCGCTCTGTTTACCGGCAAGCCCGCTGATCGTTCCGGGGACACGCTGGTGCGGGAGCATCCGGTGATTCTCATCCCGATGGAGGGGGAGATCACGCAGCGCTCCGCCGAGATATCCGGCCTTGCCTGGTACGGAGACGATCTGGTGCTGCTTCCACAGCGTCCGGAAAGGTTCTCCTTCAGCGACGACGGGGCCCTGTTCGTACTCTCCCGGGAGGATATCCTGGCCTTTCTCGCCGGGACGCTGACAGGGCCTCTTTCGCCCCGGAAGGTACCTCTTGTTGCACCCGGAATCCGAAAAGACACGCCTGGATATGACGGCTATGAGTCCATAGCGTTTCAGGGGGACAGGGTGTACATGACCATGAAGGGCGGCGCAGGCCGTGACATGATGGGATACCTGGTTACAGGCCGCGTGGACCCGGAGGGCAAGGCCGTAGTTCTGGATCCAACCAGGACAACCAGCATTCCCCCGCAGGCGAATCTGGACGATATGTGCGACAAGACCGTTGTGGTAAACGGGGGCCGGGTGATCACGCTCTACGAGGCGAACGGCGAGGCGGTCAACCCCGCGCCTGCGGCCCATGTGTTCCGAGACAACGGGGACCTGATGGACACGATTCCTTTTCCGGTGCTGGAGTACCGGATCACGGATGCCACCGCGCCGGACGAAACAGGCCGGTTCTGGGTAATCAACTCCTTTTTCTGGGGTGATCGCTCCAGGCTTCGTCCCCGGCCGGATTCCCTTCGGGCGCTTTACGGCGCCGGGCCCTCTCACTCCCGTTTCCATTCCGTGGAGCGGCTGGTTGAGTTCAGTGACGTGGGGGGCCGGGTCGAACGAACAAGGACGCCCCCCATGCAACTGGAACTCATAGACGACCTCCGCCCGCGAAACTGGGAAGGCCTGGTGCGGCTTGAACCGCACGGTTTTCTGCTGGCCACGGACACCTTTCCCGAGACCCTTCTGGCCTTTGTACCGGCCGGGCCCTGAGCCTGAGCCCGGGAACCAGGGAGATTTATAATGGACCCGAACCCGGACAGGCCCCCCAACGAGCCTTTCCAGGCCCGATGGTTCTCATCCAGCAAGGCCTTGAACGGGGGGCTTTGCGTGTCGGGCGCGGCCGGGCTCTTTGCGGGGATGCTCCTTGAAGCCCACTCCCTGTTCTTGTGCGGACTGGCGGTGGGGATACTCGGATACCTCGGAATTCGAAGGGAACTGAGACAGGACCTGGAAAGGGACGGAGAGAGCGGCGGCGGACCCGGGAAGTGAAAGGCGTTCGCCCAGCGGGGCCGGTCTTGGTCCAGTTGGGCAGGTTCTCTCGGTTATAAAGGCCCGGACGCCGGTGCTCGCCACAAACCCCTGCCCCATGTAACCACAGTCGTGGATATCTGGTTTGATTGCAGGTGCAGGGCAAAAACTATCCCATGCCGGGGTGGCAGTCAAGAGGTGACTAAAGGCGGTCTTAACGCTGCCAGTGTTCCCGTTCCGCCACCCAGGCGTCCACCCGCTCTTCAAGCCAGCCCTCCAGGCCTTTCTCCAGGTAGAAGCGGGGCATGAGCAGGGAGTCGGTTTGTGAAATCGTGTGGTTGCGCCTGGCCAGTTCGGCCAGAGGGGTGTCCGGATAGATGCGAATCCCCACCGTGACCTTGAACATGTCCAGGTCCAGTGAGTCGGCAAAGGCCACGCTTTCCTCCACCGAGTTCCGTGTCTCACCGGGCCCTCCCAGCATGAGAAATCCCATCCCTCGAATGCCGTGATCAGACAACATGCGCGCGGCCAGCCTGATTTCCTCGGGACCGAAGCGCTTTTTGAGGGACCGAAGCATGCGGGGCGATCCGCTTTCAAACCCCAGGCTCACTTGTCGGCAACCGGCCAGGGACATCTTGCGGACCAGGCGATCGGTCAGGCCCCCCGGATAAAGAATGCAGAGCCACTCCACATCCAGGCCTGATGCAGAAATGCGGTCGCACAGGGCCTCGGCGTAGGAAGCGGGAAGGTTGAAGGTGTTGTCTACAAAGTGAAAACGGCGAAAACCTGCATCCACCCATCGCTTAAGCCACCGGACCACCTCGCCGGGCGAGCGCCTTCGGATCACGCGCCCCTCGATTGACGCTGTGGAGCAGTAGGCGCACCCCAGAGGACAGCCTCGCCGGCTCTGAACAGGCACCCAGAGCCGGCCGGGGTCATAGGCGCATTGGTCCAGGAGGCCCGGGTCGGGCGGGGGAAAGCGGTCCAGATGCCGGGAACGGGTCCTTTCGCCTTTGAACTTGTCTCCGGGGCCGACGACTCCCGGGATCCCGGCAGTAGATCCGCCGTGTTCGAGGCGTTCCAGCAGGATGGGTAGCAAGTCCTCACCGTCGCCCACGATCCCGGTATCGGCTCCCAGGTAGTTCAGGGCGTCTTCAGGGAACATGCTGTATCCGGGCCCGCCAACCACGATATGGGCATCTGTGAGTGTGCGGCAGGTGTGAGTCACATCGCGGGACTGGTCCAGGAGTAACCTGGGATTTTGCATGTTCTGATCGTCGATGTTGCGGACCGAGATTCCGATGACATCGGGTTTTAAAGAAGCGATTGTGTTTTTCAGGCGGTTCCCCACGTCCTCCTCGGCCATGAGGTCCACTACGGCCGTGTTGTGCCCGGCCTGCAAAGAGGCCTGGGCCACGCAGAGCAGGCCGAGCGGCGGCACCGGCATGTAGGCCTGTTCAGAGTTGGCGGAGATCAGCAGAACGTTCATTCCTGCTCCAACCGATAACCCCTATCCTCCAGCATTCGGACCAGGCTGTCGTCTCCCACGAGATGCCCGGCGCCCACGATCACGAGGACGTTCCTGCCGCCCTTGATCAGGTCCTCGACACGGGGCAGCCAGTCCCGGTTTCGTCGAGTGATGAGGCGGTCATAGATCTCAGGAAAACCCTTGAAACCCATTTGGATGATATCGTCGAGACCTCCGGCGTCTCCGTTGCGCCAGGCCTCAGTCATGCCGGCGGCCTTGGAGGCCAGGACCTCCAGGTCCTGAAGAGACTGTAATAAAAAGCTCTCCTGCTCACTGTGCCCCAGGGAGGCCACGTGTTCAATCTGGGTCTCGGCCGATTCCAGGTGGAACATCTCTTTGCCGTCTTGACCCGCCCTGGTGAAGAAGTGCATGTCCAGACCGTGAAGGGGGCTGAAGCCCAGCCGCTGGAGCTCCAGCAAGGTCAGGCTGAACGCGCAGAACCAGGGTTTGAAGCGTGCAAACTGTTCCGGCGAAAGCCCCCGGTCTCTTAAGACCGTGGCAAGGGCGTCATAGGC
The DNA here is from genome assembly GCA_041685835.1 of Desulfatiglandales bacterium. Classification (GTDB taxonomy): domain Bacteria; phylum Desulfobacterota; class DSM-4660; order Desulfatiglandales; family HGW-15; genus JAIPEI01. Next base: position 12,602 of record JAWLEX010000043.1, read on the forward strand.
GTCCGAACCCAGGTGGTCCCGAAGGGTTTCACCCTCAGGATAGAGCCCGAGTGAGAGGAGGCGCTCCTGAATGGCCTGATCATTCATTCGAGATATGTCGGTTTCAAAAACAATTACAGTTGCGTCGTTATACGCTCGTTCATATGCGGAAGGCAGGGGGTAGTCCTCGGGACGAAGGGTGTGAATCGAGCCCATGAGAGTGACGCGGCCTTCTCCTGCGTCCACGCTCCACAAAAGGTGCCTGTCTTGCGCAAATACAACCGCACTTCCTGTAAGGTGCAAAGCGCCAAGGAAAAGGGCTGACAGGAAAATGATGAAAATGGAATGCCTGGTCTTTGAAGCGAGGCGTGGCACGGGCATGGTGGTTCTCCTTTCTCCGGCGCCTGTGAGGTGGTTTAATAAGTCCCGGAACTTCCACATTAGTGCACCGTACGGGCGCCTGCAACTCGAATCTCACAAATTCCCTGCGGGGTTGCCCGCCTCTTCTCAATAATCCTTCGCGCTCTTTGTGTGCTTCGTGACTCAAACCCCCTTGACGGAAAGACCGCTTCCGACTAGCGTGGGGCAGGTTCGGGCCGAATCGCTTCTTTGAGGGTCCCAGTGGACCAGGGAGCCGGGTTTAATCGAAAAAGGGGAGGTTGTCGCCATGAAAATTGCCTTGGGGACCGATCATGCCGGGTATGAGTACAAGGAGAAAATAAAGGAATATCTCCTTGAACAGGGACACGAGATCGAGGATTTCGGGACACACTCCACGGATTCGGTGGACTACCCGTTGTATATTCGTCCCGCGGCCGAGGCCGTGGCCCGGGGCGCTTGTGATCGTGGAATCGTCCTGGGTGGGTCGGGAAACGGCGAGGCCATGGCGGCAAACCGGGTTCCCGGGGTGCGCTGCGCCCTGTGCTGGAACCTGGAGAGCGCCCTGCTGGCCCGCCGGCATAACGACGCTAATGTGCTCTCTCTTGGCGCGAGAATGATCTCCTTGGACCTGGCCCTTGAAATTGTCCGCACATGGCTGGAGACAGATTTTGAGCAGGGAAGGCATGTGCACAGGATTCAACTGCTCGATGCCGGGCAAGAGGCCTCAACCAGTAAAAAAAATAGCCGGCAAAAGTACTCTAAAGTGCCTGATAAAGCCGTTGAACCGTCTGGCGAGGCATACGATGTTGTCATTTCATTCGGGTATATCCTGTACTCAGAGGGCAAGCGGTCAATAGAACTCCGGGTTGAACCGGGCCTGAAGCATCCCACCATCATTCAAGTACCTTCCGCGTCTCGATGGGAGGCGGAGATGCCGGAGTGGTGCCGGGGCCGGCGGGAGGAGATTTTGTCCAGAATTCGATCCAAGTGCGCCCACCTGGAATGCGAGTGGAAAGAATACTGATGTATTCGGTCCATCTTGCGTGGCAGGAGAAGGAGGGTTATGGCTGACAGCCGTTGAGCCGTCCGCGCCCTTATCCCTCCACCTCCACCTAAACTCACACCTGCCCTGCCATCAATCATGAGTCCATGTTTATAGCCCTTGACAGTGCCGCAGGCCTTTGCATATACTCCCTCAACCCGCCATGTGGAAATCATACCTTTTTTGTTCCGGGAGTTCGGTACGGATGGACCGAGCCGCTTGTTGTATAAAGAGTACAGCCTCAAACGAACCGCAAACGCATTGCGGAAAACCAATCACTGGAAGAATGCAGGGTTTCATCGTGTAAACTTATAAAAGGAGGTAGGCTTATGAGAAGGCTGATGTTTGTCATGGCGCTGGTGCTCGCGGTCGGTCTTGCGACCGGGACGGCTGTGTCTGCCGAGATGATCCGGATCGGGGAGGCCCAGATTGTTTCCCATCCAGCCCTGGACAATGATTCCAAGGGATTTGCCGACGCCCTGGCGGAAGAAGGATTCATCGAAGGGGAAAACCTGAAGATCGATAGGGCTAACGCGCAGGGTGATCAGGCCAACTGCGCCATCATCGCGCGCAAGTTCGAGGACGACAAGGTGGACCTGGTGCATGCCATCAGCACTCCAAACGCCCAGGCCCAGGTCAAGGTGAGCAAGAATATACCTATCGTTTTCTCCTCGGTTACGGACCCGGTTCAGACGGGTATCGTGCCCAAGCTGGGGGAGACAGGGACCAACGTTACGGGTGTGAGCGACAAGTGGCCTGTCGAGCTCCAGTGCCGGATGTACCAGGAACTTATGCCCGATGTGAAGAAGTGGGGGACCATATACAATCCCGGCGACGTGAACGTGACCTTTCACATCGAGGAGATGAAGGAGGCCGTCGAGGCCATGGGGTGTGAGCTCGTCGAGGCCCATGTCTCGAACAGCGCCGAAGTCATGCAGGCGGCACAGAGCCTGGTGGGCAGGGTGCAGGCCATACACATTACGTCCGACAACACCACCGTGTCCGCCTTTGAATCCGTGACAAAGGTTTGTAACGCGAACAACATCGCCCTGTTCGCCGGGGACCGGGACAGCGTGCCTCGTGGCGCCGTGGCTGTCTACGGCCTGGACTACTATATGGTCGGCTACACGGCCGGCAAGAAGGCCGCCCTCATCCTCAAGGGCGAGGATCCCGGAAAGGTCCCGGCAGGTCTCGCAGCCGGGTACAGCCTGTGGGTCAACTTCAAGGCCGCCAAGGATCAGGGCGTGGAGCTTCAAGAAACCCTTATGCATCATGCCGCCGACAAGGTGTGGGACGAAACGGGAGAGGTGGTAAAGGGGGAATAGGGCACCTATGATCCGTTGACAACAGGGGAGGCGTTATGCGCCTCCCCTGTTATTAAGGCGGTGTTTAAATGCTGTTCAGCGGTTTTATGCTAACGGTACCGATATCGCTGGAGCAGGGGCTCGCCTATGCACTGGTTGCGCTTGGAATCGTGATCACCTTCCGGGTGCTGGCGTTTCCCGATCTGACCGTGGATGGCAGTTTCCCCCTCGGGGCCGCTGTGACGGCCCGTCTCATCACCATGAATGTGGACCCGCTCCTGAGTATTCTTGCGGCCGTGCTCGGGGGTTTTCTTGCGGGGTGCTGCACAGGCCTCCTTAACACCCGCCTCAGGATCAACAGCCTGCTTTCCGGCATTCTCATGATGACCATCCTGTACTCCCTGAACCTCCGAATCATGGGCCGCTCCAACATCCAGCTCCTCACGGTGGACACCTTTCTCACACCTCTCGAAAACCTCGATATGAACCGGTTCATCCCCATGATCGGTTTTTTCTTTCTGGTGGCTTTTGCTTTCAAGATCCTTACGGACCTGTTTCTCCACACCCAGAAAGGGCTCGCCATGCGGGCCACAGGGGACAACGAGCAGATGATCCGCACGCTGGGCGTGAACACCGACAACATGACCGTTCTCGGACTGGGGATTTCCAATGCCTTTGTGGCACTGTCCGGCTCTTTAGTGGCACAGAGCCAGGGATTTGCGGACGTGGGCATGGGTATAGGCATGATCGTCATCGGGCTGGCCTCCATCATTATCGGCGAATCCCTGGTGGGGGTGCGGACAGGCAAAAAGAGCGTGATGCGGTTGACCATAGCGGCGCTCGTGGGCTCTGTTGTGTACAAGTTCATCATTGCCGTGGGCCTTCGCATGGGACTTGCGCCCACCGACCTGAAGCTGGCTACGGGTATTATGGTGATCCTGGCTCTGGGGCTTCCCGCGCTCAAGGGCGGCAGGGAAGGTAAGCTTCACCTGAGAGGGGTATGACGGGTCCGGGAGATTTTTGAATGGTAAGGCTGGAAGGACTTCGAAAAGTTTTCAAGAAAGGCACCATAGACGAAAAGACGGCCATGGACGGCCTGAACCTCCATGTTGAGGAGGGGGATTTCGTCACGGTCATCGGGAGCAACGGGGCCGGAAAGACCACGATGCTCAATCTCATATCGGGCACGTTCCCACCGGATGAAGGCGAGATTTATATCAACGGCGACAATGTCACGCACCTCCCCGAGCACCGCCGGGCCGGATACCTGGGCCGGATCTTTCAGGATCCGCTCATGGGGACCGCCTCTTCCATGACAATCGAGGAAAACCTGGCCATGGCCGACCTTCGAGGGCAATCGCGAGGTCTGACCTGGGGAGTCAAGAAGGCCCGAAGGGAGCACTACCGGGAAACCCTCAAGATGCTTGACCTGGGCCTGGAAAACCGTTTGAAAGACAGCGTCAGCCTCCTGTCCGGGGGGCAGCGGCAGTCCCTGACCCTCCTGATGGCGACCCTGAGCATGCCGAAACTCCTCCTGCTCGACGAGCACACCGCGGCCCTGGATCCCAAGACCGCCGACCTGGTCATGGAACTCACTGAGAAGATTGTAGCCGAGAACCGTTTGACCACTATCATGGTGACCCACAACATGAACCAGGCCATCAAGCACGGTAACGTCATGATCATGCTCCACGAGGGCAAGCTCAAGTTCGATATCCAGGGGCAGGCCAAGAGTTCGTTGACAGTGGAAGAGGTGGTAAAGCGTTTCGGAGGCGAGCTCAAGGACGAGGCCCTCCTCTGTTAACAGGGGAAATCCCCTATCCCCTTACTCTGAACTAATCGAAATCGAAATCGGGATCGGGATCGGGATCGAAAGAGAATAAAATGGTACTTGGACACGAAAAGCTTGATGTATACCGTCTTTCAATCGGCTATGTCGCCTGGGTTTACGAGAAAGCCGCCAATCTGAACGGCGTTCACCGACATGCACGGGATCAATGGCTTCGGGCCGCCCAGTCGATACCGTTGAATATCGCTGAAGGCAACGGTAAGGCGGCTGAAGCTGATCGAAGGCGTTACTTCGAAATCGCTCGTGGTTCGGCCTTGGAATGTGCCGCAATCCAGGATCTTATGGTGGTCGGGGAATCACTTTCCAAAACCGAAAGCCAGGAGCACAAGGTCGAGTTGGACCGCATGGCGGCAATGCTCAGTCGATTGGGTGGAAGAGGCTATTGTGTAAAGGAAGGCTCCGCGGCCTATGGATTTGAGGAAGTCGATCCCGATCCCGATAGCGATTTCGATCCCGAAGAAACTAAATTCCAGCAAGCAGACGCACTGGACGCTCATTCTTCGCGCCAGTGATCCTTGACGGAAGCAATAGATGGAAACGGACATGAAAAAAGGGTTCGCCAGCGACAACAACTCGGGGGTGCATCCCGAGGTGCTCAAGGCCTTGGCGGATGTAAATGCCGGTCACACGGTCGCCTATGGCGACGACGTCTATACGGAGGCGGCTCAAAGGGCCTTTCGGAAGGTGTTCGGCGAGGAAGTGGAGGCCCACTTCGTGTTTACGGGGACCGGGGCCAACGTCTTGAGCCTTCAGGCCCTGACCGAGTCCCATCACGCGGTGATATGTGCGAAGACCGCCCACATCAACGAAGACGAGTGCGGGGCCCCTGAGAAATTCACGGGATGCAAGCTCCTCACTGTTCCCACGGAGGACGGCAGGATTACGGCGGACCAGGTGCGGCCGTTCCTTCACAGCATCGGGTTCGAGCACCACGCGCAGCCCGCGGTGATTTCCCTGACCCAGGCCACGGAGCTGGGAACCGTGTACAGGCCCGAGGAGATCCGGGAGATCACCGGGTTCGCCCACGATCATGGCATGAGGGTCCACATGGACGGCGCGCGCATCTGCAATGCGGCTGCGGCCCTGGACCTCCCTCTCAGGGCCGTTACCGGAGATGTGGGCATTGATGTGCTCTCGTTCGGCGGCACGAAGAACGGCCTGATGTACGGCGAAGCGGTTTTGTTCTTTGACCCGGCCCTGGCCAAGACCTTTAAATACATCCGCAAGCAGGGGATGCAACTCGCCTCCAAGATGCGGTTCATGGCCGCTCAGTTCCTGGCCTTCTTCGAGGACGATTTGTGGCTCAGAAGCGCCCGCCACGCCAACCGGATGGCGCGGCTTCTTGCGGATCGTGTCTCAGGTGTTCCAGGTGTCCACGTCTCCCGGAAGGTTGAGGCCAACGGAGTGTTTGCAGTCCTTCCCCGCGAGGCGATTCCAGTGCTTCAGAGTGCGTTTTTCTTCCACGTGTGGGACGAGGAAAAGCCCGAGGTGCGCTGGATGACCTCCTTTGACACCACCGAAGAAGAGATCGAGGAGTTCGCTTCCCTCCTGGAGAAGACCCTGAGCTGACCATCTGATCATCAGGGAGTCGGGGCGGCCTTCAGGGCCTGCGCCAGGTCCTCGATGAGGTCGTCCGGGTGCTCCAATCCCACTGACAGCCGGATAAGTGTCTCTCTGATGCCCATTGCCCGCAGGTCTTCCGGGGACACCCCCGAGTGTGAGGTGGTGGTGGGTCTGGTAATCAGTGTCTCTACGCCGCCGAGGCTGGGTGCGCTGATGGGAAGCGTGGTGTTTTTAATGAACGTATCGGCCCGCTCCGCGTCGCCTTTGAGCTCGAAGCTCACCATGCCCCCGAAGCCGTCAAGGAAGCGACGGGCCCGCTGGTGATCCGGGTGGCTTTCCAGGCCCGGGTAGTGGACCCGGCTGACACCGGGATGCCGGTCGAGGTACTCGGCTACGGCCCCTGCGCTCTCGTTCTGATACCGGACGCGGACGGACAGGGTTTTGAGCCCCCGGTGCAGGAGAAAGCAGGCGTGGGGGTCCAGGGATCCTCCCAGGTGGTTGAGCTTGCGCGTGATCTTTTCGATGTGCTCCTTTTTCCCTGTCACGGCCCCGGCCACGATGTCCGAATGCCCGTTGAGGTACTTGGTGCAACTGTGCAGGGACAGGTCAAACCCCCAATCCAGAGGGCGAAAGTTGATAGGGCTTGCAAACGTGTTGTCGATTATGGAAACGAGCCCGTTTTCCCTGGCAAAGGCCGCGGCGGACTCCAGCTCCGCTACCTGGAGGAGCGGGTTGGTGATGGTTTCCATATAGAGGACACGAGTTTCGGGACGGAGGGCCTTTTTCCAGGTCTCGGGGGACGCTCCATCCAGGGTGCTGTAAGAAATGCCCAGGGCCGGCAGGTCCGCCGTGAGCAGATCGTGAGTGCCCCCGTACAGGCAGTCCTGTGCGATCAAGTGGTCCCCTGAGGAGAGAAACGCCAAAAGGACCGTGGAGATGACGGACATTCCGCTCGCAGTTACCAGGGCCGCCTCCCCGTTTTCAAGGGCCGCCAGTTTCCCGTGGACGGCGGTGTGATTCGGCGTGTTGTTGAGACGGATGTAGCGCAGGTCGTGGTAGCTTTCCTGCCCGGCGTATTCGAAGGTGGAGGACTGAAAGACCGGAATGCTGACCGCCCCCTGGATCCGGGGTTTGGGTTCGCCGGCGTGGATGAGCCTGGTTTCTATGCGTGGGGAAGGGGGGATTGTCATGAGAAATCTCCTTCAGTTTCTTTGATGCAGAATGGTGCGGGTGCCTGTGTCAGTGTCTGTGGAGGGACAGCGGCTTTGCCGTGCGGGGCGTAAGGTTCACTCAGGTGCCCTGGAGCTCTCTATCACCTCTTCTGATTCCACACCCAGGAGGTAGTGTCCTTTGTGGGGGCCGTTTGTGAGCCTTGTGACATGGCGGACTCTGGCATCCGCCCGGATAAGTGTCCAGGTGGCGTAAAAGACCATGTCCCGAATGAGCAAGCCGGGGGTCATCATTTTCGCAATATCGTCGTCCTCCTTTCGAAGCAGGAGGCCTATGCCGTTTTCTGAGGAGTTCAGGACATCGAGGCGGCAGTCCTTCATACCGCCTCCCTTGACCTCGATGCTGAACTCCACATACGAGAAGCGGGGAATGGACGGGGCGTAACGTGGTTTCCTGCGGGTTTTTCTTGATTCTACAGTAGGCTTGTCCGACTCGCTGCGGGCCAGTGATTCTCCGGCCTGCTCCACGACTCGATAGAACCTCTCCAGGTAGGTCTCGATCTCCTCGCGGATTCCCACTGCAATGTTGAGCGAATCGGCATTTATCATGCTGAGGATGCGTTGCTTTTTGGAGGCATCGTCCGGCGCAGCCATAAGGATTTCCACTTCCTGCGCATACACTGCCAGAGGCACCCAACCCTCCAGCGCGAGAGTTGATCGGTCAAGGCGGGAGAGAAGCTCTACGGGCACCATGACATTTGGGTCGTAAGTCTTGAAAGGGAAACCGTAATACAAGGAAAGGCTTCGTCCGAGGTCCTCTTTTCCGATGTTGAACACATCCATGAGCACCGCCTCCACGCTCGCATCGGTCCGGTCCGCCTGGGTTCGGGCCTTTTCCACGTCATCCTCCGTGATCCATCCCTGGTTCAGGAGATAGGCGTATGGGGAATCCGTGGAAAGCGCTGCGATCTTGGCGTCCAGGGCGGAGCGCATGTTCAGGTCTTCGGGAATGGTCATGCGCGCCGAGCGGTAGAGTGAAACGGCTTCATCTACACGCTGGAGGTTCTCCATCTCCACTCCGAGCTTGAACTTGATCCGGGCCCGCTCCCGCTTGCCCAGGGAGGTTTCGCTGCAAAGTGTCTCCATCTGTGCCACGGCGTGGTCCGGTCCGTGAACCCGAAGGATGCATGGAATCAGGTTTCCCAGAATACGATCAATGGGAAAACCGTGCTCGAGAAGTTTGCGATACTCATCCAGGGCCTCCCGGTAATGCCCGGTTTCTACAAAGGTCGTGGCACGCGAGAAAGCGTCTTCCAGGTTTTCAGCGTCCAGGGAGTCCTTACGAACAAACGAGAGTGCCTCCGGGGACAGGCCGGGCTCGACGTCTTCCCCATCTCGCCCGATTATTTCGGCCTCGATCCGGTCGATTTCTTCCTGAATACGGGCCCTGCTGTGTTCGGGGATGTCCGGGAATTCAGCTAGAATCCGTACGTAAACGTCCCGGGACTCATCATAGAGCCCCATGGAGTCATAAACCTTCGCCTCGTTCAGGCGGGCTTTGAGCCGGTCCTGTGTGCCCTGGGATTTTTCTTCCACGCCGTTTCCGTTCGTGCCGCCGCAAGGTCGCCGGTTGGTGAGGCCGGGCCGCAGACAATTATTCCCGCGCAGGAAACTCAAAATAAAAAGTCTACCAATTGACGTGTGTGTTGTAAAGGGACATGAAAGGCCCGAAAGGCCCCGCTTACGGCGGATCTATATTTCACCACGAAGAGTACGAAAAAATATAAACCAGTAAGCTGGAGCAAGGGGACATGTTGCGGGCACGAACCACGGCTTTCTTAGATCACGTCGTTGCATAGCTGTGAAGGCCGGGAAGGTAGTTGACTCCGAAGTAGGTGAAAAGGACGCAGGCGAAGCCTATGATGGCCAGCACGGCGATTCGTTTTCCCCGCCAACCGCGGATCAGACGGGAATGGAGCAGCGCGGCGTAAATGAGCCAGGTGATGAGAGACCATGTCTCTTTGGGGTCCCAACTCCAGTAGCTTCCCCAGGCGGAGTGGGCCCAAACCGAGCCGGTTATGATGCCCAGGGTCAGCATGAGAAAACCGATGAGTATCAACTGGTAGTTGAGGTCGTCCAAGAGGTGGGTCCCGGGAATGAGCCGCATGAACATGCTTCCGTTTTGCTTTGAATGTCTTCGTTTCATCAGGTACATGATGCTGAGCCCGAACGCAATGGCGAATGCTGCATATCCGAAAAAACAGGTTACTACGTGGGCTATGAGCCAGTTGCTCTTGAGCGCCGGGACGAGCGGTTGAATCCTGTCGCTGATGTTGGGGGAGTAAGAGGCGTAGGCCATGGCAAGAAAGGCCAGGGGCGTGACAAAGGCGCCGATGCTTCGGTTATGTGTCCGCCATTCGACCAGCATGTAGAGCAGGATGATTGTCCAGCCGAAGAAGATGAGGGACTCGTAGAGATTGGACAGGGGGGCGCGGCCTATGCCGAGCTGATAGGACTCCACCCAACGCAGGATGATCGCAAAGGTGTGTGTGACAAGCCCTGCCAGCGTAATGACCGTGGCGAT
>JAWLEX010000044.1:0-22464 GCA_041685835.1 Desulfatiglandales bacterium
CCCAGAATCACTGTGCAGACCGATGTGGGCGCGGATGCAGCAGGAGGGGTGGAGGTGAAGTGGAAGTGGGATTATTGACTTGCAGGAAGGAGTCCGAACGAGGCACAGGCTTTGAAAACCAACCGTATTCGCTGCAAAACCCTTCAAGAGAAACCCGCTGATCCGAAAGAAGCGGCCTCTCACATTCAGGACGGGACCAATTTGTTCATTTCAGGTTTTACGGCCGGGTATCCGATGCTGATTCCCAGGCAACTGGCAGAGAGGGCCGGGGCAGGGGAGCGTTTCAAGATCAATCTTTACCGGGGGAAGAGAGGCACGCCCCGGATCTCATCCTTGCATCGGACGTGTTCTACGACCGGGAAAACCGCGCCCTTTTGGAGGCCTTTCCCCGCATGGCCCCAAGTGTACTCGTGGCGGACGCACGGGTGCGGATCGATGAAGTGTCCCTTTTTAGTAAGATCTGCGAGATGGAAGCCGTTACACTGCCGGACCTTGGAGAGGCCGAGGACTTCGGATGCGTGGGTTTTTACACGGCTGGCCGGGAAGATCTCCGTCCATGATTTTGCCGTCAACTCCCGCCCGAGTCTTCATCCCTATCCGTGGAAGGCCGGGCAAGTGATTCGTCCAGGGCCTCGACCTCGCGGGCCTGTCCATCTACACGGACATGAACGGGCGGGGCCGGCCCTTTCTTGGGTTCTCCCATGTAGACTGTCCGGTGGGGGAATGGAATCTCGATGCCGCGCTCGTCGAACACGCGTTTCATCCTGCGGTAGAACTCCCGTTTGACGCCCCACTGCCTGAGGGGCTTCGTTACGAACCGGATCCTCACTATTATGGCCGAGTCCTCGAACCTGTCCAGCCCGAAGACCTCCAGGGGGCCGAGAATGATGGATTGATACTCGGGGTCGTTGCGAAGCTCCTCCCCCAGTTCCTTTAAAACGGCTATGACCTCGTCAATGTCTTCCCGGTAGGCCACGCCGATATCCATGACACTCCTCGAGAACTCCTTGCTGAAGTTGGTTACGGAGTCGATGGAGCTGTTCGGTATCACATGCACGTTGCCATGCAGGTCTCTAAGCCGGAGTGTGCGAAGTCCGACGGACTCCACTTCTCCGTTATTGTTTCCAACCTGTGCCCAGTCCCCCACACGGACACTCTCCTCGAAAAGGATGAAGAGCCCGTTTATCAGGTCCTTGATCAGGGTCTGTGCTCCGAACCCCACGGCCAGGCCGACTATTCCGGCCCCTGCCAATATGGGGGTGGTATCCACCCCGAGCCTGCCCAGGATCACGATGCCGCCCACGAAAACGGCCCCGATGTTGAAGGCTGTCCGGAGAATCGGGACAAGGGTCTTGGTTTTCTGAGTGACCACCCGGCCGGCACCTTCCCGAAGAAGGTAGACGGAAAGAACCCGACTGGACTGAAGGAGCGTGATCACCACGCCCAGGGTGATGCCGATGGCGACAACCCGGGCCAGGATCACGGATCCGATCCTGGAAACCACGAAGGAACCCACGGGGATCCCCCAGAATTCACCCACCACGCCCGCGGCTATGAACACGATGACCCCGGCCGAGATCTTGCGGACGATGGCCAGATACCGGTCCGTCCGCTCCTCGATTCCGGGAACCCGGGCCTTGATCCGTTCGTGTACGGCGAAGAGCTTGTCGAAAAGCCAGTCAAGCAGATGGAGTGCTCCGATCAGGGCCGGGATGGTAACCGCTGTCCCCAGGGTTGCAGTCCATATGAAACCGAAACCTTCTTCCAGGCTCACGATCAAGACAAGAAAGAAGGCCCAGGCATAGAAGATAGAGAGTGCTGGAATAATTCTCACTGCGGCCCGGGTTCCTTTTCCATGTACGGGTTTGCCGGGCTTCTCCTCTTCCGAGACTTCGTTGGATTTTTTCCGGAGGTCCCCGGCGATCTGGAGGACAAAGGCGGTGATCATGCATGGAAACACGAGGAGCAGCAGGTTCCGTATGAACATGAGAGGGGTTTCGGGAAAACGGGTCAGGGCAAGTATCCCCACCGTGAGGAAATAGAAGGCGGTGTAAATGGCGAATCGTCTAAACCAGACCCAGTAGTAGTAGGCGCTTTCGTCCCGTATTCCAAGAATTCGCAGGCCGGGTTCATCGGGCGAGAGCAGGGCCCGGACCGTTTCCATTACTACACGGTAGCCGAAGAGGACAATGAAGAGTTGAAAGACCAGTGCCCGCCCCATGGCAGGGCACGGCACCACCCGGAACAGTAGAAACAGGGCCAGGAGAGCGAGGCCCGGAGGAAGCATACGCAGGATGCCGGCGGCGCCGGATAGAGCCACGCGGCGTGAACGTCGGGAATCGGAAGGGAGCGACTTGGGCATGCGGCTTTGAATCAGGAACCGCATGATCAGGGATATGACGAAGGCCCCGAGCGCCACCCCAAGCAGTCGCAGGATAGCCCTCCGATTCTCGACCTGATTGAGGTGCTCCTTGGCGTTCCGCAGCAAGGCGGGCGTTTTTGAGAGTACCGCACCTGTCTCTCGGGCCGAGGTCGTTATTCGCTCCATGGTATCTTCGAACCGGGCAAAGAGGAGTTCGGAGAGGTAGGCGCCGCGGCTCTCAGCTTCGGTTTTTACGGGGGCCTTCGCAGCCTCCTCCCTGGTCTTCTGCGCATCCATCAGGGTGCGAAGTTGATCCAGAAGGTCCTCTCGCCTGTCCGGGTCCTCGATGGTGCGTACGAGTGATTCGAGGTCCTGGGTGGAGGGTTTAGAGTCGGGCGTCTCGGCGGCCCATGCGAGAGTCAAGCATGTGCAGAAAAAAAGGGAAAAAAATAACACAAAGGCGTAAATCGACTTGAAATCCGGTTTTCCTCCGTGGGGCATGGCCATACCTCGTATACAATAAATAAAACATCTGTTTCCCGCTAAGACGCCAGTAAAACCATGTCGGTTCAATTCGTTATCTCAGCGTCTTGGCGAGATTAAAAATCTGTGAACGAATAGCTCGTTGCCAGGGCCTTCTCACGCTCGTGCCGTTCGATGCCGAGCCGGATCAAGCGGTGGATCAAGTCGGGGCAGGATATGCCGGTCGCCTCCCAGAGCTTGGGGTACATGCTGATCCGGGTAAATCCCGGGATCGTGTTGATCTCGTTGATCACCACCTCGCCGTTTTCCCGAAGGAAACAGTCAGCCCGCGCCATGCCTTCGCACCGGAGCGCCTTAAAGGACTCCATCGAAAGGGCCTGAATCCGTTCGACGGTCTCGGAGGGGAGTTCAGCCGGGATCACCAGGCCGGCCCCGTTTTCATCGATGTACTTTGCCTTGTAAGAGTAAAACTCGTGGCGGGGAACGATTTCGCCCGGAAGGGAAGCCTTGGGGTGTTCGTTGCCGAGGACCGAGCACTCGATCTCCCGCCCCGGAATGAACTCTTCTATAAGAATCCGAGTGTCGAAGCGAAACGCTTCCCTGACGGCGTACTCGAATGTATCCTGGTCACCCGCCTTGCCCACGCCAACCGATGAGCCCAGGTTGACGGGCTTTACGAATAGAGGCAGGCCCAGATCAGCAGCGATTTCGTCGAAGAGCAAGAGTTCCTTCTCATGCCATGCGACAGTGCGGTAGCGGGCCACCGGGATGCCGGCGTCGAGCAGGAGCCTCTTCATGACCACCTTGTCCATGCCCACTGATGAGCCCAGCACACCCGCACCCACAAAGGCCACGTCCGCCGTCTTGAGGAGTCCCTGAACCGTGCCGTCCTCGCCCATGGGGCCGTGCAGAACTGGAAACACTACGTCCAGAGGACCGATGGACCCGCCTCCTGCCATGCGTACCAGAGGGTGTCCCGGTGCGCCGGGCACCAGGGCCAAGCGCTCGCTGTCGCGGCACTTCAACCGGATTTTCTTCGGGTCTTCAGGGTGTACCAGGTAGTCGTCAAGGTCGCACAGGAACCACGCCCCCTCTTTGTCAATGCCGATGGGAATGACTTCATGGCGACCCCGATCTATCGCCTCGATTACGTTTTTTGCAGACTGCAGGGAGACTTCGTGCTCTGCGGACTTGCCTCCGCAGAGGACGGCCACGCGGGTAATATCTGACATGTCGACTCTCCGGCTTGTTAGGAATGCGGCCCGGATCCGGTGCACCCCAGGGGAAGAAAAGGGCTCGAGCTGAGACCGAGCCTCACGAATGCATCGAGTGTGGGCTGACTCGGTCAAAATACGACAATTGTACGCGTCCCTGAAGGCGGTTTCAAGGCGCTTGACAGCAAGATGAGATCGGCCGTTTGGCGAGGGCGCTCAACAGGATGCAGGCAAGCCTTCGACCGGCCATCGGTCGCCTGCGTCAAAGGTGAACCCGGCTGCCCGGTCAGGCGTTCGTTTTCTTTCAACGCCTCCCTTGCGGCTACTTTCGGGGTTTATTGCCGCGCTTCTTGTGGCGAATGTAGATTGAGCGGGAGTGACCGTCGCTCTGGAAGCGCTCGTCCACCTCGAAGAGCTTGGTGGCGGCTACGAGTTCACCGAGCTTGTTGAAGCCGTAGTTACGGGGGTCGAATTCCGGCGCCTGCTTGGCTATATTACTGCCGACCGCGCCCAGGTGGGCCCAGCCGCTTTCATCCGAGGCCGCATCCAGGGCCGCTCGAAGGAGATTGACCAGCCGCGCGTCACCTTTGAGTTCGTTGGGCGACTTCCGCTTGACGGACGGTTCCTCATCCTCCTGGAATCTGAGCACTTCGGTGAATATGAATTTATCGCACGCCGAGACAAACGCCTTGGGCGTCTTTTTCTCTCCGAACCCATAGACGAGCAGCCCTTCCTCCCGGATGCGGGAGGCCAGGCGGGTGAAATCGCTGTCACTGGAGACAAGGCAGAAGCCTTCGAACCGCTTGGTGTAAAGCAGGTCCATGGCGTCGATGATCATGGCGGTGTCCGTGGCGTTTTTCCCCACCGTGTATCGAAACTGCTGGACCGGCTGTATGGAGTGCTCCAGGAGCACGGACTTCCAGCCTCCCAGGCTGGGGGTGGTCCAGTCGCCGTAGATCCTTTTTACGCTGGCTACTCCGTACTTGGCGATCTCGGACAGCAGGGACTCGGTTATGGAAGGCTGGGCGTTGTCCGCATCGATTAGCACGGCCAGCCGGGTCTGGGGTGAGCCTGTTTCATTCATAATGGTACCCTTGCGGTCATATTGATTGCCATGGCCCCATAAAGGCATTTCCAGGCAACAGTCAAGGGCTGTCAAGAGTTCCGGGGCTACAGGGCGATTTTTTGCACCCCCTCCGGCACGTCTTGTTCAAACTCCTTGAAATTTGATTGGAAATCGTGAGCCAATTTTTCCGCCCGCTTGTCGTAGGCTGTGGTGTCGGTGGATGCATTGCGGGGATTGAGGATTTCCTGCGGCACCCCCTCCACGAATTTAGGTATGCTGAGCCCGAACACGGGATCGGTCTCATACAGGGCTTTTTCCAGGGCGCCGTTCAGGATGGCCTTGACAATGGCACGGGAGTGCCTGATTGAAATCCGGTCTCCCTCTCCATAAGGTTTGCCGGCCCATCCTGTGTTCACGAGCCAGCACCGCGAATTGTGCATCCGGATCTTCTTCATGAGCAACTCGGCGTAAACGACCGGAGGAAGGGCCATGAACGGGGCCCCGAAGCATGCGCTGAATGTGGCCTGGGGCTCCTTGATCCCTATCTCCGTGCCGGCCACCTTTGCAGTGTATCCGCTGAGGAAATGGTATACCGCCTGCTCCACGCTGAGCCCGGCAACCGGCGGCATGACGCCGAAGGCATCGCAGGTGAGCATGATGATGTTCGTGGGATGACCGCATACCCCACCCCGGAATGCGCTCGGAATGTGGCTGATAGGATAGGCGGCACGGGTGTTTTCGGTGAGAGAGTCGTCGTTCAGGTCCAACCGCCTGGAGTTCTGGTCGATCCCCACGTTCTCGAGAATCGTCCCAAATCGACGTGTCGTCTCGTAGATTTCGGGCTCTTCTTCGCGGGATAGGCGAATTACCTTGGCGTAGCAACCTCCCTCGAAGTTGAAGATGCCCTCGTCGCCCCAGCCGTGCTCGTCGTCACCGATGAGTATGCGGTCAGGGTCGGCCGAGAGTGAGGTCTTGCCTGTCCCCGAGAGCCCGAAAAATATGGCGGAGTCCCCTTGCCCACCAAGGTTGGCGGAGCAGTGCATTGGCAAAACCGACTCCTGGGGATAGAAGTAGTTAAGCATTGTGAATACGGATTTCTTGATCTCTCCGGCGTAGCTCGTGCCTCCTATCAGGACCAGCTTTCGGCCCAGGTGGATCAGGATGAACGAGTCGGAGTGGAGCCCGTCCAGTTCCGGAACGGCGTTAAAGCGGGGCATGCTGATCACGGTGAATTGCGGAGCGTGCCGGTCGGCGTCCTCCTTGTCCGGTATCTGGATAAACAGGTTTCTTGAAAAAAGGCTTTGCCAGGCGGTCTCCGTCACCACCCTAATGGGGATCCTGCGTGATGGTTCCGCCCCTACGTAGCAGTCCTGTACGAACACGTCCTTATTCTGGAGATAGGCTGTGAGCCGGTAGAAAAGATTGGTGAAATGCTGTTCGTCGATGCCGCGGTTCACATCCCCCCACCAGATCTTGTCCTGACTCGACGGCTCCTTGACAAAGAACCGGTCCAGGGGGGAGCGTCCCACGTGATGACCCGTGCGGACAACAATGGGTCCGAGGTGGGCCACGAGTCCCTCGCGCCGCCGGACGATCAGTTCGTATAGATGGGGCGTGGACGGATTCCAGTAGATGGTGCCCAGGTTCTTGAAACCCATCTCTTCCATTTGGGGCTTAACATTCTTGTAATTGAACATGGCCGTGCTCCTTTTGTCTTTCGCCAAGACGCCGAGATCGGCAAGAATACTACAGATAATAATACAAAGATCATGAAGAAAGCAAAAGGTTAAAAGACAAGAAGCATGTGCCCCTCTCGCCCTTGGGGTCGGAAGAAGCTTGAACCTTCAAAAGAGATCACCCCGTTCACCTTTCAGATCTCCTCGACTTCAACCTGGGGAATGATATCCAAGACCGTCTCACGGTGACACAATTCGGTCCCGGGCGTCATAGCCGTTGCCGCGCCCGCCGCGCATGAGAGTCGCAGGCACTCGGCCAGGGACCGGCCCTGGGAGTGGGCAAGCACAAACCCGGCAACTGCGGAGTCGCCGGCCCCTACAGTGCTCTCCACTTCAACCACCGGGGCCCTGGCCTTGAGCCGCAGGTCCCGCGTGGAGAGGATCAGGCCTTCCTTTCCCCGGGAGGCGAGGACATAAGGAACGCCTCTGTCGTGAACTTCGTTGCATGCTGAGAGTATGTCGAGTTCCTTTTCAAGTGTCCGGCCCACCAGCCGGCTCAGCTCGTGGATGTTGGGCTTGATGCATGTGGGATGGAACCCGACGGACTCCTGCATGGCCCTGCCGTCTGCGTCCAGCAGGGTGAAGGCGTTTTTCCTGTGGGCTGCGACGATGAGTTGACCGTAGATGCTGGGGGAAACTCCGCGGGGAAGACTTCCGCTCATCACCAGATAGTCCATGTCCTGGATTGCAAGGATGCCTTGATACAGCTGGGCGATCTCAGTGGCGGCGATTTCCGGCCCGGCTGCACTGATAGCGTACTGTCGGTTGCCCGCTTTGTCCTTGAGCAGGATGTTTGTTCTGGTCTCCCCGGAGATTCGAGTGAAGCTGATTGTGACCCCGGCATTGATGAGGAGGCCTTCGACCTGAAGACCGTCATATCCTCCCACCAGCCCCAGGGCCACGGTGGTGCCCTGCAGTTCGGTGATCACCCTGGAGACGTCTATGCCCTTTCCCGCGGCGTAGTGCTTTTCCGAGAGCACCCGCGTGGTGTCGTCTTCGAGCAGGCGTTCCACGGTGATGGCCCGATCCAGGGCCGGGTTCAGGGTGACGGTGTAAATCATGGGCCTCTCCCTTCGATCTAGTAGCAGGCTTTCGGGAACCTGCCTCGTCTCCCGCTCGATATCAGCCTTTGCCGGCTGAAAGTCATCCGAATTTGTTAGACAGTGCCCATCCAGAAACGCTTTTCGGGCACTGGCAAGTTTCCAATTCAGAAATGAGGATTTTTTGTCAAGATCAAGGAGATCAAGAGGTTGCGCGGAGGCGTACTGAAGTACGCCGCACAAGCAACCTCGCAGATTGACGCCGAGATTGGCAAAAAAGACCATTTCTGGATGGAAACTAGACAATACAGTCCGGATATGAAAGCGTCAAGAAGCAAGAGGCGGGTGGGGGGCAAGAAAGCGACTTCCGGAAGCGACCTTTACCGCCGGCCCTAAAGGCTCCTGGTTTGCTGGATGAAAGCTTGAAGCTTCTTCACGAAGGATACGAAGAGCACGAAGAGACAAAGATAAAAAGAAACGGTGAGCATGTGGGTATGTTCTCCTTGGGTCTCCGGGAAGTTCAAGTTTCATTTGAGTTTTACCGTTGCAAACGGGGCCTCGATCCGTTTACCTTATAGGGAATTTTGAGGATAAAAGGAGGCGCGGTCCTTACAGGGACCGCCTGGAAAACGTCCTGGCGCTGTTTTGACTGAGAACGCAGCATTGGAGGAAAAAGAATGGAAAAGCATCTCCTGTTGACCGTCAGCGAGCAGAAGAGCTCCCTTCAGGGAGCACGGTTTCTTGCAGGTTTTCTTTCGAACAAGGATGTGGTGAAGCTAACCCTGTTCTATACCATGCCCCGGCCGGCGGAACTCTGGGACGACGAGGACAAGGCGGGGAAGCTCCGAAAACAGGAGGATGCGATTCGCAAGGGGGCTGCCAAGGCAAGCGAGGCCCTCGAGGAGGCCAGGAAGGAGGTCCTGAAGCTGGGCTTTTCTGAAGAAAAAGTCCTTGTTCAGCTCCAGATGAGGCAGTTCGGCAAGGTTAAGGACATATTGGAAGAAGGGGAGCGAGGACTCTACGATGCCATCGTCCTGGGAAAGCGCGGGCTCAACTGGTTCGAGGAGGCCTTTGATGGAAGCGTGAGCAGGGAGATCATCGAGTCTCGACGCAACTGTCCCATCTGGATCTGCCGCCGGCCTAATGCAGACCGCAAAGGCGTCCTGCTGTGTATGGACGGTTCAGATGCCTCCTACCGCGCGGCCGAGCACACGGGCCTGATGCTGGGGAATGAACAGCGTCACACGGTCAAAATTTTTGTGGTCAAGAGTCGTGCCCTTGAAGCCCCCCCCGACGTAATCATAGCCAGGGGCAGGGAACTCCTGGCCAAAAGCCGCGTGCCCAACGTGCGGATTACCGCCTCGGCCGTTGAGGCGTTCAGCCCTTCAAAGGCCATTGTCCGTGAGGCCGAGGAAGGCGGATATGCAGCGGTGGTGGTGGCCAGGGCCGATAAGGAGAAGAGTCTCATGGACAGGCTGATCATGGGTTCCGTGACCATGAACCTGTTCCGGGAGATCGAGAACGCGGCCCTCTGGGTCGCGTGATAATCCGGCCGTTTTTTGAAAAGGAATTGTGTCGGTAACACCTGAGTTCCTCCTCCTGTTACCTCCGCCAGTACTCGGGCGCGAGAAGCACGATGACCGTGTAGACCTCGAGACGCCCCAGGAGCATGCAGAAGATCAGGACCCACTTCCCGGCCTCCGGAATGCCCAGGTAGTTAAGGTTCGGTCCCACGCTTCCAAGGCCCGGGCCGATGTTGCCGATGGACGCGGCTACCGACGACGCCGCGGTGATCATGTCCAGGCCCATGGCGGCCATGATCAGGGCGGCGGCTATAAAGAGCCCTACGAAGAGGAGTAAGAACCCCCATACGCTGTTCAGGACCTCGTTCGGCACCGGCCTCTTGCCCAGCTTTACCGAGATGACGGCATGGGGATGGATGACCCGCAGGACTTCCCGGTAGGCGTGCTTTACGAGCAGGATGACTCGCATGACCTTGATGCCGCCTCCCGTAGACCCGGCCATGCCCCCGATGAACATGCAGAAGAGCAGGATCTGCTTTGAGTAGGCCGGCCACCGGTCGAAATCCGCGGTCGCAAAACCCGTAGTCGTAAGGATTGACCCCACCTGGAACGACGAATACCGGAATGCCTCAGAAAAGCCCTGATAGACGCTCCCGTACAGATCCAGGGTTACAGTGAGGGTAAAGATCCCGAAGAGGGCTATGAAGACGTGAAACTCCGTGTCCTTTCCAAAGGCCGAGGCCTCTCCCTTGATGAAACGGTAGTGAAGGGAGAAGTTGATACCGGCGATGAGCATGAAGACCATGATGACGCCGTCCACATAGGCACTGTTGTAGTGGGCGATACTGGCGTTCATGGGTGAAAAGCCACCCGTAGGCATGGTGCATAAGGCGTGGCAGGCTGATTCGAACAGGGACATTCCGCCCCCGACAAGCAGGAGGATCTCCAGGGCCGTTATGAGGATATAGACCTTCCACAGGGTCTTGGCGGTTTCCGATATCCTGGGCTTGAGCTTGTCCACCACAGGGCTGGGCACTTCGGCCTTGTAGAGCTGCATGCCTCCAATGCCCAAGAGAGGCAGGATCGCCACAGAGAGGACGATGATACCCATTCCTCCGAACCACTGGGTGAGGCTTCGCCACAGGAGTATGCCCTGCGGGAGACCCTCGATGTTCGACAGGATCGAGGCCCCGGTGGTGGTAAACCCCGATATGGACTCGAAGTAGGCGTTCGTGAATCCCTGGACGGCGCCGGAGAGAAGATAGGGAAGGGTCCCCACCAGCCCCGCCGTGACCCAGCCCAGTGTGACGACGGCCAAGCCGTCCCGATGACTGAGCTGGAGCTCTTCACGTGTTCGCGTGGAAAGAAACAGCAGAAGTCCTGACAAAGCTGCAATGACCATGGAAATCGTCAGTGCCCGGGCGCCGCCGTCGCCGTAGGCCAGGGAGACCCCCAGGGGCAAGGTCATGGCAAGCCCCAGGAACAGGACCAGGATCCCGATAAAGTTGAGGACCGGTTTCAGGTGCATTAAAAGTAGTCCAGCTTGACGGTCAGAAGCTTTTCCAGCGCGGAAACGGCTTTGCGGGAAGCGAAGATGATCAGGCGATCTCCGGCCTGGATCTGTGTGTCCCCGCGCGGAATGATAATCTCCTCCCCCCGGACCACGGCCCCGATTAACGCCCCCTTGGGGAACTTGATTCGGGAGAGAGGGGTGTTCACGATCTTCGAGGTGGTGAGCGCCTCCGCCTCGATTGCTTCGGCGTGCTCGTCCTTGAGGGGGGCCACGGATATGATCTTGCCCTTCCTGATGTGCTGGAGGATGGCCCGGATAGCGGACAGCCTGGAGCTGACTATCGTGTCGATCCCTATGGAAGAGACCAGCGGAATGTAGCTCAGTTTATTGATTCGTGTGATGGTCCTGCGGACCCCGAGCCCCTTGGCCAGGAGTGATATGAGAACGTTGCTCTCTTCGTCGCCCGTAAGGGCCACAAGGAAGTCTGCATTACTTACATTCTCTTCCAGGAGGAGGTCCCGGTCGGTCCCGTCGCCGTTGATGACCATGACCCTCTGCAGGGACTCTGCGAGCTCTTCACAGCGCGAAGGACTTCGATCGATGAGGCTGGTGGAGATCCGCGGGCCGTCCAGCGCCTTGGCCAGGGCCCTTCCGGTCTGGCCTCCGCCCACGATAATGACGCGTTTAAGCTCCTCCTCCTTGATTCCGAAAAGCTCAAGGACGTTACGGAGCTCATCCCTTCGCGCCACTACGTATACAAGGTCATTGGCCTGGATAGTATCGTCACCGTGGGGAATCCGGACCCGGTTCCCGCGAACAATGGTTCCGACCAGGAGCTTGCCTTCCATGCCGTGAAACGACGCGAGCCTCTTGCCTGCAAAGGGGGAGTTCGGTCGAATGGTAACGCCTATGAGCTTGACGCGACCTTCGACAAAGTCGATCACGTCGGACGCCCCGGGGACCTGCATCAGACTCTGGATGGTCTCCACCATGACGGATTCAGGGTTAATGATGTGATCGATGCCCAGGGTCTCCTGGGAGAGGAGGGCTTTCATCTCCAGATATTCAGGGTTTCGCAGGCGGGCGACTTTCAGGAGGTAGGGATTGAGGTGCCGGGCCAGCATGCATGCGATGAGGTTGGCCTCGTCGCTGTCCGTAGCGGCCACCAGCATGTCGGCGTCCATAATCCCCGATCTCTCGAGCATGCCGGGACTCGTGCCTGAACCTACCAGGGCCTGGATGTCCAGTTCCTCGTTGATGCGGGCGGCCTTTTCCGGATCCTTGTCGATAAGTACGACATCCTGGCTCTCGTTCGAGAGACGCTGGGCGATGTGAAAACCGACCTCGCCTCCGCCTACTATTATGACCTTCAATCTGATCTCTCCTGTGCCGGAGGTGTGACTGCAGCCTCAGGCCGTCACTGGAGGCACGGACCGCCCTCTCTGGCAACAGGCATATTAGGCAAAGGTTCCAGGAAATGTCAATCACAGGGAAAAGGCGATATCTTCAGCAACACCCGAAGAACACATGGAAAAACCCAACCCGCCACCGACACAGACACAGACACCGGTGAAGTCAGGGACTCCGATCAGCCGTGCCATGAACTGACGGGTTGATATTAATCCCATGGCGTTTCGATTTCGACAGCTATCCCGATTTCGATTTGGATTTCCTTGCCCATAGGTGCACGAAACGTATGGACATCCGTCTGATAGGGTGATAGCGTGCTCCGGTTGAGCGCACAAGAGAATCTCTGTTGAGGTATCATGATCGCAGAACCCGAAATTTCATGCAGCGGAAGCGACCTCAAGGCCTGGATAGACCGCTTTAAAAAGACCCGTATCCTGGTCATCGGCGACATTATCCTGGACAAGTACGTATGGGGGCACGTTTCCAGGATCTCACCGGAAGCCCCGGTGCCCGTGGTGGAGGTCAAACAGGAGACGAAACGGCTCGGCGGGGCCGCCAACGTCCTGCACAACATCGCCTCACTCGGTGGGCATGCCTTGCTCTGCGGGGTCATAGGGGAAGACCATTCAGGCCGGGAGATGGTGGAACGGATAGAGGGCATGGGGCTTCCATCCGACGGCATCGTCACCGTCACGGACCGGCCTACCAGCGTCAAGTCACGAGTCGTGGCCCACAACCAGCAGGTGGTCCGGTTCGATCGCGAGAGCCGAAAAAGGATTGAGCCGGAAGCGATTCATCGCATCCTGGATTTCATCAAGAGTGTTCACAAAGACATCGATGCGATCATCGTGGCGGACTACGGCAAGGGAGTGATCTCCGGTGTGATGATGAAGGGCCTCAGGACACTGGTATGGGAGACGGGCACGATCCTCGGTGTAGATCCCAAGACCGGGAACTTCGATTCCTACAAGGGCGTTCATGTGATTACCCCGAATGACCACGAGGCCGGTGCCTACTGCGGTATGGAGATAGAGGACGAAGAAGGCCTTCTTCTTGCGGGTCACCGCATGCTCGAAGAGCTGGAGGCACGCTCCGTGCTGATCACTCAGGGAAAGGATGGAATGACCCTGTTTGAACAGGGCGGGGAGGTCAGCCACATACCCACGGTCGCCCGAAAGGTGTTTGACGTAACAGGGGCCGGGGATACGGTGATCAGCACTCTGTGCATGGGGCTTGCGGCCGGGATGGATCTCAAATCGGCCTCGGTCGTCTCCAACTTCGCCGCCGGCATCGTGGTGGGGGAGCTGGGGACCTCTACTGTCACTGCAAAGGAACTGAAGCAGGCCGTGAGCAGCGGCTTCAGGTAGCCCGGAATGTCCCTGCCCCGCCTTTGAATGAGGGCCGCATGAGCAACCGTCGCGACCCAGATGATGTAAAAAGGATCGCCAGCCTTATTTCGCCGGAGGAGGAGGCCCTCGACCGCATGGTTGCGGCCCTCGAGGACATGTTCGGGCCTGCGGACTGGAGGAGCTCTGTCCTTCCTTTTGACCGGACCCGTTACTACGAGCGGGAGATGGGCGCTCCCCTGGTGCGGGTATTCGTTTCCTTCGAGCCTCTCATGCGGCCTGAAGGGCTTGTAGAAACGAAGCTCGAGACCGACCGCCTGGAGGACCTCTTCAGGCGGAACGGGCGGCGGACCGTGAATGTCGATCCGGGATACATTTGCCTTGAACGACTTGTCCTGGCCACCGGCAAGAACTACACGCACCGGATCTACCTGTGCCACGGTGTTTTCGCGGACCTGACCCTCGTTTATCACAGGCAAAGCTTTCGCGTCCTGCCGTGGACCTACCCTGACTATGCGGACCCTTATGTGGTCGAACTTTTCAACAGCCTCCGGAATCGATACAAGGCCCGGATCCGGGGGCTGCCGGCAGAGGCCCCGGACGAGTGACGGGGTGCCGGTGATCCTTGCATTACGAAGAACACGAAGGGCACGAAGAGTGAAAATAGATCAAAATCAAAAGATTAATAATGATCAGAAGAGTTTTGCGCTTGGGGCCTGAAGAAGCTCGAGGTTTCCAGCGAGGGAATGGAGAAATTATGATCAAGAGTATGACGGCTTTCGGCCGGGGTGAGCGTGAGGCTGAAGACACGCTCATAACCGTGGAGATCCGGACCGTGAACCACCGGTTTCGGGACGCTTCCATAAGGCTTCCGTCGCAGCTGCAGCCCCTGGATGAGGGCCTGCGGGCAATGGTGGCCTCGGCGGTAGGGAGGGGCCGGATCGATGTCACCGTGAATATGGATACGCACGGCGACCGGCCCGATGTAAGCCTGGAGCTGAACGTGCCCCTGGCCAGGGCATACGTCCGTGTTTTTCGGGAGCTCCAGGAGCAATTCGGTGCGAACCCGTCGTTTCGCGCCGACAACCTTTGTCAATTCAAAGATGTTGTGGCCTTCCGGCCTGTTGAACGGGACGTGGAGAGCCTTAAAACACCGGTCCAGGAGGCCCTTGCCCAGGCCCTTGAGGCCGTGGACCGGATGAGAATCCACGAGGGGCAGGCCATAGAGAGTGATTTCCGCCATAGGCTGGGGCTTATCCGTGTCCGTCTTCAGGAGATTGATCTTAGGGCCCCCGTGGTGGTGGAAGAGTATCGCGCCCGTCTTCGGGATCGAATTGCCGCGGTCTCCGAGGGCATGGAAATAGACGATAACCGCCTTGCCCAGGAGGCGGCCTATTTTGCGGGGCGAGCCGATATCACAGAGGAGATCGTTAGGACCCGGGCCCATCTCGAGCGGTTCGAGGAATACCTGGCAACGGAAGAGCCGGTGGGACGCAGGCTGGACTTCCTGATTCAGGAGATGAACAGGGAGGTCAACACCATCAGCTCCAAGGCATCAGACGCCTCAATTTCCAGAGCCGCGGTTGAGGTCAAGGGGGAACTCGAAAAACTGAGAGAACAGGCCCAGAACGTGGAATAGTGTGTGTCCATAAATGGTTTTCGGGCAAAGACAAAAAGCTTCACCACGAAGGGTACGAAGGTCACGAAGAAAACCAAGAATCAAGAAGCCAACCACAGGTTTTTTCAAGAAGATTCGTTTTCAGCTCACATGTGTCCGGGCTGGAAGTGGGCGTTGAGATGGAGGAAATTTCATGACGTATACCGACAGTACAGGCAAAACCGCCTTTGATTGGAAGCGGTGGTTGTTTTTCAGTATTGGGGCGACCCTGTTCCTGGTGGTCTATTATTCTCCGCCGTGGCCCGATGCCGTCGACCCGGCCGGAAAGAGCTTCGTGTTATCACAGCAGGCAAAAGGGGCCCTGGCCCTATTTCTGCTGGCCGGTACCTTCTGGGTCTTCGAGGTAATGCCCATAGGGGTTACCGGCCTGCTGATAGGGGTGATGCAGGCCCTTTTCTTCATCCGGCCGGCAAGCGAGGCGTTCAAGGATTTCATGGACCCGTCGGTCCTTTTCATTTTCGGGTCTCTTACCATCGGCATGGTATTCACCAAGGTGGGACTGACCAAGCGGCTGGCCTACAAAATGCTGATGATAGTGGGCGAGCGCACCAGCCGAATCTATCTGGGCTGTTTCGTGGTTACGGCGTTATTAACCCATATCATGGCCCATACCGCGGTTGCAGCCACCATGTACCCGTTGCTGCTGGCCATCTACTCTCTTTATACCACTGACACCAAGCCTACCCGCTTCGGCAAGGGCCTCTTTATGGGCATGGCCTTTGTGGCCGGGGCCGGCAGCATTGTTACCCTGCTGGGTGCGGCCCGCGGCATAGTAGCACTGGGATTCTACACCGAGATCGCCCAAAAGGACGTCTCATTCTTCGAAATCACTTACTATATGGCGCCCATAGGGTGGCTCATGGTATTTCTGTTATGGGGCTTCTTCATGGTGTTTTTCAAGCCCGAGCAGGACCGCATCCCGGGATTGAGGGAGAAAGCCAAGCAACTGAACGACGAGATGGGCCCGCTGACCCGCAAAGAAGTGGTTGCCGCCTTGATCGTGCTTGGCACCGTCATGTTCTTGTCCTTGCAGTCTTTTGTTCCGGCCCTTCAGCCTTTCAACAAAGCGGCTGTACTACTGGTAGCCACCATCCTATTCTTTTTGTCCAATATTCTGGATTTAAACGATCTCGAGCTCGTCCCATGGAACATTATTCTATTGTTCGCAGGCGCCATGAGCATCGGATTTTGCCTGTGGCAGACCGGCGCAGCCGAATGGCTGGCCATCAACTGGCTTGGGTTCTTTAAAAACGCCCACTGGTTTATCTTTGTGATGGGGATATCATTTTTTATCCTTCTGATGACTAACTTCATAATGAACGTTGCGGCCATTGCCATCTCCCTGCCGGTGGCGCTGGTGGTCGGCCCCTATCTCGGAGTGGCCAGCGAGGTGATTCTGTTCTCGGCACTGACCGTGGCCGGCATGCCCTTTTTATTACTGGTGGGCGCCGCACCCAATGCCATTGCCTACAGCTCCAAGCAGTTCACCAGCGGGGAATTTTTTGTGACCGGCATTCCGGCCAGCATTTTGTTGCTGGCGGTGCTCGGCCTCATTATCCTGCTGGTCTGGCCCTTGATGGGAATGCCGATTTATTTAGGATAATAACCACTAAAGTACTGGAATTATTATGGAACGATTATATGAACTGCAGGAGAAAATCATTCAGCGTGTCAACGTCAACCTGAGGGAGCCGTTGTTTGATGTAGGGCCTTATGTCAGGGACCTTATACCATGGCAGCAACTTGTGAGGTTTTACGCTTTCTATGGTTTCACTCCCTATCATCCCCTGAATTTCCATTTCAGGCGTTCCAACCTGTCGGGCAGCTACTTTTTGGGCAGGTGCCACGTTTCGGACTCTATATTGTATAAATGCGACATCCGTGGTGACGAACTCAAACGCAAGGGCGATGTTTTTAATTTCGAAGGGTTGGAGATCCCTTTGCAGGATGATGAAACCATCCGCATAACCGATAGTTATCTCATTAAAAACCTGGTCCACAACAATACCCACGACCCTGAAGATCTGGAGGATTTTATTATCCGAAACACGGTATCCGCCCACTTCACAAACATACACGGTTCGGACGTGGAGGGTTGTTTTCTGGGTCCCTTCAGCACTGTGGACCTGACCACGCTTCACGATTGCGTCGTAGGCGAATACGTGTACCTGCAAGTCAGGGAGCTCACTCACCGCCGGGTACCGGCAGGGACTGTATGGATCAACAACGGTGATCGATTTGATTTTTCCTATTGTCACGACCCGGAAAACCTCAAGCGCTATATCCGGTTTGCGCCCGGTTCGCCGCCTGAAGGTGCATTCATTACCTTTGTGGATCAGCGCAAAGAGGATTTTCAGCGCATCTTTGATGTTGTCAACCTTGAAAGACCCTTTTCCATACCGGAGGGGGCCTCGGTTAATCGTTACGCCGTGATAAGACCCAAAACCCGCATCAGCAGGAATGTGCTTGTGGCCCAGCGGGCCTATATTGAAAACACATCCATGGGAAGGGGAGCCAATGCCCAGGAGAACTGCTTTATTATCAATTCGAGCCTGAGTGGCAACAATGTCACCGCCCACGGCGCTAAAATCATTCATGCCGAGCTGGGCGATAAGGTTTTCGTGGGATTCAACTCCTTCTTGCAGGGGGCGGAGGACACGCCGCTGGGAATTGGTGAAAACAGCATTGTCATGCCCCATACCATTATCGATCTTACCGAAGGGGTGGAGATTCCGCCGGAACACCTGGTGTGGGGTTTTATCCGGAACCGGAAGGATGTAGCTCAAAACAGCATTCCACTGGCAGAACTTGCCGCCGTATCCGGGCAGTTAAACAGGGGTGCTATGCGGTTTAGGGGTGCAGGCCGGGTTTTCGTGGATGGGTTCAGGCATCGCATCGAGCATATACTTGAAGCCAACGGTGCCTATTGCGACGGCACTGCCCAACAAGGACATGCCCAGCAAAGCCATGACATCTCCTACAACCTGATTCAGCCCTACCCGGAAGGAGAACTAAAGGGGCTGTATCCTACTATTGATATCCATCCCTGACAGGATTTATGATATGTTGATACAGTTTTTTGATACCTTGCATCCGGCGCAGGCAAGGCAATAACCCATTGGAATTACAAGGTCAGATTGCTTGGTCCCGGGCTTTTCACGACTCCATCAAACTTCAAGCCGGGCCCTCCTTTCACTGTTTTGGTGAACATGTGAAGCATTCAAAAAAACGCCGGTGATTTGTATGCGGGCAGGGTTTTTTTACTGGATTCGTCTTTTTCATGCTGCGGCATGTGTCAGGATTATGATGGTCTATATTGTTGGAATAGGCAAAACAACATAATATCAAATGTCGTAACCCTCGGCTTCGGTCCGGTTTGCATGGGCCGGTTCAGGGTCGCGCAGGAGAAACAGGCCATGAGCCCAAAGCTCGTCAATATCGGTTTCGGAAATTCAGTGGTGTCCCGTCGGGTGGTCGCCATAATTTCGCCTAACACGGCGCCCGTTAAGCGGCTTCGTGAAGAGGCGCGTGATGATAGAAGACTTATCGACGCGACCCAGGGCCGAAAGACACGATCAGTGATCATCACCGACAGCAACCATGTAATCCTCTCGGCCATCCAGTCCGAGACCATCGCCCAGCGTTTCAGCCCGGACGGCGCCCTGAGCCGGGAAGATCTGGAGGAATGACATGGGCGGGCGTGTTTTCGTGATCTCCGGCCCTTCGGGTTCCGGCAAGTCTACGATCATAAAGGAGAACCGGAAACGCATCGATAATCTGACGTACTCTGTGTCGCACACAAGCAGGAGGCCCAGGGGCGCGGAAAAGGACGGAGTGGAGTACCACTTTGTGGACCGGGATACCTTCCGGGCCATGATCGACAGGAATGAGTTCGCCGAGTGGGCCCAGGTGTTTCAGGACTACTACGGGACCTCTTTTTGCGAGCTTCAGGAGAGGACTTCCCAGGGCCTGGACGTAATAATGGACCTGGATGTTCAGGGGGCCGTAAACATGCGCCTGGCCGTGAACGACTGTGTGCTGGTGTTCATACTTCCTCCATCCATGGAGGTACTGGAGGAGCGTCTCAGGGCAAGAGGCACGGATGATTCGGCCGCTGTTGCCAGGCGGATGGAGAGGGCTGCGGCTGAAATCATGAGCGCCCGCCAGTACGACTTCCTTATTGTGAATGATCGGCTGGACCGGGCCGTGGAGGAAATGGCATCCATCATCCTGGCCGACCGCTGCCGGATCGACCGGAGGATCCCCGAGGTTGAGGCGGTCTTTTACCGTGGAAATACTTTGCGAAAAAACGCGAATTTCGCCAATAATAAAACAAAGACGCCGGATTTCAGATGACAGGTGTTGACGGCTTTCATTAGAAGGCAATTCAACAGGCACGTCCCGGGAATATTATGAGCCGAAGTCCGGAACACCTGGTACCCGGATTCCACGCGGTATTGGAGGCCCTCTCGCGGAGAGATCGTCCCGTGATGGAGGTCTTGGTGTCTGCGGACAGGCGCTCGAAGCGGGTCAGGGGGGTCCTGGATCTGGCCGAAAAACACAAGGTCCCTGTTCGGTTTATACGGCCGGAAGCCTTGGCTGCCAGGCTGCCCGAAACGCCGCACCAGGGAGTGGCGGCCGTTGTGCGTGCCCCGGCCTACGTGGACCTGGAGGACATCCTCCAGGCGATACGTAATGCGCCCGGCCGGGGGCTCCTTCTGGCAGCGGACCACATCACGGACCAGGGCAACCTGGGCGCCCTGATTCGTACCGCCGCTTTTTTCGGCGTAAGCGGCCTGGTCATTCCCAAAGATCGATCCGCCGGTCTAGGCGAGGCCGTTGCCAAGCGATCGGCCGGGGCCAGCCTCTTCCTTCCCGTGGCCAGGGAAGTGAACCTTGCCCGCGCCCTGGACAGGCTCAATCAGGAGGGATTCTGGGTCATAGGTGCGGCCGGGGAGGCCGGCATGGACGCGTATACGTTCGACTGGGATCGGGACACGGTTCTGGTCGTAGGGAGCGAGGACCGTGGGCTGGCTCCCAATGTGCGGGCACACTGCCACGAGCTGGTTTCTATTCCCGGTTCCGGAATGGTGGAATCCCTCAACGTGGCCGTGGCTGCGGGGGCCGTCCTTTCGGAGATCACGCGCCAGAGGATGCGTGCGGGTTCCACCTGAGGGGGTAGCGCTCCAGTGCCCTCACGGAAACAAGGGCACTGATCAGGGCGCACAGTGGAAGGCCCACAACGTTCGTGTAGGAACCACGTATGGACTCCACCAGAAAGGCGCCTATTCCCTGAATGGCGTAGCTTCCCGCCTTGCCGAACGGCTCCCCGGTATCGAGGTATCCCTCCAACTCCGTTGACTCGAGCGGTTTGAAACGGACTGTGGTGCCGGCGCGCTCTGTGTGGACCTCGTCTCCCGGTGGGGCCAGGATGGAAAAGCCGGTGATGACCTTATGGTCCCGGCCGCTCAGCCGTTCAAGCATGTCTCGGGCCTCCTCCCGGTCCGCGGGCTTTCCCAGGATGCTCTCTTCCAGCACCACCACGGTATCGGCCCCTACGATCCATCGCCCGGGGAAGACCCGGCTGACCGCCTCGGCCTTTTGCCGGGCCAGCCTGCACGCAATCCCGGCCGGCTCGCTCCCGCTGGTGTTCTCGGTAATCTCCGCGGGAACCGCCTTGAAAGGCAACCCCGCCTGCTCGAGGAGACGCCTTCTTCGAGGGGAGGCGGAGGCCAGGACCAGCGGGAAGTCGGGCCGGATGAAGGTATTGTTCATGATTCCTCCGAATTCATTTGGGAGGCTGGTTCAGGGAGGTCGAAAAGGCGCCGGGCGGCCTGGGAGGTGACGCGGGCCGCCTCCTCGAGAGGGATTCCTCTCAGCCGGGCGATCTCCCGGGCGGTGTGGATCAGGAGGGCGGGTTCATTTCGCCTGCCGCGACGCGGCACAGGCGCAAGGTAGGGGGCGTCGGTCTCCACGAGCAGCCGCTCCAGTGGGACCGTTCGAGCCACGTCCCGGGCGGTTTCCGCCTTTGGGAACGTGACTGTTCCCGGGAGGGAAAGATCGTACCCCAGGTTCAAGAAGGTCCGTGCCAGGCCTGTGTCGCCGCTGAAGCAGTGGATTACGCCCCGAGGCCGTTTCTTCCCCATTGCATTGATAGAAGAGAGCACGTCTTCGTGGGCGTTCCTGTCGTGTATGACGACAGGAAGATCGAGGCTGGAAGCGATTTCGAGCTGACGCTCGAAGGCCCGGATCTGACCCTCCCGGCCGGAGCGGTTCCGAAAGAAGTCCAGTCCGATTTCCCCCCAGGCCACCACCTTGGGGTTTGAGGCCAGTTCTGCCATGCGATCCAGATCGTCCCGGCCCATTTTGTCCGCGTTATGGGGATGACAGCCGACCGTGGCAAAGAGGAAGGCATGCTCCTCAGCCAGCCGGACGGCCCGCCGGGATGATGCCAGGTCGATACCCACGGTAACGATCTGATCGATACCGGCTTCGAGTGCGCGAATCAGGACCGACGGGAGATCGTCTCCAAATTCGTCCATATCCAGATGTGCGTGACTGTCTATGAGCATGGGCCCTCCTGGCAAATGCCGGCGGCGTCGCTTTCGCACATCTCGTGCCTCGGGAGCTGGATAGAACGATGCCTGGCACCGGCTGGGATCAACGTCCCGTTCCATTACAATGGCATGGGAGGCCTCGATGGGACGGATCATAAGGCATCGGCCCGGCGAATTCAATAACCCAATGCGGGCCATCGCCCGCAATGACGAAGGCCTCCCGCTAATGTGCGCATAAGTCAAACCCCGGCCCCCTCCACCACAAGCCCTTATCTAGTTTCCATCCAGAAATGGTCTTTTTTGCCAATCTCGGCGTCAATCTGCGAGGTTGCTTGTGCGGCGTACTTCAGTACGCCTCCGCGCAACCTCTTGATTTCCTTGATCTTGACAAAAAATCCTCATTTCTGAACTGGAAACCTGCCAGTGCCCAAAAAGCGTTTCTGGATGGGCACTATCTATGACGAATGGCTGGAGTATTTTCACCGTTAAGTCAGGAATAAATCGGTTGCATAATCGATGTGAAACCCCCTAAAATG
>JAWLEX010000045.1:0-22375 GCA_041685835.1 Desulfatiglandales bacterium
TTCAGAAATGAGGATTTTTTGTCAATATCAAGGAGATCAAGAGGTTGCGCGGAGGCGTACTGAAGTACGCCGCACAAGCAACCTCGCAGATTGACGCCGGGATTGGCAAAAAAGACCATTTCTGGATGGAAACGAGCTCTAGCACTTACGTCGGCATGAGGCAGCTTCCTCGATTCAGGAAAAAACCGCCCGGAGCGGGTTCCTTGTCCTTTTCGGTCTTCCGGCAGACCGGCCTGCTCAAAGTTTGACAAGCTCCACGTCCCCCCAAGCGGCCATGGCCTTACCCAGGACCACCAGGCCGCCGCGGACGCCTTTGATTTGCGATGCCCAGGAAGCCGCCTTTTCCAGATCGGCCGGTTTTTTGATCCGGTTCCCCAAGGCCGTGGCGGTACTGTCGGCCAGGGCCGTGGACCGGGCCACCACGCAGGCCGCATCCGCCCTGCCCAGGCTCAGGGAGTGACCCACGGACCCCGAGGACGAACATACGCCCACAGGCATCGAGCGTGCCGAAATCCTGAGCCCTACCCTCATGCTCAACGGAGATCGCCCGGCCAGGACCGTCACCGTCACGGCGCGCTTCAAGGACAGGAACACGTCTCCCCCGTTCTCAACGATGACCTGGGAGCTCAGTGCCAGAAGCCCGGTCCCCACATGTTCGGCAACGGCCCCGGCAACGGCCGCCATGGGTCCGACGCCGGCGCTCCCGGAGGCATGGATCATGTCGCGCACTATGGGAGGGGCAAAGGTGTCGTCCGGTACCGGGGAAAGGGCCGAGAGGAATTCAGGATGCTCGTTGACGTAGGCTTCAAGGGGTTGCCGCGCACTGAATACGAGGTCCTTTGCC
Organism: Desulfatiglandales bacterium; assembly: GCA_041685835.1. Taxonomy (GTDB): domain Bacteria; phylum Desulfobacterota; class DSM-4660; order Desulfatiglandales; family HGW-15; genus JAIPEI01. The sequence goes on from JAWLEX010000045.1 coordinate 845, forward strand.
TCGGATACCATAGGCCGGTCTGCGCCGATCCACAGGTCCGTCTCGCGGACCTTCACCTCGAAACCGACGAGATCCCTGCCCTTCATTCTCCGGCGGTATTTTCTTTCGGTTTCCAAATACACCCTGTTACTCTTTCCGGAGAACATCAATTCCCGGAATGGAACTATTAATCCTGACAAGACAAGGAGGGAAAGAGAAACCATGAACCGATGGACGGAGGAAGACCCCTGGGTCTGGGTCCTCATTCAGGACCCTGAGCGAAATGAGCAGTTTCTCGGACAGCACGATGAAGAACTGGATGCCTCCTTTATCCCCTTTTTCCGGGAAAAAGAGGAGGCCCTGTCCGGTCTCCACGTGCTTTCGCACGAAAAGGGCCTTAAATACGAGGCCCAGGCCATCCGCTACCGGGTCCTGGCGGAGAACGCCGCCCAAAACGGGTTTCAGCTCTTTTTCCTGGACGGCCGGGGGCGCATCCTGGAAAAACTGGCCCCTACTCCCACTCAATAGTGCTTGGTGGCTTGGACGAGATGTCGTAGACCACCCTGTTGACACCCCTGACACGGTTGATGATCCGGTTGGAAATGCGGGCGAGGACCTCATTAGGCATGCGTGTCCAGTCCGCCGTCATAGCGTCCAGGCTGTCAACGGATCTGACCGCAATCACGTGTTCATAGGTCCGCTCATCGCCCATGACGCCCACGGTCTGCACAGGAAGAAGAACTGCGAATGACTGCCACACCTTCTCGTAACAGCCGGCGGAGATGACCTCCTCCTGGACGATCGCATCTGCATGGCGAAGGATCTCCAGACGCTCCGGGGTCACTTCACCCAGGATCCGGACCGCCAGCCCGGGACCGGGAAAGGGCTGCCTGTTCACCATGTCCCGCGGGATCCCTAGTTCAGCGCCGACGAGGCGAACCTCGTCTTTGAAAAGTTCCCTGAGCGGCTCTATGAGTTCCAGGTCCATGACCTCGGGCAGGCCGCCCACGTTGTGGTGGCTCTTGATGGTGACCGAGGGCCCCTTGAAGGAGACACTCTCTATCACGTCCGGATACAGGGTGCCCTGGGCCAGGAATTTGACCTCCCCCAGCTCCCGGGCCTTGGACTCGAATACGCCTATGAACTCCCGGCCGATGATCTTGCGTTTCTCCTCCGGATCGGTCACCCCCCTCAATCTGGAGAGAAAACGGTTTGAGGCGTCCACCAAGTGGAAATCAGTGTTATAGTGCTGCTGAAAGAGCTCCGATACCTCCCGGCTCTCCCCGCGGCGCAGCAGCCCGTTGTCAACGAATATGCATGACAGGTTCCCGCCTATTGCCTCGTGGAGCAGGACGGCCGTCACAGTGGAGTCCACCCCCCCCGACAGGCCGCAGATCACGCGCTCTCCTCCTATCCGCTCGCGGAGCTCTTTCACGGTGGCCTGGACGAAAGAGGCCATGGTCCAGGACGGTTCACAGCCACAGACCCTGAAAAGAAAATTCTTCAGCATTCGGTTGCCGTTGGGGGTATGGGCAACCTCCGGGTGGAACTGGACCCCGAAAAACCTGCGTTTCCTTTCCGCCATGGCAGCTACCGGGCTGTTTGTGCTTCGGGCTATTGCAGAGAATCCGTCCGGCATTTTTTCAATCCGATCACCGTGACTCATCCACACCATCTCAATGCTTCCTGCGGGAGAGCCGTGAAACAGGTCGGCATCGTCCTCCACAATCACCTCTGCACTGCCGTACTCCCGGTCCGCAGCCCCCGCCACACCGCCTCCCAGGGCGTGGGTCAGGTACTGCATGCCGTAACAGATTCCGAGTACGGGCACGCCCATCCCGAGAACCAGGGGATCGGGCATGGGGGCGCCTTTGTCGTAAATGCTGGAAGGACTCCCGGAGAGAATTATGCCGCTCGGAGCGAACTGCCTGAGCTTGTCCGGGGCGATATTAAAGGGATGGATCTCACAGTAGACCCGGGCTTCACGAACCCGGCGGGCGATCAGCTGGGTGTACTGGGACCCGAAATCCAGGATCAGGATAGGCTTATTCCACACTGTAATTCGGGGCCTCTTTCAGGATTATAACGTCGTGCACATGTCCCTCCTTGAGCCCGGCGGGAGTCACCTGAATAAACCGCGGCTTGTCCCGAAGCTCGTCCAGGGTCCTGCATCCAAGATACCCCATACCCGCTCTAAGACCGCCCGTGAGCTGGTATACCGTGTCGGCGAGCAGGCCGCGGTATGGGACGCGCCCTACGATACCCTCCGGAACGAGCTTTTTCTCGGCCTCAACGTCCCCCTGAAAATACCGATCCCTGCTGCCTTCCTTCATGGCCTCGATGGAGCCCATGCCGCGGTAAGCTTTGTAGGTACGGCCTTGATAAAGAATGGTTTCACCGGGGCTCTCCTCCGTCCCTGCAAACAGGCTTCCGATCATAACGGAGTCCGCACCCGCTGCAATGGCCTTGGTAATGTCGCCTGAGAACTTGATGCCGCCGTCGGCGATGATGGGAATTCCGTGTTTCCTGGCTTCTGACCCGCAGTCCATGATTGCGGTGACCTGCGGCACCCCGATGCCGGCCACAACCCGCGTCGTGCAGATGGAACCGGGTCCCACGCCCACCTTCACGGCGTCCACACCGGCCTTGATAAGTGCCATGGTCCCCTCGGCCGTGGCCACGTTGCCCGCTATGAGCTCGAGCTCGGGATAGCGCTTCTTCAAATCCCTTACCGTAGCCAGGACGCCTTCGGAATGCGCGTGAGCGGTGTCGATCACCACCACGTCCACATTGGCGGCCATCAGCCGCTCCGATCGGTCCAGCGCGTCATTGCCCACGCCCACAGCGGCGCCCACTCTCAAGCGTCCCAGCGGATCCTTGCATGAATATGGATATTTTTTAATTTTTTCAATGTCTTTGATAGTAATTAGACCTATCAGCTTGCCTGTTTCATCTACTACAAGGAGCTTTTCAATGCGACGCTCGTGCAGGATCGCCTTGGATTCCTCCAGGGTGATGCCCATGGGGGCCGTGGCCAGGTCCTCTTTGGTCATGACCGAATCCACACGCTGGTCCAGGTTCGTCTCAAACCTCAGGTCGCGGTTGGTAATAATGCCCACCAGGTTTCCGTCCTTGACTACGGGCACTCCGGAGATGCGGTACTTGCTCATGATATCGAGGACGTCGGAGATTTTTCGCTCCGGTTCAATGGTAATGGGGTCTACGATCATGCCGCTCTCGGATTTCTTCACCTTTTCAACCTCGAGGGCCTGCCGCTCCACACTCATATTCTTGTGAATAAACCCTATGCCTCCCTGCCTGGCCATCGTGATGGCTGTCTCGGCCTCGGTTACAGTGTCCATGGCCGCGCTGACAATAGGGGTGTTCAGTATCACGTTTCCGGTCAGCCGCGTCCGGACATCCGTTTCGCTTGGAATCACGCTCGAATGATCCGGAACGAGTACCAGGTCGTCAAACGTGTACCCGGTTCGAATTCCGATGTCGTTACTCATGTCCGTCTCCCTGAAGATACTCTATGAGGAGGCCCTCCAGGATGTCCGAGAGGCAAACCACCACCTGAGAGGCCTCGAAATAATGTAGAATACGCAATACCGCCAGGGCCCCTGCGGGAATCACATCGGCCCTGCCGGGGTCCAGTCCTCTAAGACGCCGCCTGCTCTCAAAGGGCAGACGTATTATAAGGTCATACAAGGCCTCAAGGGTTCCGCGTTGCAACAGGAGACCGTTCATGCGCTCCGGTCCGATCTCCCGAACCTCGATGCCGAGGGCCATGGCCGCCAGGGTCGTCAAGGTCCCCCCGGAGCCGATGAGAAGGGGCGGAGAATGGAACCCGGTCGGATCGGGAATTCCTTCCCACAGGGTTTTGTCCACACAATGTGAAGCCGCTGCAAGTGCATTTGCGGACAATGGATCTTCGTGAAAAAAGGCCTCCTTGAGCAGCAGGGCGCCCAGGGGCAGGGATATGAATTTTCCGCCTTCCGCCTCTACACGCCTCCGGATGACAAATTCGGTGGTCCCGCCCCCGAGGTCGAAGATAACATACGGCCCATTTACATACCCGAGGGCATACAACACACCCCTTGCAGTCAGTCCGGCCTCCTCCTCTCCGGAGACCGGGCAAATCCGCACTCCCGTCTCATCCAAAATGCCTTGAATAAACTCGTGCCGGTTTTTTGCCGTTCGAGTGACTCCGGTGGAGACCGCGCGAACGATTTCACCGCCCGCTTCCCGGACGATCCTGGTGAAAAAACCCACGGCCTCCGCAGCCCGGCGGGCGGCGTCGTTCTGAATTACGCCTGATCCCAACGATCCGAAACCATCGGCAAGACGTATGGTCCTGCGTTCCCTGGCCAGGGTCTGGAACAGGGTGTTGCCGGAGGCGGCCCTTGCGAGCAAAAGCCGGGCCGTATGTGTGCCTACCTCGACTGAAGCGATGGCAGGAGCGATCATCCTGGTAGCGTTTCCCGTTGCAGAGCCCAGGTAAAACCTCTTTATGTTGGAATCTCATCAATTTCCGGGAACATAGCAAACGCTCTGTTGATTTTCAAGGAATAATCCCCTTCAGGCCGGGCCTGCTTTGTTCTCGTGTCCTTCGTGGTGAAAAGAGACCCTGAGACCCGGCTGCTCGGCCGTGGCGAGGAGTTCCTTTCGGCCCTGCTCTTCGTCCACGAAATAAAGGAGTACCCCCCCTACAACGAACAGGAGTCCCACCGAGGTAATGCCTGCCCTGGACGCGGTATCCGCACTGTAACCCGCCTGACGGACCAGAAGGCCTGCTCCCCCCATTAGTACCGGGCCGATAACCACTGCGAACTTTCCGAGCATGTTGTAGAAACCGAAAAACTCGGCGGACTTGGCCACTGGAATCATTCGTGCAAAATATGACCGGCTGAGCGCCTGTACGCCGCCCTGTACCAGGCCCACAACCACAGCCAGCATATAAAACTCGGTTACCTTCTGCATGAAGGCCCCCCAAATGCAGACAAAGAGGTAGACAGCCAGAGCCAGGTAGATGGCCCTCTTCGTTCCGATGTGGTTTCCCAAGAAACCGAACCCGATGGCCGCAGGAAAACCAACAAACTGGGTTATGAGCAGGGCCAGGATAAGGGACTGGGACTCAAAGCCTATTGAGAGCCCGTAGTCCACGGCCATGCGGATGACAGTGTCCACCCCGTCGATATAAAACCAGTAGGCCACCAGGAACAGGAACATGGTCCGAAGCCGCCGCGCCTCCCGGAAGGTCTTCCGGAGCTGTTCCAGGCCTGCCCGGACCGAGGCCGGCCCGGAACTCCTTCGTTCAAACACCGGTTCCTTCACCAGCAGGAGTATGGGTACTGTGAACACGGCCCACCAAACCCCCACGGTGAGAAAGGAGAACCGCACGGCCTGGGAAGCATCCAGGAAACCGAAGGTTTCAGGCCTGAGTGTCATCCACACGTTGAAAGCAAAGAGGATCCCGCCTCCCAGGTAACCCAGGGCGAACCCGAGCGAAGATACCGTGTCGAGGCGCTTTTTGGAGGCCACAATGGTGATCAGGGCGTCGTAGAAGATGTTCCCGCCGGAAAATCCCACGTTACCGAGAACATAGAGGGCTATAGCCGCGACCCAGTTTCCCATGGAAACCAGGTAAAGGGCCGCCGTCATCAGGGCGCCCGTGTAAGCAAAAAAGAAGAGAAACTTCTTCCTGGTGGTTCCCTGATCAGCAATGGCACCCAGGACCGGCGCGCACAGGGCCACCAGCACACCAGCCAGGGAGTTGGCCAGCCCCAGCCTTGCAGTGGACATGGTGGTATCCACCCCTACGCTCCAGTACTGCTTGAAGAAAATGGGATAAAAGCCTGCCATAACGGTGGTTGCGAATGCCGAATTCCCTACGTCATAAAGGCTCCATCCCAGGATCGACCTTCTTTCATCAAGCGCCATACCTTAACCCCTCATGATCTGAAACAAGCGATTCAAGGAATTGCAAGCGGTTCCAACCCCAATGAGACTTCAAGCCATAACCACCTATGATCTCCGCGAAAGCATGCCCGATACCAGCCTGACAATGGAGTCCAATTCCCTCGATCCCAGTAAGCGGCACAGGATCGCGTACACCATTACACCAAGGCCGACCAGGAGGCCGAGACCCGCTACGAGTTCCCCCTGCCCCGCATCCGGACCGGGGGCCCACCAGGCCCGGTACACAACGAAAAGCGCCGCTCCCATGACGAGAGAAGAAAAAAGGCTGGTCCCGGCCGAACGGAGCAGCGGGCCTACTTCGAGAAATCCGATTCGACGATAGAGCAAGAAACCCAGCACCAGGAAGTGAATCGCAGAGGCGATGGACAAGGCAAGCGCCAGCCCTCCGTGTTTCAGGGGCCCCATGAGGACAAGGCTGCATCCGGTGTTGATCAGCAGGGCCAGAAACGCGGCACGGACGGGGGTCTTTGTGTCCTGGAGGGCATAAAATCCGGCAACTATGACGCGAATACCGGAGAACGCCCACAGCCCGGCACAGTAGAACACCAGGGCCTGGGCGGTCATATCGGTGGAGACCGCCTGAAAGGCGCCCCGCTCGAAGAGAACCCGAACGATGAGGTGCCCCGTAACCATCAGCCCGATCATGGAGGGAAGGCTGATGAAAAAAACCAGCCTGAGGGCGTATTCCAGCGTGTCTCGAAACGCCCGCAGTCCTTCCAGGGCGGCCTGGCGCGACAGGGAGGGGAGTGCGGCCGTGCTGACGGCTATGGCAAACACCCCCAGGGGCAACTGCACGAGCCTGTCCGCATAGTACAGCCAGGAAACGCTGCCCTGCGGAAGGAAAGATGCGAGAAGGGTCCCTATGAACTGGTTCAACTGGTAAACGGCGGACCCGAAAACCGCGGGCAGCATGAGACGGCCGATCCTGGAGACCGCAGGATGTCCGGGCATCCAGCGGGGCTTAAGAGAGACCCCCTTTTTAAGGAGCCATGGAATTTGAAGGAGTACCTGCAGTACGCCTCCCACGATCACGCCCACGGCCAGCCCGATAACGGGCTCGGAGAGCCGTGGTGAAAGCCAGTAAACGGCGCCGATAATGCCAACGTTCAAGAAAATAGGCGCCGCAGCCGGAGCTGCGAAGTGGCGAAGCGTGTTAAGAATGCCCATAAACAGGGCCACCAGGCTGATTAGGAAGATGTATGGAAAAGTGATCCGGGTGAGCAACACGGTCAGTTCGTATTTGTCTCCAACCCCCCCGAACCCGAAGGCCTGAACGCGCACGATCCATGGAGCGGTCAGAACGCCCATGACAGTGACCACCGCCAGGATCAGGGACAGGATAGTCAGGACGACCCGGGCGAGTTCAAAAGCATCCTCGCGCGATTTTTGCTGGAGGTACTCCGTGAAGACCGGGATGAAGGCGATGCTCAAAGACCCCTCTGCAAAGAGGCGCCGAAGAAGATTAGGAATTCGAAAGGCCACGAAAAAGGCATCCGCAGCCATGCCCGAACCAAAATACCGGGCCACTACCATGTCCCGGACAAGTCCCAGTATACGGCTTAGAAAAGTGAAGAAGCCGACCGTTCCGGCTGCACGCCCCACCTGGCGGTTTTCCTGGTTGCTTGAAGAGGGGGCGGTCATGGATTACCCCGGGGCTCCGCCTGAAAAGGACGATTTGGGCTTGACATCAGGATCTTTCTCCCGCTATATTAATTGTTTCCATTCAATTGATACTGAACCGCAATCCAACCAACCCAGGAGGAATTAAAGAGTTGGCAAACCACAAGTCAGCGATCAAGAGGGCCAAACAGAGCGAATCTAGAAGGCTGCGAAACCGGGGATACAAGAGCCGGGTCAAGAAGGCGGTCAAGGATGTCCGTTCCGCCGTTTCCGAAAACTCGCCGGAACAGGCCCGGGAAAACCTGAGAGTGGCCGCTTCCGTCCTTCACAAAACAGCGGTCAGAGGTGTAATCAAGCGCAAGACGGCCTCCCGAAAGATCTCCCGCCTTTCACGCCAGGTTCACCAGCTCTCTTCCTGAATGCGTACTGCTTGCTCCCGTTCCCTTCAAAGGGCGGGGGCGCGCACACTACCCGCAGAGCGAGACGACCAGCGATTCCATGAGCGGATTGGTCCTTGAACCCGTTTTTAGGAGCCCGTCGGCTTGGTAAAGGGCGTAGAGCGCCTGTTCCAGCTCATTCTCGCTCCAGCGCCCGGATTGGCTCACAAGGCGCCGGGCCGCAAACGGGGGCACGGAGAGTTCCCGTGCGATTTGTTCGGCCCTGCCACCCCGTGCCGCCAGGGGTTTGGTCTGCCAGAGCAGCCTGATCTGACGGTTAAGCATGCCGATAACGCCCAGAGGGGCCTCGCGCCGGCCCTCCTCCTCCAGAAAACGGGCCAGTACAGCGAGCGCACCGGCAGTGTCTTTGATGGAAACCCTCTCCACGAGTTCGAAGATGGTGAAGCTCCGGCTGTGAACAGCCAGTTCCCGGACCTCTTTAACTCCGACCCTTCCACCCGCGCCGTGCCTGAGCCGCAGCTTTTCCAGCTCTCCATGAAGGTCCCGAAGGCGGTTTCCGGAGATCTCCTGGAGGATATCGCACGCCTCAGGCTCCAGTTCCAGATCCAGTTCCTTTGCCGTGCGCCGAACCCATGCCCCGACCTGCTTTCCCTTCAGCTCATCAAATGCCACGGCAAGGCCGGCTTCTCGGATCCTCTTGTAGAACTTGATGCTGAAATTCGCCTTGGATGAGATAAAGATCAGGCATGTGGTTTCAGCGGGCTTTTCCAGGTAGGAGATGAGGCGCGAGAGCTGGGCTGCGTTTAACACTTCGGTCCGCCGCACGATGATCAGGCGGTTCGAGGCCATGAAAGGCATTGAACGCGCCCGCCCCACTATCTCCTCCGGATTCAGCTTCTTGTCCCCGTAAAGGACCTCCTGGTTGAAATCCCGAGCCCCTTCCGGAATGTAAGTGGCGCGTATACGGTCAAGAACCCGCTCCAGCCGAAACTCGCCGGTTCCGTAAAAGAGGTAGAAAGGGTCGAGCCGACCCTTTTCGAGACGATCGAGAACATCTTCCGGCTGGAGGTCCCGGGCCATCAGAACCTTTCCATGGTCTTGAGATAAACGCGCTTGGCCAAACGGGCCGCAATCTTCTGAAGGGCCTGCCGCCGGTTATGGCGGGTAAGAAGAGGGTCAGAGGTCACTTCGAACCTGGCCTCTTCCACCAGGTTGTCTTCCTGCCACACAGTTTTACCTGTTTCCCGGTCCACGAGTTCGGCTTTGAGTTCAACCACGAGTCGCCGGCTGCTGGTGGAGGAATAAGTAACCTCGCGCCCCCTGACCGTCTGAACATCCAGATCATAAGTCAGTGGATTTGTATGGATATTCTGAACGTGGCCGATTAAAACCATATGTGCATTTTCTTTCGGCAGGATAGGAACGCTTGCGTGGCTGATGAACTCCTGTCGAATGACTTTTGTGAAGTCAGGTTCAAAGGCGATCGCGGACGATGTACTGGTCATGAGAGGGATGGCCAGGCTGTCGATCTCCAAGCCCACGGGGCGCCCGTCCGCCCGGAACCCGTATCCGCACCCGGCGATCAGGATCAGGGCCGCCAGTGCCAGGGTGAAGGCAATAGAAATCCTGAGCGGGTAAGCATTGGGCGCGTTCATGATCTTGTCTCCATCGGGGTGCCCGCGGTGCGGAAAAAGCAAGAGCTCAGCGGCCGCCGGGCTTGAAAAAGAGGCGGTATTCGGGACTACACCACCACGTTCACCAGCTTCTTGGGAACCACGATCACCTTCTTCACGGGCTTTTCGCCGATGAACTTCCTGACCCGATCATCGGCCAGAGCGGCCCTTTCCAGGTCTTCACGGCTGCAGTCGGATGCGACCTCGACCCTGCTCCGCAGCTTGCCGTTAACCTGAAGCACAACTGTCAGCTTGTCCACCTCAAGGGCCTCCTTGCGGTAACCGGGCCAGGAGGTGGAAAGCAGGTTTTCACGGCGGCCCAACAGGCTCCAGAGTTCCTCGGTGATGTGCGGAACCACCGGGGAAAGCAGAAGGACCGCCGCCTCTAAGGCCTCTTTAATGACCGGCCACCCTTCTTCCCCCGGCTCTGCGCCGTCCGACAGGATTCGGCTGGCTTCGTTAACGAGTTCCATGACCGCACTGATGGCGGTGTTGAAGTGAAATCGGTCTTCGATGTCGAAAGTCACCTTTTGAATGGTCTGATGGGTTTTTCGGTGCAGGCTTCGATAGGGTTCCGCCGGTTCCCGTTCACCCTGGAACACGGGCGAGGCCTTCAGGGTCTCCAGGTTGTCCGTGATGAGTCTCCAGGTTCGGGTGAGAAAACGGAATGAGCCCTCGACTCCCTTCTCGTTCCATTCCAGATCCCGCTCGGGCGGTGAAGCGAACAGGCAGAACATCCGCACCGTGTCCGCGCCATACAGGTCCACCATCTCCTGGGGATCGATCACGTTCCTCTTGGACTTGGACATCTTCACTGTTGCGCCCAGTTCGACCTCTTTGCCGCAGCGCCTGCATCTCCCCTCGTCCACCTCTTCAGGATACAGGTATCCGTGTGTGGGGCAGGACTGGGTCTCCTTGCACACCATGCCCTGGGTAAGCAGATTGGTAAAAGGCTCGCTCACCTCCAGATACTTAAAATCCCTGAGTACACGAGTGTAGAACCGGGAATAAAGCAGGTGCAGGATGGCATGTTCTATCCCGCCGATGTACTGGTCCACCGGCATCCAGTAAGATACACGATCGAAATCCAGCGGCCCCTCCAGATAATCGGGACAGGCATAGCGGTCGAAGTACCAGGACGACTCCACGAAAGTATCCATGGTGTCGGTCTCCCGCCGGGCCCTCCCGCCGCACCGCGGGCAGAGGGCCTCGAAGAACGAGGGTTCAAAGGGAAGAGGAGATCCCCCATTGTTGGGCATCTCCACCTCCAGAGGGAGTACGACGGGCAGATCCTTTTCTTCGACCGGAACCGTTCCGCATCTGTCACAGTATACAATCGGAATGGGAGCGCCCCAGTACCGCTGCCTGGAGATGTTCCAGTCTCTCAGCCGGTAGTTCACGGTCCGGTACCCCATGCCCTCCGACTCCAGCCAGTCCGCGATATGCTCAAGGGCATCGAGGTTCCTCCGGCCGTCGAACCCGCCCGAATTGATCAGCAGGCCCTCCCCTTCATAGGCCTCGGACAGGGTCTCTCCGTCCAGGTCCTCCCCTTCGGGCTGAATGACAACCCGGACATTGAGGCCGTACTTGCGGGCGAAATCGAAGTCGCGCTGATCGTGAGCCGGAACGGCCATGATGGCTCCGGTACCGTAATCGAACAGGACGAAGTTTCCCACGTAAATAGGAATCTCTTTCCCGGTGGCGGGGTTGATGCAATAGCGACCCGTGAAGACTCCCTCCTTGACCGTGAAATCCGCGGTCCGGATGTAGCTGTCCACCTTGAGAGTCCGCTCGATGAAGCCCAGGACTTCCTTCTCCTGTTCAGTGCCGCGCACCAGGTCCTTGAGCATTGGGTGCTCCGGTGCGAAACACATGAACGTGGCTCCGAATATCGTATCCTGGCGGGTGGTGTAGACCTCTATCTGATGTTCCGACCCGGCCACGGGAAAGCGAATAATGGCCCCGTGGCTCTTGCCGATCCAGTTCCTCTGCATTGTGAGGACCCGTTCGGGCCAGCCGGGAAGCCGGTCACAGGAATCAAGGATCTCCTCGGCGTATTCCGTTATCTTGAAATACCAGGAGTCCATCTCCTTCAGGACAATCTCCTGGTCGGGGTGCCGCCAGCAGCAGCCGTTTTCAACCTGCTCTTTTGCCAGCACGGTCTGGCACTTTTCACACCAGTTAACATGCGTCTTCTTCTTGTAAGCCAGCCCCTTCTCATACATCTTGAGAAAGACCAGCTGCTCCCAACGATAGTATTCAGGATCGCAGGTGGCGAGTTCCCGGTCCCAGTCGTAGCTGAACCCCATGCGTTTCAACTGCGAACGCATGGTTTCTATGTTCCTGTAAGTCCACGATCCTGGATGGGTCTCATTCTCAATAGCCGCGTTTTCAGCGGGCAGGCCGAAGGCGTCCCATCCCATGGGGTGAAGAACGTTCTTTCCACGCATCCGCTTGTATCGGGCCACCACATCTCCTATGGTGTAGTTCCTGACGTGGCCCATGTGGATCTTGCCGCTCGGGTACGGGAACATCTCAAGGAGATAGTATTTCTCACGGCCGGGATCCTCCGTCACCTTGAACAGGCCCTTTTCCTCCCAGTGCTTCTGCCACTTCGTTTCCAGCTCCTGCGGGTCGTACTTCATATTCGCTCTGAATCCTCTATCTGCCGGTTTCTTGTTTTCTGAAACGAAAAAACAGATTTTGACGGCCTCGCAAAGACCGCAAAGACGATAAAATAACAAGGTTTTCCCGGCGTCTCGGCGAGAGACAAAAGCCTTCTGGTTTTCCCGGTTTGCGTTGCGGCTACGCCGCGCCAAGCCCTTCGTTGTGAAACCTCAAGCTTTTATCGATCAATCCGGGCGCTTATCCCGTTCTATCACTACGGAGACATCGAACTCCCTTCCGAACCGATCTCGCAGCCTGTCAGCCACCGGGGAAAGGAGATCGGCATAAAACCGTTCCATGGAAAACACCACCTTCAGCAGGTAATAGGGGGACTCACAATATTCCCGCAAAAAAGGCGCCACCACGCGCTCCGCCGATTGTTCGAGCTGGTTCGGATAATCGGTCTCCTCCCCTTCCAGCACGGGAATGTGTACGGCTAAGTCGCTGACACCCATTTTCTCCAGCACCTCCCCCGCTCGTTCAACCTCTCCGGCTACAAACGGGAACGCACAGCCTGTAGCGGGTCCCAGCCCGCAAAGGAGGACCTTCTCGGCCTTGAGCATGCCCTGCGAGGCCAAGAGCAGGTCTTCTTGAAGCTTACCGGTCCAGAATCCCGCCTTTTCCAGCCGAGTGAGAAGCCCTCCCATCTTTGAGTCAAGTCCGGAAAGCGGCCCCAGTGTCAGAAACTTCCTTTGAAACACGAACAGCACAACCGCCTCACACCAGAGGCTGTCCGGAGGCCGTTCCGAAAACCGAAAATCCAGTCTCATGCGTCTTGCGAATCCGCCGGTCCCCCAAAGGGAAGCCGGAGCGGGCCCTCTCCCTTCCCCGGCCCGGCGTCATAAATCGGGCCTTAAAGGCAATTTCACGATTCCTGTAACTGAACACTATTAAAAATGTTGTCCAGGACCCCGTTGATAAATGAGCCCGAATCCCCCGCCCCATATATCTTGCCCAGTTCGACCGCCTCATCAATGGAGGCCTTGGCCGGGATGTCCCTTAAAAAGACCACCTCAAAGGCCCCTATCCGCAAGATGTTCCGGTCCACCTTGGACATACGCTCGAGACGCCAGTTCCTGGAAGCATCCCGGATCATACGATCCAGGACCTCGCGATTCTCGAACACGCCCATCACCAGGCGCCTTGCAAATCCACGCGACCGCGGGGGTATGTCAAAGTTCCCGCACACACGTTCCAGCGCCTCTTCGGGATCGCCTGGAGAGTATTCCAGGTGGAAGAGTACCTGCATCGCCAATTCCCTGGCACGACGTCTTCGTCCCATGCCCTGCCTTCATCGGCCCTATTCACCCTGTTCGATGGCACTCTTCAGGTGGACCATTTCCATGGCCGCCATTGCGGCGTCCCAGCCCTTGTTTCCGGCCTTGGAACCGGCCCGCTCAATGGCCTGTTCCAGATCGTCCGTGGTCAGGACTCCGAAAGCGACCGGAATGCTTCCCTCCAGACCGACCTGTGCGATTCCCTTGGACATCTCTGCGGCCACGTAATCGAAATGGGGCGTGGTCCCTCGTATGACAGCGCCAAGGCATATTACTGCGTCGTACCGGCCGCTGTTAACAAGATTCTTCGCGGCAAAAGGAATTTCGAACGCTCCCGGAACCTTGGCCAGGACTATATCGCCGTCGTCAGTACCGTGACGCATCAGCGCGTCCAGGGCCCCCTCGACGAGCTTGGATGAGATGAAGTCATTGAACCGGCTCACCACGATTCCAAACCGCAGCCCCTCTCCGGATATCTTCCCTTCAAGCACCTTCGGCATGCCCAACCCCCTTTCATTACGGTCGCCGGGCCCAGGCCCGCAATAGCGGAGATCATGACTCCGGCAACCCGCTGATCTTCATCAGGTGCCCCAGCTTCTGGCACTTGGTCATCAGATACTTCATGTTTTCCGGACGGGGTTCGCACTCCAGCGGTTCGCGCCCTGTCACCTCGAGACCGTATCCTTCGAGGCCCTTGAGCTTTTTGGGGTTGTTCGTCATGAGCCGCATCTTGCGAACGCCGAGAGAGACCAGTATCTGGGCCCCGACCCCGTAATCGCGAAGATCCGCCTTGAACCCCAGCTCCTCGTTGGCCTCCACCGTGTCCCGCCCTTGATCCTGCAATGCATAGGCCTTGAGCTTATTGGCCAGGCCGATTCCCCGGCCTTCCTGCTGCAGATACAGAATGACACCCAACCCCTCCTGCTGTACCCGCTCCATGGCTTTCTCGAGCTGGGTGCCGCAGTCGCACCGATAGGACCCGAACACGTCTCCCGTCAGGCACTGGGAGTGAACACGCACCAGGACCTCTTTGTCCGGCTCGATCTCCCCCTTGATAAGGGCCATATGCTCATAATCATCTATGTCGTTGACAAAAGCGATCGCGCGGAATTCACCGAAAGGAGTAGGCAGTACTGTCTCGGCAGCCTGGTGGACGAATGATTCGTTCCTCATGCGATACTCGATGATATCCGCCACCGTAGCGATTTTCAGGCCGTGCTCTTCTGCGAACAATTCCAGATCGGGCATGCGGGCCATGGTCCCGTCGTCCTTCATGATCTCGCATATGACGCCGGCCGGCTTGAGTCCGGCGAGCCTGGCCAGGTCCACTGAGCCCTCGGTCTGGCCGGTCCTGAAGAGGACCCCTCCACGTCTGGACCTCAGCGGGAACACGTGTCCGGGCTGAACCAGATCTTCGGGTTGCGCTTCATCGGCTACGGCCGCCTGAATGGTCCGGGCGCGGTCAGCGGCGGAAATCCCCGTAGTGACTCCTTGACGCGCCTCGATGGACACGGTGAACGCGGTCTTGTAAGGGGACCGGTTGTCCTGAACCATGAGGGGGAGCTGCAGCCGCTCCACGATTTTGTGGTCGAGGGACAGGCAGATCAGTCCGCGCCCGTATCTGGCCATAAAGTTGATGGCCTCGGGCGTGATCTTCTCCGCAGCCATTGTAAGGTCCCCCTCGTTTTCCCTGTCTTCATCGTCCACGAGAATAATCATCTTTCCTTCCCGCAGATCCTCCAGTACATCCTCTATGCTTGAAACCGGCATGATGGCGATGCTCCGTTACTGGTATTAGAAGTAATCATTGCCGGACCCGGACCACCGCGGCCCGTTGATTCCGGCCTTATAAGGACTCTGATTCACCCTATGAATCCATGCTCATAGAGAGTTTTCACTGATATGCCGGAGGCAGCCTTTTTGCCCCGGCCATGATCCTCCCCGGACATAAGCTTCTCGACATACTTCCCGATCAGGTCGGTCTCTATGTTCACCCGCCCGCCCGGGCTTTCTCCCAGCAGGGTCGTTTCCCTGCCCGTCTGTGGTATGATATTCAGTTCAACGCGTCCGGTCCTGCAGCGGTTGATGGTCAGACTTACACCGTCCACGGCGATGGACCCTTTCTCTATGGTATACCTGGAAAGGGCGGGGTCGAATTCGATCTCCAGCAGCCAAGAGCCCTGCCTGGCTTCCTTCCTCGCGATCCTTCCAATGCCGTCCACGTGTCCCGAAACCAAGTGTCCTCCAAGGCGGTCCGAAAGCCGAAGCGCCCTCTCCAAATTTACCCGGTCCCCGGGTCCAACTCCGCCGAGGGTGCTGCAGGAAAGGGTCTCGGCCGACACATCCATGCTGAGAACACCCGAACGCTTTCCGGTCACGGTCAGGCACACGCCGCTGACGCACAGGCTGTCGCCGGTCCTGACACGGTCCATGAGGAAAAGCGGCTCCACGGACAGGACCATCTCCCCTCCCCTGAGGTCCGCCCGCCGAATCCGCCCCATCCCTTCGACGAGTCCGGTGAACATGTGTCTTCTTCACCCCCTGAACGCCGGGGACGAAACCCGCCCGCGGCATATGGCATCGGAAGCCGTTTGAAAACTACAGCTCTTGCGCTGTTGAGTTGTTAGTCCGAGTTCCTGTTGCATTGACGGTGTATCCGCGGATCAGCACGTCATCCCCGAATCTCCGGACCCGGATGTTTCCAAGGGCGAGGCACTGGTCCATCCGCCCGGCACCGGGACCGGCCGCCACTGGAATGCCGTCATTTCCGCACAGAAGCTTAGGGGCCTTGAACATGTATACCTTGTCCACCAGCCTGCCCCGCATCATGGACCCCATGATCGCCGCGCCCCCCTCGACAAGAACCGACATTATCCCTTTTGCGCCCAGGATACCGAGCAGTGCATCCAGATCCAGACCTCCTTCTCCCGCAGGACAGCGCACCACAACGACGCCGGCCCGCTCCGAAAGGGCGTCCAACCGGGAGTTTTCCAGCCCCTCGACAACAACGATAAGGGTTTCCGCAGCGGAATCAGAGTGGAGAACCCTCGATCTGTCAGGCGTCCGGAAACGGGTGTCGACAATAACCCGAATCGGGTCGCGACCCCTCCTTCCAGCCAGCCTTGTTGTCAGGGACGGGTCGTCGGCGAGCACTGTGCCGACGCCCACCAGCACGGCGTCGCAGCGGTCTCTGAGCCGGTGAACAAATCGCCTCGATTGTTCGTTGGTCACCCAGCGTGAATGGCCAGAGCCCGTGGCCGTCCACCCGTCCAGCGTCGAGGCCGTCTTGGCGATCACGAACGGGCGGCCTGTGGTCACATGTTTGATGAACGCCTCGTTCAAGGCCCGGCAGTCCTTCTCGAGCACCCCTGCACGAACCTCGACGCCCCGGCTTTCAAGAAACGCGCAACCGCCGCCGGACACGCCGGGGTTGGGGTCGGTCATTCCGATCACGACCCGACGTATTCCGGCTTCGAGAACGGCCCGGGTACACGGTGGAGTCCGGCCGTGGTGATTGCACGGCTCCAGGGTCACGTACAGGACATCCTCAGGCCGGGCCGGTCCTTTAAGCGCTCGAATGGCCTCCACTTCGGCATGGGGGCCGCCGGCCTTACGATGATACCCGGTCGCCACGACCCGGCCCCGCCTTACGAGCACAGCCCCCACCGCAGGGTTCGGGGATGTACGCCCGATTCCCTTGCGGGCAAGGCGGAGGGCCTCCCGCATAAACCGTTCATCTTCGAGTCCGGTCATCTACTCAGCCGTCTCGCCCTTACGCGTCTTCAGGATCCCTTCCAGTTCCGACATGAACTCGTTGATGTCCCTGAACTGCCTGTAAACCGAGGCAAACCGGACATAGGCCACCTCGTCCCAATCCTTCAGGTTCGTGATGACGCGCTCCCCTATCTCCTTGCTGTCGATCTCTTTCCTGCCGAGTTCCTGAAAGTATACCTCGAGTTGATCTACAAACTCCTCCACTCGGGGAACGCTTACAGGCCTTTTCTGACATGCCTTTCGAATGCCGGAAATGATTTTTTCGCGGTTGAAGGGTTCGCGCCTTCCATCCTTTTTGATGACCATCGGAAGGACCTCCTCGAGCTTTTCATAGGTCGTGAACCTTCTCGAGCACCCGAGACATTCGCGACGCCGGCGTATGGTCCTCCCGTCCTTGCTCAACCGGGAGTCGATAACCTTGTTGTCAATCTGTGTGCAGTAAGGGCATCTCACGGATTCAACCTCTCCAGCAGGACTCCTGCTTCCTCAAAAAGCTGGTCAGACAAAGGGTCATCGTATCCTTCTGCATAATATATCTTTCGAATGCCTGCGTTGATGAGCATCTTTGAACATATCACACAGGGTTTATTGGTACAATACAGGTCGGCGCCACGGATGGAAAAGCCGTGATAAGCCGCCTGAATAATGGCATTCTGCTCTGCGTGAAGGCCCCGGCACAACTCATGTCGCGTCCCTGAAGGAATGGACGAATCCTGCCTCAGGCAACCGACCTCCTCGCAGTGTTTGAGCCCGGAGGGGGCCCCATTATAGCCGGTCGACAGAATACGCTTGTCCTTGACCAGAACGGCCCCCACTGATCTCCGAAGGCATGTGGAACGCATGGCCACCATTTTTGCGATGGCCATGAAATACTCCGGCCAGCTCGGTCTAGTCAAGGTTCAACTCCCATGCGCATTACAGCCGCAACCAGACAAGAATAAAGATTCAGTTTTCTCGCAAAGCCGCAAAGATCGCAAAAAAAATAAAAGGGTTTTCCTGGCGTCTTGGCGAGAGATTAAAGGTTTTTGCTTTTGTTCCCTGCGGCTTGAGCGTCATAAACGGGGTGGCGATCGCAAAGGTCTTGAACAGCCAGGCGCGTCTCAGCGAGGACTTCCTCGTCCCCCGCCCGGGCCAGGATTTTCCGGATGAGCCCGGCGATGGTCTTCATCTCCTCTTCCTTCATACCGCGTGTTGTAAGCGCCGGCGTTCCCAGTCGCAGCCCGCTGGTCAGGCGCGGTCCCCTTTTATCGAAGGGCACGGCATTCTTGTTTGTCACGATCCCGATCTTTTCGAGGGCCTTCTCCGCGTCCATTCCGGTCATGCCTCCAGGCCCCAGGTCCACCAGGACAAGATGATTGTCCGTACCTCCGCTCACAAGCTTGAACCCCTGTCCCTGAAGTGCTGCGGCCAGGGCCCGGGCATTGAGCACGACCCGGCGCTGATACTCCTGGAACGCCGGGGACAGCGCCTCGAGAAAACAGACCGCCTTGGCGGCGATCACGTGCATCAACGGTCCTCCCTGGATACCCGGGAAAACCGCCTTATCCAGCCGTTCGCCGTATTCTTCTCCGCTCAGGATAAGCCCGCCCCTGGGACCGCGAAGTGTCTTGTGAGTGGTGGAGGTCACAACATCGGCCAGGCCCACCGGTGAAGGGTGAAGACCGGCGGCCACGAGGCCTGCAATATGTGCCATGTCCGCGAGAAGCAATGCGCCGGCTTCTTCGGCGATGTCACGGAAACGCTCGAAATCGATGATTCGAGGGTAGGCACTGGCCCCGGCAATAATCATTCGCGGCCGGTGTTTGCGGGCAAGAGACCGGACCTGGTCGTAGTCAATGAGATGTGTTTGAGGATCCACGCCGTAGGAAATCACACGGTAGAGCCGACCGGAAAAGTTAACCGGGCTCCCGTGGGTGAGGTGCCCCCCGTGGGCAAGGTCCATGCCGAGTATCGTATCCCCTGGATCGAGAAAGGAAAGGTAGACCGCCATGTTTGCCTGTGATCCTGAATGGGGCTGAACATTGGCATAGGATGACCTGAACAGGCGCCTGGCACGGTCCAGCGCCAGCATCTCCACCTGGTCCGCATACTCGCACCCCCCGTAATAACGTGCAGCGGGATAGCCCTCGGCGTACTTGTTGGTAAGGACACTTGCCTGCGCCTCTATAACGGCTGACGAAGCGTAATTCTCCGAAGCGATCATCACCAGGCTCTGCCTCTCTCTTCGAAGCTCCGCCTCGATCGCCCCGTAAACTTCTCTGTCAACCCTTTCCAGAACCATCGGCTCGATTCCTTTCGGCCGGACGAATCAGATCTCTAGCGGAAAAAAACGGATTCGCAGTGGTGAGCCGGGCACGGCCCGAACCTTCCGACAGTCTGTTCACGGGACGGTTTCCCTGACAGTTGCATCAGCGGCTCGGCACATGCTGCGGGCGGGGTGTTTCAGAGAGGTCGCCGGAAACCGTCTCACGATTCGAAGGCCTTAAACAGTATGGTGCCGTTGGTTCCACCGAAGCCGAATGAGTTCGACATGGCCCTCCTGACCTCTCCCTTTCTTGCCGTGTTCGGCACGTAATCCAGGTCGCACTCGGGATCGGGAGTTTCATAGTTGACGGTCGGAGGCATGAGGCCGTGCTTCATAGTCAGCACGGTGTAGATCGCCTCAACACCCCCGGCTCCGCCCAGCAGGTGACCGGTCATGGACTTGGTGGAACTCATGGGAAGACGATACGCATACTCGCCGAAAACCTTCTTTACAGCCCTGGTTTCCGAATCATCGTTCATTTTTGTGGACGTGCCGTGGGCATTAATATAGTCGACGTCCTCGGGTTGCAGACCCGCGTCCTCAATGGCCATCTTCATACAGCTTACGGCCCCCGAACCCTCAGGGTCCGGGGCGCTGACGTGATAGGCATCGCTGGACATCCCGTACCCCGCCACTTCAGCGTAGATCTTCGCCCCCCGTTCCAAAGCGGACCGGTATTCCTCCAGAATGATGATCCCCGCTCCTTCGCCCATTACGAAACCATCCCTGTGTAGATCGAACGGACGGCTCGCACGCTCGGGTTCATCGTTTCGGGTTGAAAGGGCCTTCATGGAACAGAACCCCCCCAGGGCAAGGGGGGTGATCACGGCTTCTGAACCACCTGTGATCATGGCGTCCGCAATCCCTTCACGGATCAACCTGTACGACTCCCCAATAGCATGAGTGCTCGCGGCACATGCTGTTTCCACGGAAAGGTTCGGCCCCTTGGCGCCGTACTCTATTGCAATCTGGCCGGGGGCCATATTGGCAATAATACCCGGAATGAAAAAAGGGCTGATCCGCCTGGGCCCCTTCTCCAGGAGTATCTGGTGATAGTGCTCGAGCATTGCCAGTCCACCGAGCCCTGAACCGGTCAGGCACCCTACCCTGTATTCGTTGCCGCTGTCGATTCGAAGCCCGGAGTCTTCCATAGCCATGCGCGCCGAGGCCACGGCAAAGTGCACGAAAATGTCAAATCGCCTGACCTGTTGCTTGTCCATGAAATCTTCGGACCGAAAGTCCGAGACCTCTCCCGCGATCTGGGACGGAAAGGGAGACGCATCGAACTTTTCGATGCGGCGGATACCGCTCTTGCCGGCGCAGGCCGCCTCCCAGTTCTTCTCCACCCCGGTTCCCAGAGGGGTCACCATTCCAAGGCCCGTCACGACGACTCGCCTTTTCATGTATAGCGGCTCCTTCCGTCAAATCCCGTCAAAACTGAACCCGACGGCGGTTTTATTATGTCCTGGATGCGGCTTGGCCGACGGCTACCCCTTGGCCTTCTTGATGTATTCGATGGCGTCCTGTACCGTCGCAATCTTTTCCGCATCCTCATCCGGTATGGATAAATCAAACTCCTCTTCCATGGCCATGATCAGCTCAACCTGATCGAGCGAATCAGCACCCAGATCGTCAACGAATGAGGCCTCAGGGACGATGTCCTCCTCCGCAACATTCAACTGCTCGCATATGATGCTCTTGACCTTCGCCTCGATATCCGCCATGAATCCTTTCCTCCTTCTGCATTGTTACCAGCGTTTATTTAGTTTCCATCCAGAAATGGTCTTTTTTGCCAATCTCGGCGTCAATCTGCGAGGTTGCTTGTGCGGCGTACTTCAGTACGCCTCCGCGCAACC
>JAWLEX010000175.1:0-5012 GCA_041685835.1 Desulfatiglandales bacterium
ATTTCCTCCAATCCATAGACCCCGGAGTCTTCCTTCACACAGGGGTAGACATCAAGCTTTTCGTGTCCAAGTATCATTTTATTCTCTTTCGATTGCGATTGCGATCCCGATTGCGATCCCGATCCCGATCCCGATCCCGATTTCGATTTGGATTATCCCAACATCAATACTTTTTGTTTTTTCTGACAGCTTTTCAGGAGTAATGCCTAAATGGTTTGTGTTCCGCCCTCCTGCCGGTTGATCAGGGAGGCGGCGTATCCGGCCCCGAAGCCGTTGTCGATGTTCACCACGGTCACGCCCGCGGCACAGGAGTTGAGCATGCCGAGCAGGGCTGCAATGCCGCCGAAGCTGGCGCCGTATCCAACGCTGGTAGGTACGGCCACCACGGGCTTGTCCACAAGCCCGGCGACTACGCTCGGCAGGGCGCCTTCCATTCCCGCGGCCACCACAATCACCCCGGCCCGCGCGATCTTCTCCCGATGGGCAAGGACCCTGTGAATCCCCGAGACTCCCAGGTCATGGAGAATTTCAACATCATTTCCCATAAATCGGGCAGTGACGGCGGCCTCCTCAGCCACTGGGACGTCCGATGTGCCTGCACTGATGACCAGGATTGTTCCTCTCTCCCCGGGCTCCCTGGGAGACTGCACCAAGGTCAGGCATCCGGCCCGGTCGTGATACTCACTGCCCGGATGAATCCCTCGAATCTTTTCGGCCTTTTCCCTGGAAAGCCTCGTAATCAGGATGTCATCACGATCGCGCAGCATCCGTTCCATTATGCCCAGAATATCTGAGGCACGCTTGCCTTCACCGAAAATGACCTCGGACAGCCCCCGGCGAAGTGAACGATGATGGTCGATGCAGGCAAAACCGATATCTTCAAAGGGTAGATTCCGCAGGGCCTCAAGTGCCTCTTCCACGCTGACCCTGCTTTCCCTCACATCCGCGAGAAGCTGTTTGATCACATCTTCCCTCACGTCGTATCCTCCCACTCGTCTAATCCTGAAACCCGCCGAAACTCGGGATTCATTCAGAGGTGTTATGTATTCGACACGTTACATGGAAGGTGTGCCGCCGCTGCGGGGACAGTATAACAGCTTAAGCCGATCAACCACTATCCAGGCTCTCCATGGCCCGCTGCAGAATCCCGGTCGTCCGGCTCAATGCCTTGGAGATGTGCCCGGTAGCTTCGTAGGGCACACCTGATTCCATCATCACCATGGCTCGATCCAAATGGGGCGTGACCTCGTCCCAGGTGGGGTCGGCCGTGAGTCTCCGCACAAGGGACACCTCGTGCCCGATCATGGCGCAGAGCCCTTTTATGACCTGAATGCCGCCGGATCTCTCGACTCCCCCCAGGCCATTAAGCAACGAGATGCTCTCCGAGGCCCAAATCAGCCCGGCCTTGATCTTCTCTCCTTGAGCCAGGGCCGTTACTGCGGATGGTAAACTCATGGGTTATTGCCTCCACAAAGAACGCCTGGCCCATGGAGGCCCGGCTTGTCCGTTGTTCGTGGTTCGTGGTTCGAAAACGTTGAGGCTGACGGCAATTGCCGATCCGTCCGTATCACCCTATCATCATTGAAAATGGAAAAGCAACCACACGGCACCGCCCTGCACGGCAAACCGATTCCATGATGAAAGGCAAGGGCGCCGGTCCCCGCTGCCTCCCGCAGCCAGGCTCAACCCGTTCTAAACGGGCCTGGAGAACGCTTCTATACAGCGTTGACACCTCCCCCCAGTCGGTTTTATATTTAGTTTCCATCCAGAAATGGTCTTTTTTGCCAATCTCGGCGTCAATCTGCGAGGTTGCTTGTGCGGCGTACTTCAGTACGCCTCCGCGCAACCTCTTGATTTCCTTGAGCTTGACAAAAAATCCTCATTTCTGAATTGGAAACTTGCTAGTGCCCGAAAAGCGTTTCTGGATGGGCACTATTTAGAAAAGATCGGCGCACATTGATCCCTCCCCCGAAGACAAACCATTCGGCGGGAAGGGAGGACGAGACCAGTGGAATGGGAACTCAACAAAGAAGAGCGGGAACAAAACGCCCTTCAAAGACACGCCATGCTCTCGAAGCTTTTCAGGGAAGACCGCTTCACGTTTGAAAGAGAGCGCCGGCGCATGATAGAAGAAATTATCGAATCGGCGAAAGACGATGAGCAGAAGAGCGCGCTACGAGAGTTGCAGGCGGACTGGGACCGAAAGATGAAGGGCGCAGGGACCCTCCGCAACCGCTTCGTCCTGGCCAAGACCTTTTTCTGGGAACACTTCCACACGGTCTGGCACCCGGCCATCGAGGAGATGAACCGGAAACTCAACCGCGGAAAGGACTAGGTCTCTCCCTCTCTGACCATGGCCCCGGGGAAACCAGACGTTTCCACATCAGGGCGATCCTCATCGCAAACGTCTCACCCGACCGCCCCATCCTGGCGGCCTCGAACACGGCATTCACAAGGACGAGTTCGGAGCGCAGCCCCGGCTCGCCTGCCATGTCCTTTCTTTTGGAAAGAAATGCCGCCCTCCCCTGCCCAGACTCTTCCATCCCTCTCTCCCGTCTGATTGGCCACGCTGGTCACGCCCAACAGGACCGCCCGACCATGGCGGGCCTCTTATCCTTTATGGATTCGTAAGGACCTTTTATCTCCCCCAAATACGCCAAGATCGCCATCTCTGCGTACCCTGCGAGAAAGCGAACTTTCTGCATGATCATCACCCTTTGCTGAAGCAGGAAGCATACCAGACGCAGGCCGGCATAATTATCATTTTATTCCAAAGACTTAACAATGCCACCGGTTTCATGGCTGGTTTGAGTGTCAAGGCTTTGACACGAAGCCCGACCCGACCACCCGGGCGGCCTGGAACTGCCTTACCGCCGGTCTTCAAGAGCCGGCTCCTTGGCCCAGCAATGCCTTGACACCGAACCATGGGCCTTCTATAGTCGGTGTAGACGTATGATATGCGATTTACAGACGAAAAACGTCTCCGCATGTGTCCCGGCAAACCCCGGGTGCTCGAAAAGATGCTCTTCAACGTAACCGGCGAAGCATACTTTTTACATCTGAAACGCCCGGCCCGGCGGATCGCGATTCCCCTCTCACTCCGAGATGATCCACACCGAAACCGAGGTATCCCATGAAATTCGCCCTGTTTCTCGGCTGTACCATACCGGCTCGATCCCGTAACTATGAACTCTCTTCGCGAAAAGTGGCGCAACGACTGGGACTGGAGTTAGTGGACCTGGAGGCCTTTATCTGCTGCGGGTTTCCTGTAAGAAGCGCCAACCTTCAGTCCTCGACCCTTCTCGGTGCTTACAATCTGGCCCTGGCGCAGAAACAGGGTCTGGACATCTGCACCCTGTGCAGTTCCTGCACATCGGCCCTGACGGAGACGGCACACCACCTGGATAATGACAAGGCGGCCCTGGAAGCCGTCAACAGAGACCTTGACAGGGTGGGGCTCAGATACGACGGCGGTACCCGCGTCCGCCACTTGGCCCGAGTACTGTACGAGCAGGTGGGAAAGGACGAAATCCTGAGGCACATCAAGAAACCCCTGGACGGCTTGCGCGTTGCGGCCCATTACGGCTGCCACTATCTCAAGCCCTCCGAGATATACGAAGGATTTGAAGACCCGGAATACCCCAGAACCCTGGATGAACTCACCGCGCTTACCGGGGCGATCCCTGTGGAATACAAGGACAAGAAACGATGCTGTGGCGGCCCCATCCTGCCTGTGGACGAGAAGACGTCCCTGTCCGTGGCCAAAGAGAAACTGGATGACATCAAGGCGGCCGGGGCTGACGCCATCTCACTTGTCTGCCCCTTTTGCGCCGTTATGTACGACAGCAACCAGAAGGGCATATCGTCGGAGTTCAAAACAGAATACGATCTACCGGTCCTCTACCTTTCACAAATTCTGGGCATCGCCATGGGATTCGACCGCAAAGAAATGGGCCTCAACATGAACGTAGTCAAGACAAAGGATCTCCTGGCCCGCTTTTTCGAGTAGGAAGGAAGGGATGAATCGGACGTTGTGGATGCCGGGCCGAATCCTGTTGCCCACGACCCTGACCGTGCCCGCAGGCAACCGCCGGTCCGCCGGCCTAAACTGAGAACATCCCGGACTCGATGATCGGGGGATCCTCCTGGTCGAGCACTCGAACAATTCTCTTGTGGGTCCTTCGCTTCATCTCCAGGACCACTTCCCGCCGCTTGTCCAATTCCACGGCAAAGTTCAAGGCCCGCCCCATCAATTCATCGCTGGAATACGCCCCGGCCACGATACCCTTTTCCACGCAAGCCTCCGCAGTCAACCGCCTTCCGGTGTACTGCATCTCCTCGAAAGTCTGAAGCGTAATAGCCCGCGTAATGATCGCGATCATCCCGGGAAGAAACGGAATGCCCAGATCCACTTCCGGGAAGCAGAAGAAACCGCGGTCCGACCGCATGAACCGGAAATCAAAGGCACAGCACAGGATCGCGCCCCCGGCGAATGCGTGCCCGGATACGGCTGCAATGGTCGGCATGGGATAGAGCAGGATTCTTCGAAAAAGGCCCATCATCCGGTAAAAGAAGGCCTTGGCCTCTTCTTTTCTTCCCCCTTGAATCACCGGAACCAGCCAGTCCAGGTCAATGCCGTTTGAAAAGATCTTGTCGTGCCCCGAGGTAACAAGCAGTGCCCTGGCCCCGGTCTCTTTTTCCACCTTATCCAGCACAGAGAGAAACGATTCCAGGAACAGGGGGTTGAAACGGTTCTCCCCGTCGTTGAGGGTGACCACGGCCACCCGGCCCTCTTCCATTGTCCACGTTATTCGATTCATAAGGCTTTCCAGGCTCTCAATTGAGCAATTGTCGGGTTTTATGCTCTTACATCTTGACTCCGCCGGTGATTCTTCGCTATTTCTGAATAATTGCCAAGCAGGCCTTTTAGTGCCTTACTCCTGAAAAGCTGTCAGAAAAAACAAGAAGTATTGATGTTGTTATAATCCAAATCGAAATCGGGATCGGGATCG
>JAWLEX010000002.1:0-69614 GCA_041685835.1 Desulfatiglandales bacterium
TCTTGACGTTCGCTTCGGGATAGTATAATTTATTTCACTTGAAATAATTATAGCTATAAATATTGCTGGTACGAAAACCCTGCCGGGCTTTTACGGCAGCAGAAACGCTTTTCGGGCACTGGCAAGTTTCCAATTCAGAAATGAGGATTTTTTGTCAAGATCAAGGAAATCAAGAGGTTGCGCGGAGGCGTACTGAAGTACGCCGCACAAGCAACCTCGCAGATTGACGCCGAGATTGGCAAAAAAGACCATTTCTGGATGGAAACTAATTGACGGGCGGCTAAAAAAGTTTCCTGACAAGGGCTTTGAGTTAACCTGGGCCGCGTTATCTATTTTGGTAGTAATGATAAGGAGTTGAGACAATGGCAAGTATCGCGGGTATAATTTCGCAACACGGACGCATGGAGGAAGACAGTACCAAACAGCTGAGAAAGATGCTTCGGCTCATGCGCCACAGGGGAGAGGACAACAGTATCGTTCGAACCCTGTTCGACGACCGGGGCGCTGTAGGTGCCAATGAACTCAATGTCACACCCAGAAGGACTTACGGCACATCTCTGGAGGACAGGCCTTACATCCTGTTTGATGGAGAGCTGTGCAATGAACGAAAAGAAGGTCAGCTCGACATAGAGCTCTTTTCGGAATTATATGAAAAATTCGAAAAAGACGCCTTTTCACGGATGGACGGAATTTTTTCATGCGCCATAATAGAAAAGGATGAGGAGGTGATCCTGGCAAGGGATCACGTTGGATCCAGACCGCTCTTTTACGGATGGAATAATCACACATTCTACTTCAGCACTGAGATGAAGGGCCTGGTGGATCATGTGAATTTTCAGATCGAGGAATTGCCGCCCGGCCACATATACAGCTCCAAGAAAGGCCTGAAACCCTTTGACGCCTACAGGCCCGAACTCCCGGACGTCGGTGACGACCTTCAGGAATGTGCCAAAACCCTGCGGGGAATCCTGATAGACGCGGTCCGCAAGCGTATGGACGGCGTTGGGGCCGTCTCCTTGAGCGGCGGGCTGGACAGCTCCATCATTGCGGCTATTGCCAAGGAATATAACCCCAATCTGGTCCTGTTCACAGGCACCCTTGAGAAAGCACCAGGACCGGATCTTGAAAACGCCAAGGTCATGGCCGATTTCCTGGGGATGGAACACCATATCTACAAGATCACGGAAAAGGATATCGTGAACTTCCTGCCCGATGCAGTCTGGTACCTAGAGAGCTTTGACGAGGACTGCATCAACGGCGTTATTTCCAATTACTATGTGGCCAAGATGGTCAAGCAACACACCAACAGCGTGATGGTGGGGGAGGGTGCCGACGAGCTCTTCGGAGGTTATCGAATGGTCCTCAAGCACCCCAAGGTGAAGAGCGACGAGCAGAGGGAGAGACTTGCACGCAAGCTGGTGGAAATTGCCTATAACACCGCCCTGAGGCGGCTGGATCGTGCGTGGATGGCTAATGGCGTGGACTACCAGACCCCTTTTCTGGATTCCAGGGTAGTTGGGTTCAGCAATCAGATACCCATGAACTGGAAGATCTATGGTGAGAAGCAGGTCGAAAAATTTGTGCTGCGGGAGGCGTTCCGGGACATGCTGCCCGAGCAGATCGCCAACCGCGAGAAACTCCGCTTTTCCATGGGAGTGGGCATGGACGATGTAATGGACGAGATTGTGTCGTCGATAATAGACCCGGATGAAATCAAAAAACGCCCCAAGGCGGCCTACGGGATGCCGTTCGCTTCATTCAAGGAACTGTACTATTATGATCTGTTTCTGCAACAGTTCCCGCCGGCTTATGAAAAGCTCACTGTCAGGTGGGACCCTTTCAAGTAACAGGGACCTGAACCGGCGCAAAAGATTTTGTCGCCGGGGGAGACCAGCAAGTGCCCATCCAGAAACGCTTTTTGGGCATTGGCAAGTTTCCAATTCAGAAATGAGGATTTTTTGTCAAGATCAAGGAGATCAAGAGGTTGCGCGGAGGCGTACTGAAGTACGCCGCACAAGCAACCTCGCAGATTGACGCCGAGATTGGCAAAAAAGACCATTTCTGGATGGAAACCAGCAAAGATCGAACCCCGGCGCTTCTGATAAAACAGGTGGCATAGCCCCGGTGCCCCGGCCCACTCGGCCAAAACGCCGGTGGGCGCGCAAAAAGGCCATGAGCCGGCCTTAAAAGGCATTAAAAAGCCTTGTCGCCGAGGATGGGATGCATCGCCGGCAACAAGGCGGTCTGGAGAACAGTAAAAGCACTGGTTCCATGAAATCGTTTCATGGTGGGCCAAGCGGCCCTTTATTGAAATCCTCCTCCTCCTGGAGTTCCTCCAGCTCCTCCTGCACCGCCCATTCCGCCTGCCGGTGCCTGGCCGGGCGGTGTCTCAGGCTCTTCGGGTTTCAGCGCCTCTTCGAGATCGGAAAGGCGGCTCAGCATCGATCCCAGTCTATCGCGCATATCCTCCACCTGCTGCTCCATGTCCCTGTCTTCAACTTCGTCTTGAACGGCTTGAAGCACGGTGGCCAGGTCGCCTCTGACCTGGTCCAACTGATCTGACATGTCCTTAATCTCGGATCGCAGTTCCTCCGCCTCTTCATTGGTGACCGGGCCTTGCGAACAGCCTGCAATGAGCAACGCCGACACGAATACAGCCATATACATCAGCATTCGTTTGATTGGTGTATAGCACCTCATAATTACCTCCCTTCTAAATAGGCACTAATTAAATTCCTGTAATTTTGAGGTAAACTTTTCAGCCAAATCTTCATCTTTACTGATTTCACCCATAATATTATTATAGCTTTCAACATCAAGATCTGCTTCTTCCACTGCAGTTACCATTTGGTCATTTGCTTCTCGTTGCATTTGTTGTCTTTGTTCTGGATCGGCTACTTCTTGTACTGACTCCTGGAACTCCTGGCTGATCATTGCGATTTTCACATAGGCCTTCGCCGCCTTCTCCAGTTCTACCTCGCCGACCTCCTGCGCCATACCGGGAACGGCCATTGAAAACACTAAAAAGAATGAAATAATGGTTATAAACCCTAGATTTCTGAACATTTAAAGCCTCCTTTTTCTTTCCGGTTACCGGTTGCCCCGACAGGCACTGATCCTTTACCAGGCTCGGGGATTGCAATGTTGAGAAGCAGGTCTTATGCCAAAAGGTTTCCTGGAGGATTTGAGTGCTTATTTTAATTGAATTTATAAGAGGTTAAAGGCGGGTAAAGGGTCTTGAGGCCTCTTTTTTTGACACGGCCGGAATTGTATAAATGTGACACATGTGCTATTATTGTGTGCCATGAGGAGAAGCCATGAAATACTTCCGCCTGTTTCCATCGACCATTAGCTTCCGAGGGGCACTGCTCATCTATGTGGTTGCTCCCTTGATAGGCGCACTGGGGATTTTCGGGTACCTGGCACTGAACACCATTGAGAAGCAGGTGGAGAGCCAGATGCAGAAGGACCTTGAGCTCGTGGCAAGGGCGGTTCAACTGCCTTTGAGCTACGCACTGGAAAAAGACCGGATGGGAAGCATCATGCAGGCCTTGGAGTCCGTTTTTTCCATAGGCCGTGTTTACAGCGCCTATATTTACGATAAGGAAGGCAAGGAGATCGCCACGCTGGGCCTGGCCGATCCGGAGCCTGAACCCGAAAGGCTGACCGAGTTGGCTGCAGACGGGGAAAGCCGTGGGGAATACGGCTTGATAGCGGGGAGGAATGTGTACTCGTATTTTGTTCCGCTCACAGACACCGGCGGCCGAATCAACGGCCTGCTGCAACTGACGAGAAGGGGGAGAGAGTTCAGTGATGATATACGTTCAATCAGGATCAAGGGGGGGTTGAGCCTGGGAGTCCTTCTCGTTTTGCTTTCGGCCGTGGTCCTTTATGGACATCACCGCGCCCTCGGCATGCACCTGGCACGGTTGAACTCGAGTATGTCCAGGATTGCCCGGGGGGAACGCGGGCACCGGTTCGATCATCAAGGGCCCAAGGAGATCATCGAGCTGGGGGAGAGCTTCAACCACATGCTCAACAGCATTGAAGAGGCTGAGCGGGCAATCATGGCACATCGATTAAGCCAGGAAAAACTGGAAAAAAGGCTCCGCCAGTCCGAGAAAATGGCCGCCTTAGGCACGCTCGCTGCAGGAACAGCCCATGAACTGGGTACGCCGTTGAGTGTTATCAGCGGTAAGGCCCAGCGTGCGCTTCGCCAAGAGGGTATCTCGGAGGTGCAGAGGCGGACGCTGGCGGACATTCGGGAGGAAGTGACCCGGATGGAGCATATCATTAGGCAGTTGCTGGACTTCAGCCGCCGGGGGCCGTTTCGCTGTTCCCCTGCCTCCCCTGCCTCCATGGCGGCTTCTGCCGTCTCGGCGGTCGAGGAAGAGGCAAAGGCCTGCGGGGCGGTCATCAAACTGACCGGGGACGGAAATACCCCACCGGTCGTAATGGACGCCATAAGAATCCATCAGGCATTGAGCAACTTATTGCGCAATGCCATTCAATGCTCTCCCGCAGGCAACATTCGGGTTTCCTGGGAACAAAAAGATGATGGGGTCTGTTTCGGCGTCGAAGATGACGGCCCGGGTGTGCCTACGGATAATCGTGCCAGGATTTTCGAGCCGTTTTTTACCACCAGACCCGTGGGCGAAGGCACCGGTCTGGGCCTGGCCGTGGTCCACTCTGTTGCAGAAGAGCATGGTGGATGGGTTGAAGTGAGTGAAGGCGAAATGGGAGGGGCGTTTTTTCGACTCACGATTCCCTCTCAGCCAAACAGTAAATGACCGAAGAAAGGATAAGCGATGAACAGGGAAAGCTCCCTCAGCAGTGTGGTATTGATTGTTGAGGATGACAGGACACTCGGACCTTTACTGGTCGAAGAAGTCAGGGACGCCGGCCTGGACGCCCATTGGACGGCCACGGCCGAAGAAGCGGAAAAGGCCCTTGAAAAAAGATGGCCTGACCTGGTTGTGTGTGATCTCAGGCTGCCTGGAATGGACGGCATGAGCTTTTTCAGAAGTGTTCAGGAAAAAGCGCCCGATTCAGCTCCAGGGTTCCTTATCATTACGGCCTTTGGGAGCATTCCCGAGGCCGTGGACGCCTTAAAGGCGGGGGCGGAAGATTTTCTGACCAAACCCCTGGACCTGGAACACTTCATCCTGTCCGTGAAGCGCATCCTGGAGAGAAGGCGACTGAGAGAAATGGTAAACCAGATGCGCGGACTTCTCTCTTCGGACACCTTTCACGGAATGCACGGACGCAGCATGCCCATGCGTCTTCTTTTTGAACAAATCATGCAAGTGGCAAAGGCTCAAGGGCCGGTCTTGATCCTGGGTGAAAGCGGCTCGGGAAAGGAACTGGTGGCCAGGGCCATACACAAGGAGAGCTCCAGGGGGGAGGGCCCGTTCTTGCCTGTCAATTGCGCGGGTATACCCGAGCACTTGCTTGAAAGCGAGTTTTTCGGGCATGCGGAAGGCTCCTTCACCGGCGCACGAAGAAGCCGCCACGGTCTCTTCGCCGAGGCGGAAGGCGGATCCTTGCTCCTGGACGAAATTTTGGAAATGCCCCTTTTCCTCCAGGCCAAGCTCCTTCGCATACTCCAGGACGGCAAGGTCAGAAGAGTGGGGGAAAACCGCGAATACCAGGTGGACGTGCGCGTGCTGGCCGCCACTCACCGGGACATTGATGAGGAGGTTCGACTGGGACATTTCCGGGAAGACCTTTTCTTTCGGCTGGAGACCTTTACCCTCCGGGTTCCGCCGCTCAGGGAACGCGGAGATGATTTGGAGCTGCTGGCAAGCAGATTCCTTCAGCAGTTTTCATTGGCTCTAGGCAAAAAAGTCAACGGGTTTTCCACCCGGGCCCTGGACCACATAATCAGTTATCCTTTCCCCGGGAATGTTCGTGAGCTTCGCAATGCTGTGGAACGGGCCGTTACTTTTGCCTCGGGAAACCGGATACGTCTGGAAAACCTGCCCACCAGGATCCGGAATAACCGACACGGACCGGACGAACCCGAAACCGGTGCGTACGGCTTGATCGAAGATAAAGAAAAGCTCCTGCCTCTGGCTGAAGTGGAGCGGCGTTATATTCGACACGTGCTCAATGAAGTGGGAGGAAACAAGCGCCGGGCCTCCGCGATTCTGGGTATCGGCCGAAGGACGCTCTACCGGAGGCTTGGAGAGGACGAAAACAGTGCAGGACCATGAGCCTGGGTATAATCACATGCAATAAGATGCAAAACCTGGAAGGAAGGCCGCGATCCGGGGAATGATCATCAGTGGCTTACTCCTGAAAATTAACTTGTGCCCATTCAGAAACGCTTTTTGGGCACCAGCAAGTTTCCAATTCAGAAATGAGGATTTTTTGTCAAGATCAAGGAAATCAAGAGGTTGCGCGGAGGCGTACTGAAGTACGCCGCACAAGCAACCTCGCAGATTGACGCCGAGATTGGCAAAAAAGACCATTTCTGGATGGAAACTAACTTATGTTGCCGCCGCCGCCCGCCCGGCTTCCTGCATTCCTCTCGTCTCAATCACATTCCCGCATTTGTCTGGCCTGTAAAAGACCCGCCGGTGTGTTGAATCAACCTGAAAAGCTTTTTGTCCGGTCTTCGCGAAAAAGGCCCTTGCGGGACGGGCATCAGTGTCAAGGAGGAAATTATATTGACTTCTGGAGAAAAACGATCTACAGTTTCGCACTATGATAATTAAATCTCACATAATGAGAATAGATTGTCCTGTGCGGGGCGGCCTGGGCCAAAAACCCGCTCGACCGGCGCTGGCAAGGCTATAACCCACTGGAATTACAAGGGCAGTTGACTTGGCCCCGGTTTTTTTTGCGATTCCATCATAATTGGATTTCCGAGGGAGGCGTATATGAATTTTGCAGACTATCTCCGAATGAATGCAATCAAGTATAAAGACAAAACGTCCCTCATCGAAAGGTATCCAGCAAAACACCAAAGACGTATTTTGACATGGGAAGAATTTAATTCTGAGGTCAACAAGGTTTCCAATTATCTGAAAAAGGAGGTTGGAATCCAAAAAGGGGATCGTATTTTACATCTTTTTAATAATTCAATTGAATGGTTAACCATATATTTCGGTATTATTAAAATAGGTGCTGTTGTAGTCCCATTGAATTTTCGATTTATTGAAGCGGATATCAAATACGCAGGTTCTATTTCTGATCCGGCCGCTTTTCTATTGGGATCTGAATTTGTAGGCCGCGTTCTCAATGTTAGAGATGAAATCAAAAGCATCCGAAAGTTCATTGTATGCGGAGATGAATGTCCACAAGGGATGGTTCCTTTTTCTGAAATCCAGAATTATACGGATACGGAAGAAGCTATTGTCGATATGGAAAACGACGATGATCTTGCCGTCATGTTCACTTCAGGTACGACCGGTAATGCAAAGCCGGTTGTTCATACTCACGGAAGCATGAACGCCACGGCTGTCGGCAATGGGTTGAGCCTCCCATTGACAATGGAAGATAACTACCTTGTCGTGCTTCCTCTTTATCATTCAGGAAGCCTTTTCATGTGGTTTCCCTATTTTGCCGTCGGCGCTACAGGGACGCTGATCCGGGATTATCGCAACCCGAGATGGATATTGGAGGCGGTTGAAGAAGATGGAGCGAATGCGCTTCTGGCCGTGGTACCCATGTGCGTCGATCTGATCAATCAGGTTGACAGCGGTGAAATCGATCTGGACGGCTACGACCTTTCGTCCTGGAAATACCTGGTCACGGGGGCTCAGCCTGTCCCCCCGAATATTTTCAAAAGTTTGATGGACGTCTTTCCGTGCAGGATCATTCACACCTACGGAGTTACGGAAGGGGGAGGCGGCGCGACCTGGTCGATCCATCATGACGATATCCTTCGAAAACCCGGCTCTATCGGAAGGCCCAATTTCGGCGTGGAGGGACGTATTCTCGACAACCGGGGCAGGGATGTCGCTCCGGGAGAGGTCGGAGAAATTGTGATCAAGACCCCGAGACTCATGAAACAATATTATCGAAATGAAGATTTGACGCGGGCGGCTGTTCGAAACGGTTTTTTTTACACCGGGGACCTGGCCCGAACGGATGAAGACGGCTACTACTACATCGTGGATCGCAAGAAGGATATGATCACCAGCGGCGGGGAGAATATCTATCCCGTGGAGATCGAAGAGGTGTTGCATCAGCATCCGGACATAGATGATGCGGCTGTCATCGGGCACCCGGACGAACGCTTCGTCGAAATCGTCATGGCTGTGGTTCAAGTGAAAGCCGGGAAATCCATGAGCGAGGAAGATGTCATAGCGTTCTGTAAGGCGGGATTGGCCATGTATAAGGTTCCACGTAAAGTGGCTTTTGACAAGGTTCCCAGGAACCCGACCGGCAAACTCCTGAAGACCGTTCTCCGGGAAAAGTACTTTGGAACAAAAGAGGCCTTCAGGTTTTAATATTTAATGAAAGGGGGCATGAGTCATGGATGATCTCAGAATAGCTGTTGTGGGTATTGGAGCCACGGGCGCCGTTCTGGCGGCGGCCCTGTTGAGTGAGGATCCCGATACCATCCTTGTGGACCCCAGGCCGGGCCTGGCTGATGAGATCCGCAAGGACGGCATCCGGATTTCAGGCGAGGTGAACCGCCATGTTCCGGTTCGTCATTTTTTCGATAAGATCCAGAAGTGCAAGGACCTCAACCCGAATCTCATATTCGTTTCCACCAAAACGTTTCACCTCCCAGCGGTTTTGGCGGAATTGCAGGGGGTGTTTCAGGAGGGTACGAAGATCGCCAGCACGCACAACGGCCTGGGAACGGAGGATCTCATTGCCGATGCGTTCGGGGCTGAGGCGGCGTTTCGAATGTCTCTCAACTACGGTGTCTCATTGAAGGGGCCGTGTGAGGTTGAAATGGCTTTTTTTAATCGGCCCAACCACCTGGGCGCCCTGGTTCCTGAAAACCGGGAGATGGGTGTGCGCGCGGCCCGGATGCTCTCGGCAGGCGGGCTGGACACGGAGTATGTCGATGACATCAAACACCATGTGTGGAAGAAGATGATCATGAAATGCACCATGGCCTCCATCTGCGCCGTCACGGACAAGACCATCAAGGAGGCCCTGTTATTTCCCCCGACCAGGGAGATCGCCGATGCCTGTTTCAAGGAAATTCTGGCTGTAGCCAAGGCAAAGGGCTATGACCTGGGAGAGGATTACCTTGCCCAGGCATTGGGCTATCTCGAAAAGGTAGGGGTTCACAAGGATTCCATGTGCGTTGACATAGCCAACAAAACGCGTACTGAAATCGATTTCCTCGGGGGAAAGGTCGTGGAATACGGGAAGGAGACCGGTGTTCCAACCCCCTGTTACGCAACCATGGCGAACCTGGTCAGGGCGATGGAAGACAAGTATCTCGGACATTGACATAGATTCAAGAGAGGCGCCGGTGATGAATCGAGGCAAGTGGATGCATGTGGGTCATGTGCTCAAAATGAACGCGGTCAACTACCCGGAGAAGCTTGGGTGGCAGGACAAGCACAGGGAATTCACGTTTGCAAAGTGGAATGACAGGACCTGTCGTTTTGCAAACGGACTGAAAGGCCTGGGTGTCGGCTTCAAAGACACCTTTTCGGTCATATCCTGCAATCGTGGCGAGTGGATGGATATTTATGCCGGTTCCCCGGGGGAGTGGGACTGCGCAGGCGCGGCCGGGGACTAAAAAACTGATTTCCGGACCGAAACAATTGAGACTCAAGGCAGGGAACCTGAATGGATAACTCATTCGGATCATTGGAAAAAGCTATCCGGATCCTATCACTTTTCGATTCGGAACACCCGGAATTGTCAGCTCATGAGATTTCGAAGATTCTCTGCATACCTCTGAGCACAACCTATAAATACCTGAAAGTATTTCTTCGAAATGAAATCCTGAATAAAGATCAAGAAACAGGTAGATTCCACCCTGGATTCAAGCTCTTCAAGTTGGGGGTCCTTGCGGCGGAAAAAATCTCGCTGCTCAAAATCGCCCGTCCCTACCTGGAATCCATTGCAAAGCGTTCCCTGGAAACGGTTGTGCTGGCTATAATCGATGGGCTGGATCTTCTGTGTGTGGATACGATCGAAAGCCCGAGGCCGGTCAAGCTGACCATGACAAAAGGGACAAAGCTTCCCCTGCATGCAGGAGCGCCGGGAAAGGTATTGCTCGCTTACAAGGATCGGCCTTTTATTCAAGAATTGATTCAGGTGAGAGGGCTTGCGAAGGTCAACAAGAACACCATCACTGATCAGGGAGAGCTCGAGAGGGAGTTGGAATCCATTCGGAGCCAAGGCCACGGCCGGAGTGATTCGGAAGTGGATCCGGGGGCCGCTGCTTTGGCGGTTCCCGTATTTGATCACAAAGGGCGGGCCCTGGCTTCTGTTTCGCTGATCGGGCCCATGCAAAACCTGTTGGAAAAAAACAGCGAGGAATTGATCGGGATACTGAAAGACGCCGCAAGGGGCATTTCAGAGAAGCTTGGATATGTACCGATTGAGCCGGATTCGCATGACATGACAGGAGGGGTTTTCTCCGATCCCTGATGTTCTTGCCTTTTCAAGGTGTTGGAAGTAAATAGCCGAAACGATGAAAGTTTCCCCTGAAAAAACACGAGCCCAATCGGA
This sequence comes from Desulfatiglandales bacterium, assembly GCA_041685835.1. Taxonomy (GTDB): domain Bacteria; phylum Desulfobacterota; class DSM-4660; order Desulfatiglandales; family HGW-15; genus JAIPEI01. Next base: position 10,660 of record JAWLEX010000002.1, read on the forward strand.
AGAGTCCCTTTTCCCAAAGATTGTTTGACCCGCTCCGAGTGTCGTCCCATAATAAAAAGCAAGCCGGGGAACCACCGAAAGGGGCAGGCATGGCCATTGGAGTATGCGGAATTCAGTGTGATGTGTGCGGGCTTCATGTAAGAGGGCTCTGCTCCACCTGTGGCCCCGGCACGAGCATCGAAGCGGCCAAAAAACTGGACGCCCAGGAGCGTATCCTGGGTGCGCCCTGCCCGATTCTGGCGTGCGCCGCCGCCCGGCGACTGGACCACTGCTCCAGGGACTGCGCAGACTACCCGTGCCGGCTTTTCAGGACGGGCCCGTACCCCTTCAGCGAGGCTTACCTTGACATGCAGAAGCGAAGGCGGGCGGAACGGCCTCCCGACCGCACGCCGTCCGGGGGTGCGGTGGAGGTCCCTTCAGAGTACTGGGACGCCCTGCTGGAGCGGGACCCGGCTGTTGTTTGCCGAAACGCAGGCGCTCGCCCGAAATCCCCTGCCGGGTTTCTCCTTCCGTTTCTAAAGGAGTTCGTGCTCGTGGACACCACGGAACGCAGGATTTTAGGCCAGGACCCTTCCGGATGGAAGCCTTTGAGCGACCCGCTCCTGGAGCTCCTGTGCCTCGTGTACCTCTTGAACGCATCCCCGGCGGCCGTCCAGGGCCGGGTGGTGGGCGTCCGGGAGCTTCGAGGCGCCCGCTTTTTTTCCGGTCCCCACGATCTGGATGTCCAGCCGCTCTTGTCCCGGTTCGGAAGGGATCCTGCAGGCTTTAGACAGGCTTCGGAACGTATGCAGGGTGATCCGGTGGACCTGGCGGAAGTGGCGTATCGGTTCCAGGTGTTTCCCAAGATCCCGCTCTACTACCTGCTGTGGGAAGGGGATGACGAGTTCCCCCCGCGACTCACCGTGCTTTTCGACCGCAGCATCGACGAGCACCTGGCTCCGGATGGAGTCTGGGGCCTGTTCAATCTGGTCACCGGTCGGCTCCTGTACGGATCCCGGTCCGGTTGAGCCATCCCCCGGAGAAGGGTGCGGCTGAATCCGATCACCGATGCGAAGCGGCGAAACCCCTCGCAGAAGTAAACAGGGCCTGGCTTTTCATCTCCTGTGCCCGCTTGTAAGCCAGCATGTATTGATCTTGTGCAACAAATATTTGGCCCCAGTCGGAGTGACATGACCAGCAGATACCGGGCGGTGAATATGGATAGTTTCCATCCAGAAACGCTTTTTGGGCACTGGCAAGTTTCCAATTCAGAAATGAGGATTTTTTGTCAAGATCAAGGAAATCAAGAGGTTGCGCGGAGGCGTACTGAAGTACGCCGCACAAGCAACCTCGCAGATTGACGCCGAGATTGGCAAAAAAGACCATTTCTGGATGGAAACTGGATAAGATCAAGAATGTTTTTGGAGGGTAATGATGGACGCCTGCTAGGCCGTTACGGATGAACAAGGGTATATCCGGCGAGGGCTGGTTGAACACGCTACAAACCAAGTGGTCTGCGACAGTCTGGAGACAACCTCGAATCAGCTGACTACTTGAAATTCCTTTGGTAGTCCCAACGGGACTCGAACCCGTGTCTTCGGCGTGAGAGGCCGATATCCTAGACCGCTAGACGATGGGACCAACATATGAAAATCCCCGCTTGGGAGCGGGGTTTCAGCTATGGCTGGGGGACGAGGATTCGAACCTCGATTAACGGGGCCAGAACCCGTCGTATTGCCCTTATACGATCCCCCAACGATCTTTCAGATTAATAATTTGACTGTGAAAGTCAAGGAAAAAGTCATCCGCCCATCACCTTCCAGCAGCGTACACGGTGTCCGTGGCCGGCCTCATAAAAGGGAATCTCCTGTTCACGACAGCGGTCTTCCACAAGACGGCAGCGTCCCTGGAACTTGCAGCCGGGAGGCGGGTTGAATGGGCTGGGAACATCCCCGCCCAGTGCCTGCCGCTCAATGCGATGGTCCGGGTCCGGATCGGGCACCGCGGCAAGCAGGGCCTGGGTGTAAGGGTGGAGCGGCGTCTCGAAGAGATCGTCCGCCGCGGCTATTTCCATGATGTGCCCCAGGTACATGACGGCCACGGTATCACTGATGTATCCCACCACGTTCAGATCGTGGGAGATGAACAGGTAGCTCAATTCCATTCGGGCCTGCAACTCTTCGAGCAGGTTGATGATCTGCGCCTGAATGGATACGTCCAGGGCCGAAACCGGCTCGTCGCAGACCACGAGGGAGGGTTCGACGCTCAGGGCGCGGGCCACGCCCACACGCTGGCGCTGGCCACCGCTGAACTCGTGTGGATACCGGTCGGCCGCAGACGGATCAATGCCCACAAGCCCAAGGAGTTCACCGACCCGTTCGGCCCGCTCAAAGCCTCTTTTCATCCCCAGAATGCGAAGCCCTTCTTCGATGGCCTGGCCCACGGTCATGCGTGGATTCAGGGACCCGAAAGGATCCTGAAAGATGATCTGCATCTCCCGCCGCAGAGGTGCCATGGCCCGGCGGTCGTAGCCGGTGATGTCGTTTTCCCGGTAGATGACCCGGCCCCGGTCAGGCTCCAGCAGCTTGAGAATGACCCGGCCCACCGTGGATTTACCGCAGCCGCTCTCGCCCACGAGCCCAAGGGTTTTTCCGGGTTCAAGGAGCAGGTCCACGCCGTCCACGGCCTTGATGTACCCGACGGTGCGCCTCATAAAACCCCTCTGCACGGGAAAGTGCTTGACCAGGCCCTCGACCTTGAGGAGGGGTTCGGCTCGGGGTGCCGGGGCATTCATGTCCGGGCCTCCCGTTCAGGGTCAGCGAATGTCACGGGGCACCGGGCAAGGTGCTCATCCCCCCAGTCACACATTTCAGGCAAGGCCCTTCCGCACTCGGGCCGGGCGATGGGACATCGTGGATGAAAAGGGCACCCGGAAGGCTTGCGCGCCGGATCGGGAACGGCCCCGGGTACGCTGTGAAGCGAGCCTCCCCGTCTAGCCCGGGAAGGAAGTGAGGCCAGCAGACCCTGAGTGTAAGGGTGCCGGGGTTGGTGAAATATATGGCGGGCGGACCCCTGCTCTGCGATGATTCCGGCATACATTACGTAGATGCGGTCCGCGATCTGGGCCACCACGCCAAGGTCATGGGTGATGTAGAGGAGCGACAACCCCTTTCGCCGCTTCAGATCGCTGAACAGGTTCAGGATCTGGACCTGTATGGTGACATCCAGTGCGGTGGTGGGCTCATCCGCGATGAGCAGGGCCGGGTCGCAGGCCAGGGCCATTGCGATCATCACCCGCTGTCGCTGCCCGCCGCTGAGCTGGTGGGGGTAATCATAAAGCCTTTCTTCGGGGGAAGGGATGCCCACATCCCGAAGTAGAGCGATGCAGCGGTCCCGAAGGGCTCCATGGTCCAAGGACCGGTGCGCCAGTATTGCCTCCCCGATCTGGTCCTTGATTCGAAAGACCGGGTTAAGGGATGTCATGGGTTCCTGGAAGACCATGGCCAGATGGTTGCCGCGGATACTCCGGAGTTCCTCTTGACCCAGCTCGAGGAGGTCCCGGCCGCGGAAGAGTATCCGCCCCTGAAATACCTCGGCCGGCGGTACCGGGAGGATACCCAGGATCGAGAGGGCCGACACGGTCTTGCCGCATCCGGACTCCCCTACGAGGCACACGGTCTCTCCGTGTCGCACCTCGTAACTCACGCCCTCCAGTGCGAGCGCAACTTCGTGTCGTCCCCTAAACCGGAGGTGCAGGTCTTGTATGGATAGAAGAGCTTCGTTCATCTCTCCCTCAGCTTGGGATTCAGCACGTCCCGCAGGCCTTCCCCGAACAGGTTGAAGGACAGCACAACTATCAGGATGGCGATTCCAGGGACAAAGGTCAGCCAGGGGGCGTCAAAGATGAACCGCTTTCCGTCCGAGAGGATGTTTCCCCAGGTGGCGTGGGGCGGCGGCACACCGAACCCCAGGAAGCTCAGCCCCGCCTCGGTGAGGATGGCCGTGGCGATGCCGATGGTGGCCGATACCAGGACCGGCGCCACGGCATTGGGGATCATGTGCCGGAATATGATCCTCCAGTCGCTCACGCCCAGTGCCCGGGCCGCGGTCACGAAGTCCTGTTCCCTCAGGGAAAGGAACTCGGCGCGCACGAACCGGGCGGCCCCCATCCAGCTCGTAAGCCCGATCACGATCATAATGTTGTAGATGCTTGCCGGGAGCAGGGCCACCACCGTGAGGATGAGGAAGAAGCTGGGGAAGCAGAGCATGATATCCACGAAACGCATGATCAAGGTGTCCACGGAGACGCCCCCGAGCGCGGCCGGCCGTTTCCCGCGGGAGGTAAGCGCGATCCAGGCCGTGCCTGCGGCAAGGAGCGCAGCCCCGATCGCCGGGGACCCGGCGGCTGCTATCACCACGCCGGCCAGGGCGATAAAGGCGGCCAGGATGTGATCGGACCGGATGCTGAGGTCCCCGAAATACCCGGCGACTCCTCCCATCAGTATGCCCAGCAATACCGAGATGCCTACGGCCACGAATCCTACTGTGAGGGAAACCCAGGACCCCTGGAGCATGCGGGCGAAGACGTCCCGGCCGAGATCGTCCGTCCCCAGGAGGTAAATCCCCAATGCCGGCGTCTCTTCAGGGCTCAATAACTCGGTGTTGGGCATGGAGAGCGGGGAGCGGAGCTTTTCCTGAAGCCTGATCTGGGCCGGATCCAGCAGCGGGTCCACCCCCGAGGTGAGGGCCAGGCCGGACACGGCCACCAGGAAGAAGGCGACGAACACCACCATCCCGGAAAGAGCAAGTCCGTTTCGGCGAAGCTCTTCCCACGCCTCCTGCAGCCGTGTGCGCCTGGGGGCTTCGGGTGCCTGGAACTCCGTGTCCGCGATTGCGGCTGGGTTTTGAGTCGAATCCGGCATATGGGGTCTCTTCCCCTCCTTCAAAGCCGTATGCGGGGGTCCACGACCATGTAGAGCAGGTCGGACAGGAACGTCCCTGCGAGCACCAGAACCGCGGAAATGAAGTTGACCGTGAGGATTATGGGGTAATCCCTTGCCAGTATGGCCTCATAGGCCATCCGTCCCATGCCGGGCCACGAAAAAATGGACTCGATGATCACGGAACCGCCTATGAGGCCCGGCAGGATAAGGCCGAACATTGTAACGAAGGGGAGCAGGGCGTTTCGAAGGGCATGCCGGTAATGGACCTGCTCCTCGGGAAGCCCCTTGGCCCGGGCCGTGCGAATATAGTCCTGGCCTTCCACCTCCAGCATCTGGCTCCGGACGTACCGGCTGAGCACGGCGATTCCGCCGGTGGCGCCCAGCACCGACGGGAGCAGGAGGTGCCAGACCCTGTCCATGAGCATGCGAATAGTGGATGCATCGGCCAGCCCGAAGGTCTCCATCCCTATGACCGGCACCTGGAACCGGCTCACCACAAGAATGATGAGGATATAGGCGAAGAAGAACCCGGGTATGGAGATCAGCAGGTATGCCAGGAGCGTGGCGGTGCGGTCATAGAGCCCTCCGCGGCGGATGGCCGAGCGTATCCCTACGGGAAACGACAGGGTCCATGTGATGAGGGTCCCCACTATGAACAGGGGCAGGCTGTTCAGGAATCGCTCCCAGATCTTGATGAGAACCGGCTGGTTGTCTTTCCACGAGACCAGATCGCCCGTCAGGAGGTTTCGATAGAAAAAGGCATACTGGACGTGAAGGGGCTTGTCCAGATGAAAGGCCTTGCGAAAGCGTTCCACCATCTCGGGCGTGAACTTGGGGTTGAGGGGGTCCACCTGGCTGGGCTCGCCCGGCGCCAGGTGGATGATCAAAAAACTCAGCACGGACACGAAGAAAAGCGTGACCGCCTTCTGGATGACGCTTCGCCCGATAAAGGACACCATGGTGAACTCCGTATCTAGTTTCCATCCAGAAATGGTCTTTTTTGCCGATCTCGGCGTCAATCTGCGAGGTTGCTTGTGCGGCGTACTTCAGTACGCCTCCGCGCAACCTCTTGATCTCCTTGATCTTGACAAAAAATCCTCATTTCTGAATTGGAAACTTGCCAGTGCCCAAAAAGCGTTTCTGGATGGGCACTGACTAATATTTTTAATCTTTTCTTCGTGTTCTTCGTGGTGAGAAAGCGTGTAATCCGCCACGAAGGGCGTGAAGAACTCGAAGGAAATGATGGTAAGACACCGGCTGCGACTCCATGACACACTCAAGTAATGGCGTACTCAGTGAGCGGCCAACTCGGGTGTGTGAGGCAGCTTGACCCACTGGTTGAAGTCGAACATGTAGTTCCCGGTCCGCGTGGGCGTAATCGGCCGGTATTGGTCGTTCCCCTCTTTGTCCTGCTCCTGAATCACGATCCGCCTGTCCAGCACGGCCGTCCACTTGCCCACGTAGAGAAAGGTGTATGGCTGTTCCCGGGCGATGATTTCGTGCAGGCGCCGGCAGTAGGCCACCTGCCGCTCGCGATTGTACTCCTGCCTTATCTTGACTATGAGGTCGTCCGCCTCCGTGTTTTCAAACCCCACGAAGTTGAGCTGGTTGGGGCCGCTCTGGGAGGAGTGCCAGATCTGAAAAAGGTCCGGTTCTATGCCCATGCTCCACCCCAGGACCAGGGCGTCGAAATCGGCCCTGTCAACGCGTTCCTGAATGAACACGGACCACTCGAGCAGGTCGGTGCGGACGTCGATGCCGAGCCGCCGCCAGGCGTCCTGAGCCACGGCCAGGACCGCCTTTCTGATGTCGTTTCCGCTGTTGGTGATGAGTGTGAAGCTCAACCGCTCGCCGTCCTTTTCGAGCCACCCGTCCCGGTTGCGCTTCCATCCGGCCTTCTCGAGGAGTTGAAGGGCGCCTTCCGGGTCGTAAGGAAGGGGCTTGATGCCGGGGTCATAGAAGTCCGTCTGCTTGACAAAGGGCCCGGTGATCCGTTCGGCCTGTCCGTGGAGCACGTATTGCATGATCTTGTCCACATCGATGGCCATGCCCAGGGCCCTTCTCACCCTCGGATCGTCAAAGGGTTTGCGGCGCATGTTGTATCCGATGTAGGTGTAACCGAAGCTGAGGCCTGAGAAGCTCTGAAAGCGCGGGTCCTCCTCGAGCCGCTCCACCTGGTGGGGCTGTACTCCGTATGAGTCCAGTGTCCCGGCGTAGAACTCCATCTCCTGGGTGAGCAGGTCCGGGATGATCCGATAGACATAACTCAGATAGTTGGGTGCACCCTCCCAGTAGTCCTCGAAGCGGTCCAGAATGATTTGCCGGTCCGACGCCCACTGGCGGAACTTGAACGGGCCGCAGCCCACGGGATTGCGGTTGAAGAGGCTCTGACGCATTGTAAAGGTATCAGGATCCCTGCCCCGTTCTATCGCCTCGGCCCGAAGTGCCTCCCGGTTGAGCAGGTGCTCGGGAAGGACTCCCATACCCCACGTGCCCAGAGCGGGCGAATAGAGGCGTTTGTAGACAACTCGAAGGGTCAGGGCATCCACCACCTCCACCTGCTTCACCGGTTCGTAGTCCGCGGTTCGGGGAGATAGGTTGTCCGGGTTCATGATCGCCTCGTATGTGAACTTCACGTCCCCGGCGTCCACGACGTGCCCGTCGTGGAAACGCACGTCCTCCCGCAGGTGAAAGGTGATAATCGGGTTGTGCTCAAAGGCGGGCAGGGTCTCCCGCGCAATCCGGTCCAGTTCGGATTGGGAAAGGGTGAAAGGGGCATCCACCACTTCGATGTGGTTGGAGGCCGGAAAGGAAGTGAAATATTCCTTTCCCAGGATACGTTCGAGGCGGTCGAAGAGTTCCTGATCCACGCTCTTCAGGGTGAGCCTGATCCGGGCCGGTTCGCGAACGAGAAGCCGGATTTGTACCATTTCCTCTTCCGGGCCGGGTACAAAGGTGTTTTCGATACGTTCCTCCGGTTGAAGGACTTCCATACGCCGGATGTTGTCCAGGGCCTCGCGGGTCTCCTGGTCCAGGGGGATTTCCCCGGCCCTGGCCCGCTCGATCAGGCGGGCTTTGTCTTCGGCCTCGGTCCCATCCGCTCCGGGTGGAATTGTGAGTGAGTTTACCCGAAAGAGGGCGATCTCGTGGATCTCCCAGGAGCGGGCCAGGCGTCCCCGGAAGCTCAGGTCGCGGTCCCGGTCGATGAGGCCCTCGAATACCATGTTTTGAATGTCGCTGCTGGAGGTGTCCGCGGACAGGATGGGATTGAGGACACTGGCGTCGCCAATGGACCCTGTTATGTATTCGTGAAGCCGCCTGGGATTTCCACGGGTCTGCTCCTCGTAGGTGGGGACCCAGAAGTAGGACTGCAACAGAAAGGCGATAATAACCAGAGGGGCGATTATGAGGAGCCTGCGGGTGGTCATAGGATTGTTCGCAAGGGGTTTGCTTTGGAACCGTCTCTTTTGAGGCGTCAGTCTAGCACAATTCCTGTACGATGCAATTGGGAAACCGGCACCGGTGTGATAGATGGAAACTAGAGTAGTTTCCATCCAGAAATGGTCTTTTTTGCCAATCTCGGCGTCAATCTGCGAGGTTGCTTGTGCGGCGTACTTCAGTACGCCTCCGCGCAACCTCTTGATTTCCTTGATCTTGACAAAAAATCCTCATTTCTGAATTGGAAACTTGCTAGTGCCCAAAAAGCGTTTCTGGATGGGCACTAGAGTAGTATTATCCGGAGGAGAGAAGGGGGAGCATGTTCGAGGTCCTGGAAAGCACCCGGTTCGTGGCCCGGGAAAGCAGATCAGTAAGGATCGATGAGAAGGCCCTCTTTGCATTTGCAGGGCGTCTCGTGAAAGAGGATGTCCGTCCTTTACCCTGGGACCGGGCCCATCACTTCACGGGTCCGCCGGAACAGGTCACTGCGTATGTTCTGGTCCTGGACACGATCAATTTTTGTTTCTGGTCGCCGGAAGAAAACCAGACCTGGGAGACGGACATCGGCGGTCGCGCGGTCTCCGGGTACAACGGGCTGGCAGCAGCCCTCAAGAGGGCCCTTGAAAACGGCGTTCCTCTGACCGACGCCGGGTTTCTGGCCGGCCTGTCCGAAAGAGACCTCGAGCGCGTGCTCCAAGGCCGAGGCAGGCTGCAGTTGATGGAGGAAAGGGCCCTGGCCATTCGGGAATTGGGGGCTGTCCTTTTGAGAAACTATAATGGAAAGGCCCATCGCCTGGTGGAGGCGACCAGGGGCTGGGCCGGGGACCTGGCCAGGCTCCTTGCAAAAAAGCTTGTGTCTTTCAGGGACACGGCCGTGTATCGCGAACGGGCCGTTTACTTCTACAAACGGGGCCAGATCCTGGCCGCGGACCTTCACGGCGCGCTTCAGGGCAGAGGTTGGGGAGCTTTTCGTGACATGCACCGGCTCACGGCCTTTGCCGACTACAAACTGCCTCAGGTCCTCCGCCACATAGGTGTCCTTGTTTATGGAAAAGGACTGGCCCTGCGGGTGGACAGGCAGGAGCCGCTCGAGGCCGGAAGCCCGGAAGAGGTCGAGATCCGCGCCAATACCATCGTTGCGGTGGAGATGATCCGGGAAGCCGCCGCGGAAATGGGCCGGCGTCTCCGGTCGTTCGAGATCGACGGAATTCTCTGGCAAATGGGTCAAGAGGAGGAATACCGCTCACACCCGTATCATCGAACCTTGAGTGTTTTCTACTGAACGCCCGTCCGCCTCCCGGCTGATGCCCTGAAGGCTGAAGGGTATGCATCCGAGACGTGCAATGACTCTGAGGAGGCGCTTCAACTGTCCCGCTCCGGCACTGTTACCGACACAGACCACGGATGCGCATGACCTGGGGTGAACGCCCCCCGGGTCATGTCCGTTCAGGTGCCCATCTCCCAGGAAGAGAGGTACTTTTCCTGTTCGGGAGTCAGGCGGTCGATGGAAACGCCCATTGACGCAAGCTTGAGGCGTGCGATTTCCCGGTCCAGGTCGAGCGGCACCGGGTAGACGCGCTTTTCCAGGCTTTTGTACTCCGAAGCCATGTATTCGGCGGACAGGGCCTGGTTGGCGAAGCTCATGTCCATTACGCTCGAGGGATGCCCCTCGGCCGCGGCCAGGTTGATGAGCCGTCCTTCACCCAGCACGTAAACGCGCCTGTTGTTCTCGAGAGTGAATTCCTCGACAAAGGGTCGTATCTGACGCCGGGCTGTTGCGATTTGATCGAGCCCGGGCAGATCGAGTTCCACGTCGAAGTGGCCGGAGTTGGCCACAATGGCGCCGTCTTTCATGTTCAGAAAGTGCTCTTTGCGGATCACGTTCATGTTTCCGGTGAGGGTGCAGAAAAAATCCCCCAGCGGGGCCGCCTCGGCGATGGGCATGACCCGGTATCCGTCCATAACGGCTTCCAGGGCCTTAAGGGGATCCACTTCGCATATGATCACGTCGGCCCCGTGGCCCTTGGCGCGCATGGCCACCCCGCGGCCGCACCATCCGTAACCGCTCACCACGAAGTTGCTTCCGGCCAGGAGCCTGTTCGTGGCCCGTAGAATGCCGTCCACCGTGCTCTGTCCTGTTCCATAGCGGTTGTCGAAGAGGTGTTTGGTGTCCGCATCGTTGACCGATATTATGGGGAATTGAAGGACCCCGTCAGCCTCCATGCTTCTGAGCCGGATCACTCCCGTAGTGGTCTCCTCGGTACCCCCGATCACACCTGAGAGGAGCGAGGCCCGGTCCTCGTCGGAGAGCCCGCGGGCCCATTCAGCAACCCCTGAGTCCAGCTCTTCCATTTTTCCCAGGGCGATAAAGTGGAGGGAACTCACCAGATCCGCCCCGTCGTCCATGGTCAGGTGCGGGCGATGCTTTAGAGCGGACAGGATGTGATCGTAATAAGTGGCGTTGTCTTCACCCTTTACCGCGAACACGGGTATCTCGTCGTCGGCCACCAGGGCGGCTGCCACGTCGTCCTGGGTGGAAAGGGGGTTGGATGCACAACCCGCCACGCTTGCGCCTCCCGCCTTGAGGGTCCGGAGCAGCAGGGCCGTCTCGGTGGTGATGTGAAGGCAGGCGGAAATGCGCAGCCCTTTCAGAGGACGTTCCCTGGCAAAGCGTTCTCGAATCATGCCGAGCACCGGCGCGCTCATGCCGGCCCACTCTATCCTAAGGCGCCCCTGATCGGCGAGGCTTATGTCGCGAATGTCGTAATCCATGAGATGCTCCAGAGATGTGTAAGGTGAATAAAGTAATCCGGCACCGGATGAGTCCCCGCTGCAGGATGATATGCCGAATCAGCGGTCATTTCACGGCACGCTTCATGTCCTCCACGAGGTCTGTTTTTTCCCAGGAAAGCTCGGGAAGTTCCCGCCCGAAATGACCGTAGTTACATGTCTTTCTGTAAATGGGGCGCAGAAGGTCAAGTCGTTCTATTATGGCGGCGGGCCGAAGGTCGAACATCTTTTTTACTATCTCGGTCAACTCGCGGCTGGGGAGCACGCCGGTGCTGAATGCGCCGACCGTGACGCTCACCGGCTGTGCCCGGCCGATGGTGTAGGCGACCTGCAGCTCGCATTTCTCCGCCAGTCCGGCGGCCACCAGGTTCTTGACGATGTAGCGGCACATGTAGGAGGCGCTCCGGTCCACCTTGGAGGGGTCCTTGCCCGAAAACGCGCCGCCCCCGTGGTGGCCGAAGCCGCCGTATGTGTCCATGATGATCTTGCGGCCGGTGAGCCCGCAGTCTCCCATGGGGCCGCCCACCACGAACCGGCCCGTGGTGTTGATGAAAATGTTTGTCGATTCCCGCAGCATGTTTTCGGGAACCACCTTCTTGATGACCTCCTCGATGATCGCCTCCCTGAGCGTGTCGTAATCAACCTCAGGACTGTGCTGGGCCGCGATCACCACTGTATGGACGTTGTCGGGCCTGCCGCCCTTGTACTCCACCGTTACCTGGCCCTTGCCGTCCGGCCGAAGCCAGGGTAGCTTGCCGGATTTACGCACATGCGCCAGGCGCTGGGTCAGACCGTGGGCCAGATAAATGGGCATGGGCATGAAGGTCGGGGTGTCCTTGCAGGCGTATCCGAACATGAGCCCCTGGTCCCCTGCGCCCTGTTCCTTGAAGAGCCCTTCGCCGTTTACGCCCTGGGCGATGTCGGGGGACTGTTTGTCAATGGACGAGATAACAGCACAAGTCTCCCAGTCGAACCCCATGGAAGAGTTCTTGTAACCGATATCCCTGATGGTATGACGGACCACTTCGGGCATGTCCACGTAACCTGATGTGGTTATCTCGCCGGCTATTATGGCCATGCCGGTAGTGACCAGGGTCTCGCAGGCCACGCGGGAGTGTGGGTCCTGTTCCAGCATGGCGTCGAGGATGTGGTCGGAAATCTGATCCGCCACCTTGTCCGGATGCCCTTCGGTGACGGATTCCGAGGTGAAGAGAAAACTGTCTGTTTTCATGGGTTGCTCCTTTTCGGGATCTTTCCCTTTTCGGCGTTTTGTCATCCTGGTATGCCGCCGTTCAATTTGGTGTCTGAGGCCTTGGAAAGGACGGCCGGGGGCAGATTACATGGAATAACCCTGATAAATCAGGGCGCTTCAAATCTGAGAAGCCGGTTGTCGATGAGCCGCGCCTTTCCGACAAACACGGCGAGGGCAAGGAGTGTTTCCTCCTCGACAGCCTCCAGTTCTTCCAGGGTTGCCGGATGGCAAAGGCTCACATAGTCGATCTTTGTGAAAGGCGCCCGGCGTATGTGTTCCTCCACGGCGGCACGGATAACGGCCGCGTTTCTCTCGCCGGCATCCACCATTTCCTGGGCCAGGGCCAGCGATCGGCTCAGGCACAAGGCCGCCTTTCGTTCCTCGGGGGACAGGTAGGTGTTGCGTGAACTCATGGCCAGTCCGTCAGGCTCCCGTACCGTTGGGACGCCCACGATCCGAAGGTCCATGTTCAGGTCCCGGACCATTCGACTGATCACGGTGAGCTGCTGGAAGTCCTTCTGTCCGAACACCGCCACATGCGGCTTTGTGATGTTAAACAGCTTGGCCACGATCGTGGTCACTCCTTCGAAGTGTCCGGGCCGGAGTGGTCCGCAGAGGCGCCTGGTCAGCTGATCCACGCGGACAAGGGTCTGAAAGCCCTCGGGATAGATGTCCTCGGCCGTCGGTGCGAACACGTAGTCGGTTCCAGCGGACCCGGCCTTGGCCAGGTCCCCTTGGAGGTCGCGAGGGTAGGCCTCCAGGTCCTCGCCTTCTGCGAATTGTGTCGGGTTCACGAAGAGGCTCACCACCACAGTGTCCGCAAGCTCTTTCGCGGCCCGCATAAGCGCCAGGTGTCCGTCATGGAAAAAGCCCATGGTGGGCACCAGGGCGATCGTTTGTCCGGCCAGCCGGATCCGCTCGCTAAGGGCCTGCATGTCTGAGACACTATTTATAACTTGCACTGTCAATAAATTTTTGTTTCTCCTCTTCGTGTCCTTGGTGATCTTCGTGGTGAAGAAACCATTAGCAACCACGAAGACCACGAAGATCACGAAGAAGAATCCTGTTTAGTTCCTCTTTCCATCAGTCCGCGGATTTCATGGGCACATAGTACTGGGTGCCCGATTTCATGTCCTGAATCCGCGACACCAGGTCTTTGAAATCCGCCGGCACGTGCACGAAGTCGATCTCCGAGGCGTTTACCACGAGAAGGGGGGCCTCATCGTAATTGAAGAAAAATTCATTGAAGGAACGGTTGATCTCTTCAAGATATTTAGAACTTATGTTTCGTTCGAACTTGCGGCCCCGCCTGCGAATGCGGTCCATCAAGACATCGGTCCGTGCCTGCAGGAAAATAACCAGGTCCGGAGGGGCAAGGCGTCCCTTAAGCAGCCTGTAGAGTTGATCGTAGAGCCAGAACTCCTTTTCGTCCAGGTTGGCCCCGGCAAATATCCGGTCCTTGTCGAACAGGTAGTCTGTGACTAGGACACGGTTAAAAAGGCCTATCTGGCCTAATTGCCGGGACTGCTGGTATCTCCTGAGCAGGAAGAAAACCTGGGTCTGAAACCCGTATTTCCTGGGGTCCCGATAGAAATCAACCAGAAAAGGGTTTTCCTCGATATCTTCCAGCAGTATCTCGCCGTCGAGCCTCTCGGCCAGCATTCGGGCCAGGCTGGTCTTCCCCACGCCCAGAGGGCCCTCGATTACAATATGGTTGTGGGGGCTGGAACGGGATGGTTGCATGTTCAGCCTCGGCCCATGTATGTCGGGTCCGTAAAAAAGCAGGCCTGGGACTACTACCGCCGCAGGAGAATTCGCCGGAAAAAACAACCAAGAAGAGGCAGCGGGTTACAGCGGTGAAGCCCCGGCACACGGTCCACCGCAGGGGCATCCGTAAAGCCGTACTTCACTATCACCCACCGTCCCCTTTGTCAAGAATGGCGGATTGGCCTTGACGGATGGGAGGAAAGGCCTCGCTGAGCCGAAGGAAGTCATCGATACTCAGGGTCTCGGCGCGGCGTCCGGGGTCTATATGACAGTCCGTCAGGATACGGCCCACGGCATCCCGATCCCAGGCGGGAAAGGATGCCAGAAGTGCGTTTTGCAGGGTCTTTCGCCGGTGACTGAAGGCCCCTTTGACCACCGCACGGAACCCTGCTTCGTCAGCCGGCTGAGGGGAATGGGGAAGGTCGAAGTCCAGTTCCACCACTGTGGAGTCCACACGCGGCATCGGGTGAAAAGACCTTTTTCCCACCCGTAGAAGTCGCCGGACACGTGCGTGAAGGCCCACAAGGACGGTGAGCGCCCCATAGGAACGGCCTCCGGGAGAAGCTGAAAGACGGTCTGCAACCTCTTTCTGGAACATGAGAACCGCGCGGCGGAACCTCCGGCGCTGGTCGATGAGTGCCTCCAGGACAGGTGTGCTGACATTGTAGGGAAGGTTTCCGATCACATGGATCCTGTCGTGTGAAAAGCGGTCCAGCATGCTGAAGTCGAACCGGAGTATGTCGCCGCAGACTACTTCTGCGTTTCGTATCTTTCGGGCCTCCAGCCTTTCCTGAAGCCATGCCGCCAGGTCGCGGTCCTTTTCTACGGCCAGTATGCGGTCCACTCTTTGGGTCAGAGGAAAGGTCAGGGCTCCCCGGCCGGGGCCGATTTCCAGGATACGGTTGGAGGAATCCAGCCCCGAGAGTTCCAGGATCCCGTGGATTACCCCCCGGTCCTTAAGGAAGTGCTGCCCGAATCGCTTTTTGGCTCTCAGTCCTGACAAGGCGGTCAATCGATTTTCCGGGAGAGGCTTTTGAACGTCCGCCGGCGCTCCCTCCACCGGTGAATGCCGCGGAATACTTTGAGAAAAACAGGGTAGGACAGGGACGCGAGCAGAAGCCCCAGAATAAACCCGCCCAGGATGAAGGCCGCGATAATGGATCCTCCCGTCCCCAGGACCGTTTTCACCACCGCCATGCCTTCCGCGCCCCTCTCCAGAGCCCCTATGACCGAGGAGACACCGCGGTTTTTCTCCGGAAGCCCCAGAATGGCCGCCCCGATCCGGTAGTCCAGGTAGTATATGAAGTACCAGTTGAGGGGGTTGCTTATCCAGGTGCCAAGGGCGGCCGTGATCTTGCTGCCGCCGAATACTAATGCCAGAAAGATCGCCAGAGCGGTCTGGAATGGCACAACGGGCATGAGGCCCGAAAAGATACCCATCGCCATGCCCAGGGCGAGGGCTTCAGGGTTCCCTTTGAGTCGGATGAATCTCCAGTAGTAATATTGGAGCTGTCTTGAGAATTTCACGTCCGGCTTGTTCCTGATCCCATGGCCGGAGGCAGTTCATCCACGGGATACCTCGATCGCACATCCGTGGAGAGATCCGCGCGTTCCCCGTTTTTCAGGCGAAAGAGCGCAGCTTCGGCGATCATGGCCCCGTTGTCCGTGCAAAGGATCGGGTGGGGCCAGTAGACCCGGATTCCCCTTAAATCACCTTCTTCCCGCAATCGCCGCCTGAGGACCCCATTGCAGGCCACGCCCCCGGCCACCACTACCGACCCGGTTCCGGTTCGCTCCGCAGCCGTGAACAGCTTGGCTGTGAGGACGTCTATGACCGCCTCCTGAAAAGACGCGGCAATGTCTTCCAACCGGACCCCGTTCCTCTCCTTCTGGTCCCTGCTCCAGCGTTCCACAAAAAGGCCCACGGAGGTTTTAAGTCCGCTGAAGCTGAAGTCGAGGGACTCGTTCCCCATCATGGCCCGCGGGAAGTCGATTCGATCCCCCCTGCCCCCTGAGGCCGTTTTTTCAATAACAGGGCCCCCCGGATAGCCCAGACCGAGGAGCTTGGCTATCTTGTCGAACGCCTCGCCCGCCGCATCATCCAGGGTCTGTCCCAGGGTTCGGTAGACACCGGGGCGCTCCACGTGATAGAGGCTGGTGTGCCCCCCCGATACAGTCAGGGCCGTGAATGGAAAAGACGGTATCTCGGGCTCCAGCAGGATCGATAGAATGTGCCCTTCCAGGTGGTTCACCCCGACGAGGGGAAGTCCTTTGACCCACGATAGGCCGCGTGCGTAGTGGAGGCCCACAAGGAGCGAGCCGATAAGACCGGGCCCGATTGTGACGGCCACGGCTTCCAGGTCTCCCGGGTCGATACCTGCCTCATCCAGGGCCTTGTCCACCACGGGCACAATATTACGGACGTGCTCACGCGAGGCCAGTTCCGGGACCACGCCGCCGTATGGGTGGTGAAGACCGATCTGGGAGTTGATCACGTTTGAAAGGATTCCGTCCCGGTCCGAAACGACCGCTGCCGAAGTATCATCGCATGACGTGTCAATGCCGAGAATGATCATTGATTTTAAAAGACGAAAGGGCCGATGGAGTGTTTTTAATTTACACTGTGGGCCCTTCGACTCTCTCCTTTATCATTTCAGCTTCTTCTTCAGCTTGCTCCACTTTCCCTCTTCGAGAATTTCAAGCAGTATGACCGTGATGTTGTCTCCGCCGCCCCCCCGGTTCGCCTCGTCGATCAGGATGTCGGCCTTGCGTTCGAGGGAAGTGGAAAAATCGTCCAGCACCGTGTTGATGGCCTGCTCCCTCATGAAATTCGTAAGCCCGTCCGAACACATCAGGATAATGTCCCCGGTCTCGGGCCTGAGAGGGGTGATGTAGACATCCACCTTCCTGTGCTGTCCCATGACCCGCGTCAGCAGGTTTTTCATCCCCGGAGGGGTCGAGCCCACGGGGTCGGTCAGCCCCATGGCCCGCTGCTCCGCCTCGACCGAGTGTTCCTGGGAGACCTGAATAAGACGTTGTCCCTGGTCGAACAGGTAGGTCCTGCTGTCGCCCACGTTGGCGGCCCAGATACAGTCGCCCTCCAACAGGAGTGCCGCGACGGTCGATCCCATTCGGTGATACTCTGGTCTTTTCTGCGCCTCGTGAATAATGATATTAGTGAGGGAGATGGAGTTGATCAAGTGCTTTGCGAGGTCCGAAATATCCTTATTAACGGGCTCTAGAAACGAAGGGGCCCGGTTGCTCCTTACCTTTCCCCAGTAGCCGGCCATGGTCTCCACGACCATTCGGCTTGCCACGTCGCCGGCCTTGTGGCCTCCCATGCCGTCGGCCACGATGAAAAGACCCAGGTCAGGCCTCACCAGGAGGCTGTCCTCATTGAGCTTTCTTTTGATCCCTATGTGGGTTTTTCCTGCTGACTTTATATTCATATAAGAACCAGAAAACCCTGACTGCGACCCTTTTCTGCCAACACGAGCCACGAACCACGAACACGGCCCTTATTCCTCTCACCCCCCCACTTTTCACCGAAAAAGGCCGTCACGATCACGCCGAACACCCAATCAGGCATGCCTCGCTTGATTCTCATTGGTCCTCCGTCCACTTGCGGGCTTCCGCCCGACCCGCGCTCGACTCACTGAGGTCCGGTGAGGCTCCCTGTTCGGCGAACAGTGATATGCGGCTTCAACAGTTCCAGGGTCCGGGGCCCGATGCCGTGGACCCTCAAAAGGTCTTCAACCCGATCGAATCCATTGGCATGCTCCCGGTACTCCACCAGGGCCCAGGCAAGCCCGGGCCCTATTCCCGGAAGGGCAGTGAGGTCCTCCGCACTGCTGCGGTTCACCGGGACGGGCATCCCCAGCGTAAACAGATAAAACGCGCTCATGTCCTCAATACGGCAGGTCTTTTCTTTGCCGGGGCCGCCCATGAAGACCACCCTGGCACCAGAAGGGAGGGGCGTGTTTTCAATGATCCCCGCAGCCCGGTAATCGGATCTCCCCGAAGCCCTCACTGCCAGGTCCGAGGTTGTTGCGGGTGTGTCGCAGAAGACATATACGCCCGGGTGGTGCACGTCGCCTGCAGCTTCCACGAACAGTGGATTAGTGCACGGAAGGGGAGGTGCGGCAGGCTTCCGGAAAAACGAGTCCGCAAGCCCCAGGCCCAGAATCAGCAGGAGTAATGCCAGGCATGCCCCCACATCGTCACTTTTCTTCAGCGGCTTCATTGTCCAGCCCGAAGGCCTCGTGGAGCACCCGGACGGCCAGTTCTGTGTACTTTTCCTCGATCACGCAGGATATCTTGATTTCGGATGTGCTGATCATCATCACGTTGATGTTTTCAGCCGCAAGGATGCGGAACATCTTCATGGCCACACCGGCGTGACTACGCATCCCCACCCCGATCACGGAAACCTTGGCGATGTCTTCATCGCCCAGCACCTTTTCCGCCCCGATCTCCTCCGCTACCCGGCTTACCAGTTTCATGGTCTTGAGGAAATCAGGCTTGGGAACCGTGAATGTCAGGTCCGTGATTCCATCCTCGCTGGTGTTTTGCAGTATCATGTCCACGACAATTCCGGAATCAAAGACGGGCTCAAAGATCCTGGCGGCGATTCCGGGCCGGTCAGGCACCTTCTTGATGGTGACGCGGGCCTCGTTCTTATTGTATGCGACACTGGAGACGATCAGCTTCTCCATGTCCTTTGTCTCGGCAATGACCATGGTCCCTTCCTCCCTGCTGAATGTGGAACGAACGTGGATGGGAACATTGAACTTCTTGGCGAACTCGACGGCACGGATTTCAAGAACCTTGGCCCCCAGGCTGGCCATCTCGAGCATTTCCTCGTAGGATATGCGCTCCATTTTCCTGGCCTTCGGGCAGATATTGGGATCAGTGGTGTAAACCCCGTCCACGTCGGTAAATATCTCGCAGCAGTCGGCATTGAGGGTGGCGGCCAGCGCCACGGCGGTCGTGTCCGATCCTCCCCGTCCCAGGGTGGTGATGTTACCGTCGCCGTCCAGCCCCTGGAATCCCGCCACGGAAACTATTCTGTTGTTGTCCAGTTCTCTCAGTATGCGGCGGGTGTCTATGTCCTGGATGTGTGCCTTGCCGTAAAGCCGGTCCGTGTGGATGGAGGCCTGGAAAGCGAGAAGGGAAAGCGCTTCGTAGCCGAGGGACTTGACGGCCATGGCGAAAAGGGCCACGGTCAGCTGCTCCCCCGTTGCCATGACCACGTCCAGTTCCCGCGGGTCCGGATCATCGGTCATCTGCCGGGCCAACTGGATGAGGTTGTCGGTCTGACCGGCCATGGCGGAGAGGACCACCACCATGCGGTGCCCGTCTCTATGGTAGTCCAGGACCCGCTCGGCCACGCCGCGGATCTTCTCGATGCTCCCGACCGAAGTGCCTCCGTACTTCTGGACTATTAATGCCATTCTGCTCCTCGCCGCCGGCCGTCCAGCCGGCGGATTTGATCGAGAAAAAAGTTAAAGCCTTACAACCAAGGGCATGAAGATCACGAAGGAAGTCAAAGACCAAAAGCCAAGAACCAAGCGGATCTCCTGCTTTTAAGATCCGAAGAAGTTCGAGCTTTCATGCCAGCGCTTCAAGGATCTCGACAGACCTGGGGTGGCCGGCCGAGAGGGTGATCCGCCTTCGATCAGGGTCCGATATAACGATGCTCACATGGACGGCCCATGAGGGGATCATTTCCGGACAACGGTCCGCCCACTCCACAAGGGCGATTCCGTCTCCGCGGAGGTACTCCTCGAGTCCGGCGGAGAGGACCTCCTCCAGTCCCTCCAGCCGATAGAGGTCCATGTGGTAGAATGTGAGCCGCGCCCGGTACTCGTTCACCAGCGCGAAGGACGGGCTGGTGATCACTGTCTGCTCGGGAATCCCGAGACCGGCTCCGACTCCCTTGGCGAGCCAGGTCTTTCCACTGCCCAAGGGACCGGTGACCGCGACCACGTCCCCACCGGCCAGCAGGGGGCCCAGGCTTCGGCCCAGGCGTATGGTTTCCCGGCCCGAGGCGGTTGAATATGTTATTTTTCTCCTCACCCTTCCAGTACCACTATGGCCACGGCGTAATCATGCTCGTCCGAAAGGCTCACGTGCATGCCGTTGATGCCGCGTTTCCGGCATAAATCAAGGGTTGTTCCCCTGACGCGGATTGCGGGACGTCCGCCGGGGTGATGAAACACCTCGATGTCCCGCCAGCTGATGCCCCGCCTCATGCCCAGCCCTATGGCCTTGGAAAAGGCTTCCTTGGCCGCGAAACGCATGGCAAATGCACATGCGGGCCTTGGACGGGAAAGACACAGGACCTGCTCATCCGCCGTGAAGACGCGGTCGAGGAACCGATCGCCCCACCGTGCCAGGACTCTTTCTATTCGAGGAATGTACACGAGGTCCACGCCGATTCCATAAACCATAAGCGGGTCAGAAACTCCTTACCAGATCGATCATGTCTCGCACGGCCCTCTCCATGCCCACGAGCAGGGCCCGGGAAATAATGCTGTGCCCTATGCTGTATTCCCCGATCCGGGAAAGGGAGTGGAAGCGTTTGATGTTGGTGTAGTTCAATCCATGCCCCGCGGCGATTTCCAGGCCGGTCCCGGAGGCCGATTCCACGGCGCGGGCGATTCGCATGAATTGTTCCTCCGCCTCCTTCTCGGATGCGGCCTCGGAATAGTGCCCTGTATGGATCTCCACGACCCTTCCACCGGCGGAGCGCGCCGCCTCGATCTGGGACGGCTCCGGATCCACGAAAAAGCTTACGGGGACGCCGCCTTTCCGGAGCCTTTCCGCCACGTCGCGATACCGGTCAGGGTCGGCCAGGACGTCCAGTCCGCCTTCGGTGGTCAGCTCCCGGCGCTTTTCAGGGACCAGAGTAACCAGGTCGGGCCGGAGTTCCAGCGCGATTTCAATCATCTCGTCGACCGGTGCCATTTCCATGTTCAGCCGGGTCTTGACCGTCCGGCGCAACAGCCGCAGATCCCGATCCTGAAGGTGACGCCGGTCTTCGCGAAGGTGGCAGATGATCCCTTCCGCCCCGGCAAGCTCCGCAATGCCCGCTGCTATCACCGGGTCAGGCTCGTCTACGCCGCGCGCCTGCCGGACGGTGGCCACATGGTCCACATTGACTGCAAGTCTGGCCATATTCACTCCCTCCTGTCTGTTCAGTGCGGGCACCCCCAAAACAGGTGCTCCGGTCCATCAAATACCATAGTCGACCAGAGAGAGGAGCCTCTTCTCTGTTTCCTCCATGCGGGAGGCCTCTTCTTCGGAGGCCTCATGGTCGTATCCCAGGAGATGCAGAAGCCCGTGGATCAGCAAGCGGAAAACGGTCTCGGGAAGGGCTGTTTTGAAGGCATCGGATTCCCTGCGGGCAGTGTCCATGGAGACCACGATGTCTCCCAGCATTCCCGCGTCCGATCCCGCGGGCGGACTCTCCGACATGGGAAAGGCCAGGACGTTGGTCGCCCCCTCCTTTCCCCTGTACCGGCTGTTCAAGCGGGCGATTTCTTCGTCATCGGTCAGGAGGATGCTGAGTTCCCCCTCACTATAACCCAAGTCGCCTAAGACCCTTTTCAGTTCGCGGCGTATCGTCCGGCTTTCGACTTTCGGCGTCGTTTTCGGGCCCCTGATCTGGATGTCCATTCTTGCCTTTTTTCTCCGGTCTGGACTCCCCGGCCTCGGGGTACTTGATTCTGTGATGGAAAATGCCCACCAGGGTCTTGTTGAAGCTTTTTGCTATTTCGTGAAGGTCTTTCAACGTCAGCTCGCACTCATCCAGTTGACCGTCGGAGAAGGCCTGGTTGATCATCTTGTGCACCGTACCCTGAATCCTGGATGGTGTAGGCTCGCTGAGCGAACGAGAGGCCGCTTCCACCATGTCCGCCAGCATTACCAGCCCGGCCTCCTTGGTCTGCGGCTTGGGGCCGGGGTAGCGGAAGTCTTCCTCCTTGACATGAAAGCGCTTCCCCGTCCTGGTCTCCGCCCTTTCTCTGGCCTTTTGGTAGAAATAGTTGATCAGGCTGGTCCCGTGATGCTGCTGAATGGTGTCTATGATCTCCCTTCCCAGGCCGTGTTCCCGGGCCAGTTCCACTCCGTCCTTGACGTGGCCGATCAAGACAAGGCTGCTCATGGACGGGGCCAGCTTTTCGTGCTTATTCTCTCCGGCCTTCTGGTTTTCGATGAAGTAAAGAGGCTTCTTCAGCTTTCCGATGTCATGGTAGTAGGCACATACCTTGGCCAGCAGGGGATTGGCGTTCACGGCCTGGGCCGTGGCCTCGACCAGGTTGCTGATTATGACGCTGTGGTGATAAGTACCGGGCGCCTGGACCAGGAGACGGCGAAGGAGGGGTTGATCCAGGCTTGAGAGTTCCAGAAGCTTGATGTCCGTGGTGAACCCGAAAGACATCTCGATAAGCGGGAGAAAGCCCGTGGCGATGATGGCGGTGAGAATTCCTCCCGCAAAGCCTGCGGTCATGGCTATGAGTACGTCAAACGAGTACAGGGACCCGTAGATCATTTCTATGCACAGGGCCATAGCCACATTGATCAGGCTCACCTTGAGCCCCGCCTTGATCAGTGTCCCCCGCTCGGTGCAGCGGCGAACACCGTAGGCCGCGACCAGACTTCCCAGGAAAAAGTAGATGAACAGCGATACCTGCCCGCCACATATCAGGGCTGCAAGCACGGCGATGATCAGGGAGAAGCTGGTCGCGGCGGCCAGGCCCTGGAATATGGAGAGAAACATGCCTCCACACGCAACGGGCATGGCGTAGAGAAGGCTTCTCGGGCTCATGAATGCAAACCCTCGGGCCACCTCGTCGGCAACGAAACGGTATGTCCAGGCAAACACGAAAATGCCGAGCAGGGTTGTTACAGTGAACAGTAGATCGCGCCGGTCCTCCATAAGCACCTTGAGCCCGCGAAACCCGACCAGATACATGACTGTGAAAAACAGTCCGATAAGTACGGCCATGGCGGGAATTCGTCCCAGCATGTCCAGCCGGTCCCTCGAGCGAAACTCGCCCGCCAGTTTTTCCAGGTGCACGGGCCCGATCCGGTCTCCCTCCCGAACGAGCATCTCGCCTTTCTTGATCATGAAATAAGTGGGCTTGACCTCGTTGCGTGCGGTCTCCTTGCGAAGCTCGGTCTCCCGCTGGTTGAACGTGGTATTCGGCTCCAGCAGTGCCAGGGTCAGCTCCACAGCCGCCCCAGCATTGTCCTGCCCGATCTGATTCGCCAGGTCAGCCTCCTGGTCTTTCACAAAGGCAATTGCGCTTTCCAGGTCGTGGAACCGTTCCAGGTCCTCCACCCGGGTTTCCTGGCGGGTGTACAGGTCGTGAAGGATGATGCCTCCTCTTTCCGCCTGGGCCAGCAGCCGATCCCCTTTCGCCACAATGCCTTTGCCAAGGAGGCGGCTCAGAATCGGGACTATTGATTCCTCCATGGCCGTCGAGAATCCGCTGTCCATGAGGGCATTGAAAAGGGCCTGGTCGGGGCTGATATCCAGGATCGCAAAAAAACGGTCACGGAAGGCCAGGATTTCCTCTGGGGCGGGATCCGCGGGGACTACTGCGGGGTCCGGTGCAACGACTTCATGCTCCCGGGTTTTGAAGAGCTCGGCCTGCCGCTTTCGAGCAAAGGAGAAGGCCTCATTGACACGATTGACGAGGTCCGAATGAGAGCGGTCAAAGTCATAGACTGCAAGGGACTGCCTTGCGGCCTCCCCACGGTTGAGGTCGGTCTGCTCGCGGTTTTCGATCAGGAAATCGTGGCTCGCCTTGATGCTCGTCTCGGCCACGTCTCCGATCTGATAGTCTGGGGCCTGGGTCAGGATGTTGGGGAACAGGAAGACGGCGAAGAGTATGCTCAGCACGATCAGGCTTGCCCACAAGATGCGATCATGGGTCAGCCGAGAGAATGAAGTCTTCCGGCTCATCCTGCGTCCTCCGTCGCGGTCGCCTTTAGAAGCCGGCTTGGCGGAGGCTGAGGGTCGTTTTTCCCCTTTTGAAGGAGACTTGGGAACGGTTCCGTTCCTGCGGTTGAGGAGCTTGACCTGTTCCTTGTCGTTTATTGAGTTCATGGAATTATATTTTTTCCTCGATGCCTGGAAACCTGCTCAAGCAGCCGAACGGCCTTGTTCGGCTTTTTCGTAGGCTTCGATGATCTCCTGGACCAGGGGATGGCGGATGACGTCTTCCCTTCCGAAGTAGAGGAACCGAATGCCCTCGATTTCGCTCAGGATGCTTTTGGCTTCGATGAGGCCCGAAGCGATTCCGTTGGGTAGATCCGTTTGGGTTACATCCCCCGTGATCACAGCCTTGGAACTGAAGCCGAGGCGGGTCAGGAACATCTTCATCTGGTCGGTTTTGGCGTTCTGGGCCTCGTCGAGGATTACAAAGGAGTCATTGAGCGTTCGGCCCCTCATGAACGCCAGGGGCGCCACTTCGATGACACCGCGCTGGATGAGCTTCGATGCGTCCTCAAATTCCATCATGTCGTGCAGGGCATCGTACAGGGGCCGCAGGTATGGATTCACTTTCTCGTAAAGGTCTCCGGGAAGGAATCCCAGGTGCTCACCGGCCTCTACCGCAGGTCTGACCAGGACGATCCGTTTTATCTCTTTCCTGGCCAGGGCCGCAACGGCCATGGCCATGGCAAGGTAGGTCTTCCCCGTGCCGGCCGGTCCTACCCCGAAGACAATATCGTATCTTCGAATGCTGTCAATATAATCTTTCTGGTTGACGGTCTTGGGGGTAATGATCTTTCTGCCCGAGGTTATGTAGACCCGGTCCATAAAGATCTGCTTCAGGTCTTTGGAGCGGTCTCCGCTCAGGATGCGGACTGCATAGTCCACATCGCTCTCATAGACGGGATAGCTGTTCTGGAGAAGCTCGTACAGTTGGAGAAGAATATCGCCCCCCAGCTCTATTTCCCAGTCCCTTCCCTGCAGGAGAAACTCGTTTCCCCGCACGTTAACCGTCAGACCGATTTTCTCTTCCAGTCTTTTCAGGTTTGAGTTGTGCTCCCCGCAAAGGGCCATGACCATTTTGGGGTCCTCAAAGGAGATTTTTTTGGTCTTTTGTTGAATTTCCAATCGTTCCCTCTGCTGCTTGCGAGCGAGTCAAAATGCCTTTCGGGCCTTCCAGAAAACAAGAAAAGCCCCATAAAATGCCTTTGCCCTGTCCTGCGTCAGAGGAAAGGGGGGCGCTGGGGCCTGGATGATCAGTCTCCGTGGAATTGGAAGAGGATGCGTCGCTCCCGGGGCGGTAGTCCATGTCCGGGAGCATTATCTGCTGCCTGGTGCCGCGTGGGAGCATACCATTGATCACGGGAATATGCAATGAAGGCTCGATAAGGGCGGCTCACACGTGGCCGGAACCATTTCCGCCTCCTCACCGGCTGTCATGGACCTACGGAATTGATTTCGGGACGACGTCTCATGGGAAATCGCCGTAAATGAAATAGTAGGAGCCGTCGTTTACATCCACGGTAAGGCTTCCGCCGCGGGTCTCGGCGTACACGACCCAGCCGGGCTTCTCCTCGCTGCAGCACTCCACCTGGGGGGAAAAGGAACCGGAACGCCGGTCGTACCAACCGAGAAGCATGGGATCGGTCATGTGTTTTTGCACCTCTTTTTCAGCCAGTTTCCGGGCCTGTTGAAAGCTCGAGTCTCCATCACCGTGAACGGCTACCCTGTTAGGCAGCATGTCCAGGGTCAATTCCGAACAGCTTATCATGATTATTCCCTTTCTCTTAATGCTCCGCCAAACCGCAAACCGCCGGGTCCGGGAGGGTATCAAGTGAACCCGAATGCGAAGCCGTGGATATGGAGTTGATCTCCCACAGGGTACGCCGACTTTCCAAAACAAATTGATATTATTTGGCTATTATTTGCGTCCCTGCGCAAAACAAAAGTTTCTTGCCGTTCCTGCAAAATTAAACACGATTCCCGGGGATTCAATTCCGTCTCTGCGTCCTTGCCATTTAATTCGGCTGAGGGTAGGCTTTGCTGTCGGTTGCATTTGTTCAGCCGATCAAGAGAGAAAGGAGGCGCTCATGACATCCAACGTACCCACGCGCGAGGAGGCCTTTCGACTTCTCAAGGAGTTCAACGAGTCCGACAGCCTCGTTAAGCACGCCCTGGCCGTGGAGGCCGTAATGCGCTACGCGGCACGCAAGCGGGGAGAAGACGAGGAGAAATGGGGAGTCATCGGCCTGATCCATGACCTGGACTACGAGAAGTATCCTGATCAGCATTGCACCAAGACCGGCGAGATCCTTCGAGAGCGGGGGTGGCCCGAGGACTACATTCGGGCCGTGGTTAGCCACGGTTGGGGGATCTGCTCCGACGTCGAGCCCGAGACGGACCTCGAGAAGACCCTTTATGCCGTTGACGAGCTCACCGGCCTCGTAGTGACGACAGCCCTGGTCCGCCCGTCCAAGAGTGTCATGGACCTTAAGGCAAAGTCCGTCAAGAAGAAGTGGAATGACAAGCGGTTTGCAGCGGGCGTGGACCGTTCCATCATCGAGAGGGGCGCCCGAATGCTCGACGTGGAACTGGGCGATCTCATCACGGACACCATCATGGGCATGCGCGAGGCGGCGGAAGAGATCGGCCTGAAAGGACAGCCTGCATGACTGTAGTTCGGCGTACCCGGGCGCGAGTCATGAAAAACGTTGTCCTGGTTTCGGCCGTCTTCTTGACGGTGCTTTGGGCCTGGGCGGGCCCAGGCCACCGATCGGCGGGGGCGGCCTCCTCAGGGGTAATCGAGGGACTCTCCCGCCTTGCAGGCGACGGAGCGGTCATGGCGATGGATGCCAAAGGCCGGATCCTGGCCTCACACCACCCGGACAAGCCGCTTGTTCCCGCATCGGTACTGAAGATAATCACAGCCGCGGTCGCCCTGGAGGAACTGGGGCCGGCCTATCGGTTCACCACCCTGTTCCGCTCGACCCCTCAAGGGGACCTGTTGGTCTCCGGCAGGGGTGACCCCTTTCTGGTATCCGAGGAACTCGACCGGATCGCAGAAGCGCTTCGGGCCCAGGGCCTGGTGCGGGTGCGCAATGTATTGCTCGACAACCGGTTTTTCGAGCCCGGCCTGGTGCTTCACGGCACGAACCGAAGCCTAAACCCATACGACGCCTACAACGGTGCCCTGTGCGTCAACTTCAATACCGTTTACGTCCAGGTGGATGCCCGGGGACGCGTGCATTCGGGAGAACCTCAAACCCCTTTGACGGATATAGCGCGCCGCGCGGCACACCGGGGGGGCGTGAAGGGCAAGGCCCGCATCAACCTTTCCGCCAGCCCGGACCAGTGCCTTCGGTATGCCGGAGAACTCCTGAGGGCGTTTCTTCAAAGGAAGGGCGTCGAGGTGACCGGGGACATAAAGAAGTGCGAAGAGGACCCGGAGGTTTTTCCCCTCCTGTATGTCCATCAGTCCGCCCGGACCCTCGCTGATCTCCTGGAAGATGTGTTTAGGTACTCAAACAACTTCATGGCAAACCAGATCTTCCTGGCCCTGGGCGCCTCCCGTTTCGGACCCCCGGCTACGCCTGAAAAGGCGAGGCGGGTGATGACAGCGTTCATGAAAGACACCGGTATCGAAGATATCCATGTGGAAGAAGGCTCCGGCCTCAGCCGCAGAACGCGCATCACCGCCGGGCAGATGATTAATGTCCTGGACCGGTTCCGTCCCTATCGAGACCTGCTCGGTTGCAAGGATGGGGTGTGCTCCAAGTCCGGCACCCTTCACGACGTCAAGTCACTGGCCGGATACCTGCTGCCTGACGCCGGAGACCCCGTCTCTTTCGTTATCCTTCTGAACGGACCTGAGTACGGATACCCAAGCCGCGACCGGATTTTCACCCTTTTAAGGGACAATCTTCTTTCCGGGCCATCCGAGTGAGCTTTGTGCAGGTGGAGATGAGGGTGAGGGCGAATGAGGCCTTCGGTCTCAAGCTGTTAAGCCGGCGATCGGCGTGATTTGCGGTTTTTTTGATATTCTTCTTCGTGCTCTTCTTGGTGAAAAAGTGATGGAAGTCGACTGCCCTGATTGCGATTGTGCCGCACTGCTCAAACCATTGACAGACCCCGCCTTTTGCTCTAGGTTGTGCCGATCCCTTACTATCAAGGCATAGGAGCTCTGCATGCATGTTCGCGGGATCACCTTTCTGAGCGAAGACTACCCGACCGACTCCTATTACCCATTCAACCTGGAAACCTTTCGCAGGACAAGGTCCCTGAAGCTGGAGACACCGGTCACCCTGTTCGCGGGGGAGAACGGCAGTGGCAAGTCCACGCTCCTTCGTGCCATTGCAAATCGTTGCGGCATACACATCTGGAAGACCATCGAGACCAGCCGGTTCGAGATCAATCCCTACGAGCAACTGCTCTGGCGCTTTATCGACGTTGAGTGGACCGGCGACTACGTGTCCGGATCTTTTTTCTCTTCGGAGATGTTTTACGACTTCGCCCGGAACCTGGATGAATGGGCCGTATCCGACCCGGGGACATTGAGGTATTTTGGAGGAAAATCCCTCATGACCCAGTCTCACGGACAATCTCTCATGAGTTTTTTCGAGGCCCGTTATCGCATCAAGGGGCTTTATCTCATGGACGAGCCGGAGACGGCGCTTTCCCCCCGCACCCAACTCGACCTGCTCAACCTGCTCGAAGAGACGGGCAAGGCCGGTCATGCACAGTTCATCGTGGCCACGCATTCTCCGATCCTTCTCGCCTGTTCCGGGGCGACCATATACAGCTTTGACCAGATTCCCATCGACGAGATTGCTTATGAGGATACGGAACACTACAGGGTATACCGCGACTTCATGAAAAAAATGGAGCGTAAACTGGCCCGGTGAGCCGCGGCCTGATTCCCGGTCCCGGTGCCCCCGTTGACGCCGTTGCACGAATCGTCACATGACCCGGCCGGGGCCTTGGCCGCTCAAGGGCGGTTCTTAGGGGTCTCCTTGAACTGCGGATCGGAGATTGAAGGGCTATTTTTTCCGGTAAAGCGCCAGGATTCCATGAAGGGCCCGGCCCGGAGTTAGAAGCTCGAACCCGGGTAAGCGAGGCTGAATATGTTCCAGGCCGTACACGGCAAAAACCGCCCCCGGCTTGGCCTTTCCAGCGATCAGTGCTGCGAATTCCTCCTGCATGGTGAGGTAGGTGTAGAACAGATCAAAGGCCTCGAAAGGGGTCCCGGTCTCCGCCTCGATTGTGTCGTGCAGGCGGTCATCCGTGGAATCGCCTGAAAAGAGCCGGACGTTTGCAGGAAGAGGGAGAAGGCCGAGGCGGGACAGTTCGGCCTCGAGCCCCTGTTTAAGCCCTGAATGGTCGTCAAGGATCCAGTCGTCCAGCTCTATGCCCACGGAGACGCGGGTCACGTATCCGAGAAGCAAGTTCACCCGGCCGTCCGCGCACCCCATATCCAGGAACCGCGTCTTTTCCGGGAAGAGTATGCGGTCGGCCACCAGCCGCTCCAGGCAGGGAAGCACCCGGCCCAGTTCACTGGAACGTCGAAAACCCAGGGCTCCCACATCTCCCACTTGTCGTTCATCACAGAACCGGGCCACCGCTTCCATGGCGCTCCACACATCGGGGGACGGGGCCCGGAGTCCCTGCGGTTCGTGGCACCCTTGTTTTTCCCTTAGCACCTCAACACCTCAACACCTGATCTCATCACCTAACCGCCGGGGAGTGGTCATTGTTTTATCTTAACAGCTGATCAGTTCTCTCTTCACCCTTTCCGCCAGGAGGAACAGGACATGGACCTCTTCTCCCTCGCTGTCCCGGAGACAAGAGAGGTGTTCCGAAGAAACGGAGTCAGTGACTCTATTGCAGAGGTAGTTGATGCAGATCACATGCCGGGCCGCAAGGACGCATCCGGAGGGGCCCAGGAAAAAACAGCCCGCCGGGTCGTAGCGCCGGTGTGGGAGCGGGCGTTCGAGCAGGAGGTTGATCAGGAGCATGACACCGCTGTATCGATCCTCTATGCCTTTTCCGCAGCAGGAACCGCCTTCATGCTGATCGCACTCACGGCAGATCTCTACGATCCCTGTCTTTTGCATCATGCGGTGGGAGGCACCGGCAGCCGCTTCAAACCGCTTAATGAGGCTGGAAATCTCAGGGTCCCCCGACAGCCGGGAACCTGCCTTGCAGTAAACCCGCTCGGCCCAGGCGATCTTTTCCTCTATGGGGCTGCCAAGGGAGATGTGCTTGACGGTCACGGGCCCGGGGCCTTGTGTCTTCGCGCATTGGAGGTTCAATTCAGGGCCTTATTTTTCCCACCGGTCTTTCGGCCCTTGGCTTTTTTCCCGCCTTTATCCTCTGTTTGTTCAGAGTTGCCGAATCGTTTCAGGCCTTCGGCAAGCCTTCGGAGCTTTTGGTCCGCCAGGTCGTTTATGCTGTTCTTGGTGTAAGTTCCGTCGGCCTTCATCTTGCCGGCCGGCTTGCCCGTGAGGATCTCTATGCCTTCGTCCACGGTCCCGACCGACCAGACGTGGAATTTACCCTGCGTAATCGCTTCCACCACGTCCTTCCTGAGCATCAGGTCCTTGACGTTGGCCTCGGGAATCAAGACGCCCTGCTTTCCGGTCAATCCGGTCATTCGGCAGCAGTCGAAAAACCCTTCGATTTTCATGTTCACACCGCCGATCGCCTGAATCTCTCCCTTCTGGTTTACGGATCCGGTCACGGCGATGTACTGCTTGAGAGGAACCCCGGTGAGGCTTGACAGGAGGGCATAGATCTCCGTGGATGAGGCGCTGTCCCCGTCCACACCGCCGTAAGACTGCTCGAAAGCGACACTGGCGCTCATGGTGAGTGGTTTTTCCTGTGCAAACTTATGTCGGAGATAACCGCTGAGAATGAGGACTCCCTTGTTATGGGTCTTTCCTGAAAGGTCCGCTTCGCGCTCAATGTTGATGATCCCCGCACGTCCCATGGACGTTGAAGCGGTGATCCGGTTCGGCTTGCCGAAGGTATAGTCCCCCATGTCGTAGACCGCCAGGCCGTTGACCTGCCCGACCTTCTCGCCATCCACGTCGATCATGAGGGTTCCCCGATCGATCATCTCCTGGATCTTCTGCTCGATGAGGTTGGATCTATAGATTTTGGCCTCTATGGCCTTGTCTACATGTTCTCCCGTTATGCTGGAGGACCCGTCCAGTCCTGCCCAATAATCGGCCTCCCGTATCCGGTCCGCGATTTCCGGAAAGCTGGTGGATAGCTTTTCCTGGCGGCCGGTCATGCGTACGGCCTCCTCTACCATGGCTGCCACGCCGGTCCGGTGGACGGGCCTCAGGTTGTCTTCGTTCACCGTCATTCTGATGAATTCAGCGAACTGATGAATGGATTTATCGGTTTTCTCCATGGAGGTATCAAAAGCGGCCCTGACCTTGAAGATTTTGGGGGTGTCCTCGTCGTACCGCAGAAGGAGGTAGTAGATGTAGTCCTCGGAGACGACGATCACCTTGGTGTCCATTTCCACCGGCTCAGGCTTGAGCCCCGTGGTCGTGAAGAGGTAGAAGGGGTCGTAGGTCTGGATTTCCATCCTTTCGGTCTTGAGCGCACGCTTGAGAGCCGGCCACACGCCCGGCTCGATCAGTGCGTCCATGAGGTTGATCACCAAGTACCCGCCGCTTGCCTTCACCAGGGACCCGGCGCGGATCCTGCTGAAGTCCGTCCGCCACAGGCCGCTTCTGTCCACCACCCGCTCAATGGAGCCGAAGAGGTTGCGGTAGGTGGGATAGGTCTCCACTATGACAGGCACGGACGACAACTCAGAGTTGTCCACCATCACGTTGACCCGGTAGGGCTGGAAAGGGTCCCCTTCGGGCATGGGGAAAGGGAGTCCCTGCATCTGGGCCTTGCCCTGGTCCTGAAAGATCTTTACGTTATCGGCCAGGTCTCCAAGCATGTCGTCCAGGAACTTTTGCACCTTGTCGCCTTCGTACTTCCGGCGGATAGGGGCCATGGACTCGTTGGCCAGCTTCGTGAACAGCATGTGGTCCGTCTTCTCAATGTTCTCCTGGACCTCCTTCTGGAGGTCCCGCAGTTCAAGGAAAATCTGGTCGATCTGCTCACGAAGCTCGGCCTGCTTTTTCTTCAGGGCCTCATACTCCTCCTGCGGGAAGCGTCCCTTTTCCACCAGTGCCTCGATCTGGTCGATGTGTGTGGGTTCCCCGTCCACCAGGGGAACCACTTCGGGCCGCTTGACCTCGCCCATCTGTATGTCCACCAGGGCGAACCCGTCTTCGCGGACCTTCTTGTCCAGGTCCTTGAAGAACCCCTTGCCCTTTTTTTCGTAGGCCTGCATGATTTCTTTCTTGCGGTTCAGGTATTCCTGGCTTTCAAAGAGGGCGGGCACTTCCTTTTTGAGATGTTCCAGAAACTCGTGAATGTCCTTTTTGAACAAACTGCCTTTCCCTGCGGCAAACCGCAGTAGTATGGGGTTTTCAGGCGTCTTGAAGTTGTTGACGTAGCACAGGTCGTCCGGAATCCCGTCCTCATTCTGCTCGGCCATCTGCTCGAGGAGCTTTCGCACGGTGGACATCCGTCCGGTTCCGGCGATTCCTGTGACAAAGACGTTGTAACCCTGCTTGTGCATGCCCACGCCGAAGCGGAAGGCCTCGACCCCCCTGTCCTGGCCGATAATTTCCGTCAGCGGTTTAAGGTCGTCCGTGGTTTTATAGGTAAGGGATGCCGGATCCAGCCGCCACCTTAATTGCTCATCCGGCACTCTTTTGGGATCTGATTTCTTCTTCCCTGCCATCAAAGACCTCCTCGAGGGGTACGGCCGCGGCCGTCATGTGCAGCAAGGTGCCGCAATGCAGGATAATCCGGAAGTGGTAAAAGGGTGCGCAGTCCGTCCCGTTCGGGCCCCGCGTTGTACGATCAGGCGATCCGGATCTCGATCTCCCGCGCGGATTCGGTTTTGCGCTTGGGCAGCATTACCTCCAGCACGCCGTCGTTGAAAGTAGCCTCAACCTCTTCCGGAACCACCCGGCAGGGCAGTCGCATGCTTCGTGAAAACGATCCATAGCGGGTCTGGATACTCCGGCTCCGGTCGTTATCCTGAACTTGATTTCTCCGTACGGTTCCCTGCAGGGTGAGACGGTCTTCCGAGACTTGAACGGCAAGGTCCTGAGGGTCGATGTCCGGGGTTTTGGCCCTGAGCACGAGGGAGGGCCCTCGGTCTATGAGCTCAATGGAGTCGATCCCTCCGGCATGAGGGTGTGAGTGTTCCATTCCAAAGTCATCCCAGACCCGGGCGAACATGCGGCCCATGTCCCGTCTGAGACGGTTCATCTCTTCCGTTTTCCAGATGGTTAACTCTGCCATGGTTCGACCTCCTCCGGATGACCGGGTTTCCCGTAGCCGCTGAAAAGGGCCTGTTGGAGTGCTTTCGGTCATCGGGACGTTAAGGCAATGACTGCCTTGTCCTTGTAATTCCCCTGGTTCGGGAAAGGCGTGCAAAGGACGCGGCTCGTCATTGCAACACCACATACCGATTTTAGAGAGTTGAAGGTTGCGAGGCAAGCCCTTTTACCGGCGGGCAAGGTGACTCTCAACCCGTTTTTGCACCACGAAGATCACGAAGAACACGAGGAATCAGCTGTTGAGCCGGTGACCCCCTTACCCTGGACTTCCACGGACACGGGCGCGACCTTTACAAACGCCGGAAGCGGGGATAGAGTAGGAGGGTATGTGACCGAAGCAGTCGGAAAGGATCCCGGTGCCCGCATGCGATTTCTGAGATACAGGAAGACAAACAATCGAGCAGTGCTGGGGTTTATCCTCCCTTTCCTGGCCATGGGCATGGCCTCGGTGCTCGTGCTCTGGGACCGCACCCACGGTCTGCCTGTTCCCGTATGGGTGCCGCTCCTCATCCTGGTTCCGCTGCTCCTGGTCGCGGGCCTGCTCCTGTCGATCAAGTCGATTCCACTCATTCAGGAACTCGGAGACAAGGACTATGCCTATTCCGGGCTTGTCCTGAACGCGTTCCTGATCCTGTTCCTTATCGTCAGCATCCTGTACTACATCCTGCGGGTGGCTGATCATCGCCCCTGACCTCGCCGTTCGTTGCCCTCCAAACGTACATGACCCACGGACCGGACCGGTCACCCCCGCGCATGAAAGGCCGTGAGCCTTGCCAGTGATCCGTGGCGGGGACTCACTGTCTTGTGGCGGTCTTGTCTTTTGTCCCTTCAACCCCTCAACACCTAATATCATCACTGCGCGGTGACATGGAGAGGCGAGCCAAGGTAAGCCCCGCTTTTTTTGAGGGTTTCAGCCGCAGCCCAAGGGGGAGGGAAGTAGACATCAACCCTGGAACGACCCATATGTAGTGCTAAAAAACCATAGAAATACACTCTGTGGCGTGTATTTGCCGTTTCCTTTCTTCCCCGTTTCCAGGATCAAAGACGTGTTTTCTGATGTTATTTTTTCCTTGACAGGCCGGGGGTTTATCGGTTAAAAGTGTCACAAAGTGGAACTTAGTGTCATAAAGTGGTGCACCGGCATGTTCAAAGGACGATCCCGACATACGCTGGACGAAAAGGGGCGGTTGGCCGTCCCTGCTCGATTCAAGGATGCCCTGCAGAATAAGGGTAATGACGTCCTGGTGCTCACGAACCATGATTGTTGCCTCTGGGCCTTTGCTCTCGACGACTGGCGCGCCATCGAAGAGAAAGCTGCTAATCTATCACTTTTCAACCACGCCGCCAACCGCTATCTCCGCTACTTTATCTCCGGAGCACAGGAATGTCCAATCAAACAGGGCCGCATCACAATTCCCCCGGACCTGAGGGATATCGCCGGGCTGACAAAGGAAGTGGTCCTCGTCGGTGAGCTGAAGATCTTTGAAATCTGGGACCGGGAGCAATGGGAAGACGAGTTCGAAAAGGCGAGACAGAGCTTCGCCCAGGACAGTCAAATCCTCTCGGAGTTGGGCATCTAAAGGTGCATCTAGAGGTGGTCCCCGTTGGAATATACCCACGAGCCGGTACTCCTGGAAGAGGCCGTTCAGGATCTGGTTACCAGCACTGACGGGGTCTATGTGGACGGGACCTGCGGGGGCGGAGGGCACAGCACGGCGATCGGGAAACGGCTCTCGGCCTCGGGCCGTATGATCTGCCTGGACCGTGATTCCGAAGCCGTAAGGCAATGTGCAGCCAGGATGTCTTTCATGGAGGATCGCGCCCTGGTGCTGAAGGCAAACTTCACGGATGTGGGCAGGATACTGGATGAATCGGGTCTGGGCAAGGCGGACGGAATCCTGCTGGACCTGGGCCTGTCGAGCCATCAACTGGATGGCTCGGGCCGCGGGTTCAGCTTTAAGAGGGACGAACCCCTGGACATGCGGATGGATCCGGAAAGCGTTGTGACTGCGGGTCATCTCGTTAACACACTCTCGGAAGGGGAACTGGAAAGGATCTTGAGGGCGTATGGTGAGGAGAAGAGGGCCCGGGCCATAGCACGGGCAGTAGTCAGGGCCCGGCGTACGGAGCCCGTTACCAGTGCCTCCAGGCTGGCTTCACTTATACGGTCCGTGGTTCCCCCTTCACGCAGGCCCGGAGAAAAAGATCCTGCAACGCGGTCTTTTCAGGCCTTGAGAATCGCAGTTAACAGGGAGCTCGATAACCTGCGGGTCTTTCTTGATGAGGTCCCTGGATGGATTAACCGGGGAGGACGGCTTGTGATCCTGGCCTACCACTCCCTTGAAGACAGGATGGTCAAGCAGGCCCTTCGGGCCTGGGAAAAAGGTTGCACTTGTCCCCCGGATTTCCCTGTCTGCAATTGCGGGAAAAAGCCCCAGTTCAGGCCGATCCGGCGGAGAGGGCTGAAGCCGGCCAGGGAGGAAATATCTAGGAATCCCAGGTCCAGAAGCGTCGTTTTACGGTCGGCGGAAAGGATATGAGCCATGGGCGGACGAAAATCCAGGTACGAATTGAACAGGCTTACAAACCGTGGGAGTGGGGTACGGATTCACAATTCCAGGAAGAAGGAGCGTGAACTCCGTCTGACATCCCGGCAGATCGTGCTCATCTCCATCCTCTTCCTGATTTTTATGATGAGTGGAATCGGGTATGTCTGGTCCAACTTCGAAGGGACCCAGATCGGTTACGATCTGAGTCGCCTTCAGAAACAGGAGATGGAGCTCATTGAACTCCATCGCAAGCTGAAGCTGGAACTGGCCTTTCTGACATCTCCGCAGTATCTGGAGGCGGCGGCAGGAAGGGCGGGACTCAGTCCGCCGGACCCTGACCAGGTCATTATGATTCAATGACATGAGATTCACGGAAAAGAAATGGATCCGATTCCGAATCTATGTGGTCGCGACGGTGTTCGCGCTGGGTCTGGCCGTTATTCTCGCCCGGGGGTATCAGCTTCAGGTTCGAGAGCGGGACAAGCTCACGGCCATCGCCCGGGCCGGATACAGCGGGGTCGTCAATCTCCCGCCCATGCGCGGGACGATCTTCGACCGTAAAGGCAATGAACTGGCGGTGAGCATAGAAGTAGGCTCGGTGTACGCACACCCGCCGCAGGTCGAGGACAAGGCCCGGGCTGCTGAGAAGCTTGCTCGGGTTCTTGCGCTTTCAGAATCGGACGTGCGCGGCCTGCTGCAGAAAGAGGTGCGGTTTGTGTGGCTGCGCAGGAAGGTCCCGCCCGAAACGGTCGAGCAGGTCCGCCGGCTGAAAATCCAGGGGGTGGGGACGACCACTGAGTCCAACCGTTTCTATCCTGGAAAGGAGATCGCCGGTCATCTGATCGGGTTCTCCGGTACGGACAACCAGGGCCTGGAGGGCCTGGAGAAGGCTTACGATCAGTATCTCAAGGGCCCACAGCGAGTGTTGATCCAGATGAGGGACGCACTGGGCCGTACGTTTTTCGTCAGCCGGCCCACGCCGAGGGATGATTCCGGCAAGGGTCAAGCCATGCACGACCTCGTGCTCACGATCGACAAGCATGTTCAGTACAAGGCCCAGCAGGCGCTCGAGGAAGCGGTTAAAAAGACCAAGGCCCAAGGCGGTCAGTGTGTGGTGATGGATCCGGAGACAGGCGAGATACTGGCCATGGCCTTGGAACCCTCCTTCAATCCGAATGTGTTCGGAAAATATAGGCCCGAGCAGTGGCGGAACCGGGTCATTACTGATGCCTACGAACCCGGCTCAACCATGAAGGCGTTTCTCATAGCTGCGGCGCTCGACAAGGCCGTTGTGTCACCCCAGACTCTGTTCTTCTGCGAAAACGGCAAGTTCTCCGTGGGGAGGCGCATTATTCACGACACCCACGAATACGGCGAACTCACCGCAGCGGAAATTATAGCACTGTCCAGCAATATCGGAGCGGTGAAGATCGGGTCGAAGGTGGGATACGAGACCTATACCGACTACCTGAAGGGTTTCGGTTTCGGCAAGAAGACCGGAATCGATCTCGTGGGGGAACGAACAGGGTTTATCCGGCCTGCTGCCGAGGCCCGTACCATCGATCGCGCGAACATCTTTTTCGGGCAGGGGTTGACCGTCAGCTCCATTCAATTGGCCATGGCCATGGGGGCCATCGCCAACAACGGAAGCCTAATGCGTCCTTACGTTGTAAAGGAAGTCAGGGATACGAACGGTCGTGTAGTGATGAAGAACCGGCCGCAGGCGGTACGGCGCGTGTGCTCCCCGGATACGGCCGGCGAGGTGAAACGGATCCTGAGCGAGGTGGTGAGCGAACGTGGCACCGCTCCGCTGGCGGCCATTGCCGGATACCGGGCCGCTGGAAAGACCGGTACCGCACAAAAAGTGGACCCGAAAACGAGACGATATTCAAAAAGCAAGTATGTGGCCCTTTTTGTGGGCTTTGTCCCAGTGGAAGATACCAGGCTGGTCTGCCTGGTTCTGCTGGATGAACCCAAAGGCAGTTCATACGGGGGAGTGGTGGCCGCACCGGTGTTCCAGGAAGTCGGCCGATGGACCTTGAATCATCTCCGGGTGATGCCTCGCCTGCGCCTCGCCTCGGTGGAAGAAGAAGGAGGGATTCACAAAGAGGTAACCTTTGAACTCATGAAAAACGATCCGGTCGGTACACCGGAAGGGGAACAGGCCGGCATGAATGAAATAGGCGCATCATTCCGGAAAAAAGTGGCCGAACCCGGAGAACAGCTCGTTCCGGATTTTCGCGGAAAGTCCATGCGGGAGGTCCTGCGCAAAGGCAGCGCCCTTGGAATCCATGTGGTCCTGGAAGGTACCGGGCTGGCCGTGGAACAGGTGCCGGAGCCGGGTGTGGGCCTTAACACGGTGAGTAAGGTGCGCGTCCGGTTCCATCCGCCCATCTGATGCGCGGCGGGAAAGGAAAGTGAAAGGTCATGAAACTGGGCCGGCTCATAGAAGACCTGGAGGGCGTCGAACTGCTCCGTGGTGACGCCGATTGCAGGATTCTTGGGCTGGCGTATGATTCCCGGCTTGTCCGCCCGGGGTTCATGTTCGTCGCGGTCAGGGGACATGCACAGGATGGTCACGCCTTTCTTTCTGACGCCGTGGATCGAGGGGCCGTCGCCCTGGTGGCGGAGGCTTTTCCCGATAAGCCTTGCGACGCGACACTGATCCGCGTGCCCGACGCGAGGGCCGCCCTTTCCGCACTGGCGGCAAGGTTTTACGATTATCCGTATCGTGACATGGAGGTGGTCGCGATCACCGGGACCAATGGAAAGACCTCCACCAGTTATATCCTGGAATCCATACTCCATGCCGCGGGTGCCGGGCCGGGCGTCATAGGCACCATCAACTACAGGTACGGAGACACCCGCAGATCGGCCCCCGTGACTACCCCGGAATCCCTTGACCTGATGGCGATGTTGAGGGAGATGGCGGACCACGGGGTCAGCCATGCCGTCATGGAGGTTTCGAGTCACGCCCTGGAGCAGGGCAGGGTGCGGGGCTGTCCCATGCGGGTCGTGGTTTTTACCAACCTGTCCAGAGATCACCTGGACTACCACTCCGGCATGGACGCCTACTTCAAGGCCAAGAGCATGCTGTTTCGGCCGTGGGATGAGGGAGGCGTTTCCGGAGAAGGTCCGGCCGTCATAAACCTGGATGACCCCAGGGGAGGGGAACTGGCTTCCCTGTGCACAAGGCCCGTACGCACATACGGGCTCCAACGGCACTGCGAGGTCCGGGCCGAGATTTTGTCCGAGGACCGAGACGGGTTCCGCGCGAGACTGCTGGCCCCGGAGGGGGAATGCACCATCCTCAGTTCCCTGATCGGGCGTATAAATCTCTACAACATCCTGGCCGCCGCCGCCGCCGCCCTTTCCCTGGGAGTAGAAATGGACGCCGTGGCCTCGGGCATTGAAGGGGTGCGGTTTATACCGGGACGATTGGAGCGGGTGGAGAACCGGCGGGGGCTCAGCCTGTTCGTGGATTACGCCCATACCCCGGACGCCCTGCACAAGGCCCTGGAGGCGGTAAGGCCCCTGGTCCGGGGCCGGCTCATCACGGTGTTCGGATGCGGGGGTGACCGGGACAGGGGCAAGCGCCCGGAAATGGGGGTGCTTGCCGGAAGGCTCAGCGACCTGGTGTTCGTGACATCGGACAACCCGAGGACCGAGAATCCGTTGGAGATCATAGACCAGGTGGAAAAAGGCGTTCGGGCCTCGGGCCTTTCCCGGCTCGAAAACAAAAGTGATCTACAAGACACCAGGGAGGGCTACATGGTGGAACCCGACCGCAGGCGGGCGATCCGGCGGGCCGTGGCGGCGGCCGTTCCCGAGGACCTTCTCCTCATAGCCGGCAAAGGTCACGAGGACTACCAGATCCTGGGTACGGAAAGGGTGCACTTCGACGACAGGGAGGAAGCGGCCGAGGCCGCCGCGGTTTGAACCGCACCGGTCCGGCTTCAAGGAAGGAGAAGAATCGCATGCCCGCTTCGTGGGGACTTGTCACGGCTGAAGAGATAGCAGCGGCTGTCGGAGCGGAACGGCTCACAGGCCCTGCGGCCGCCGTGATGTCCGGGATCGGAACGGACACGCGGACCATCAGGCCCGGGGAACTCTTTTTCGCCCTTCGCGGGGAGCGCTTCGACGGCCACGATTTCATAACCACCGCCCTCGAACGAGGGGCCGCAGGCGTGGTCTGCGAGACGAATTTGACAGGATCCACGGTCCCGGCAGGGGAGCGGCCGGTAATAGCGGTTCGTGACACCTTGAGGGCCCTGGGAGACATGGCTTCCTGGTGGCGGCATGAGCACGCCGCCTCAGTGTCAGTAATCACGGGCAGTGCAGGAAAAACAACCACCAAGGAGATGGCGGCGGGCGTTCTGGAACTCGAGGGCTCGACCCTCAAGTCCCAGGGGAATTTCAACAACCTCGTAGGGCTGCCCCTGACTCTCTTCGGGCTCGAGGGAGAACACCGTTACGTGGTCCTGGAGATGGGAATGAACCTGCCGGGAGAGATCGCCAGGCTCACTGAAATAGCCGATCCCCAGGTGGGGCTGATTACAAACGTGGCCAGGGCCCATCTGGAGGGGTTGGGTGACATCAGGGCCGTGGCCCGGGCAAAGGCTGAACTCCTGGATTGCATGTCACCTGAAGGCGTTGCGATTCTCAACGGAGACGACGCACTCCTGATGGCTGAGGCCTCCCGGTTTCAGGGAGTCCTGCTCACCTTCGGGCTTGGTCCTTCGAACGATTTCCGGGCAGAGCGCGTGCGGGACATGGGACGGGAAGGGACGTCGTTCATGCTGGTTTCCGAGGGCGGGCGGATCGATGTCCGCCTGTCCGTGCCGGGCCGCCAGAATGTGTGGAACGCCTTGGCCGCCTCAGCCCTGGCCATGAAGTCGGGCGCATCGCCTGAAAACGTCGCGCGGGGACTCGCGGCGTACAGGGGCATCCCGGGCAGGTTTACAGTCATGGACCTGCCCGGAGGCGGCATTCTGGTGGACGACACCTACAACGCCAATCCTTCCTCACTCAAGGCGGCCCTCGAATCCCTCGGTGGGCTGGCCGCCGGGAGGGGGCGAATCATAGTTTGCCTGGGAGACATGCTGGAACTCGGGCGGGAGGCGGTTCCCGCCCATCTGGAAGCCGGACGCATGGCGGCGGAGCATGGGGCCGAACACATACTGGCCATGGGAGAGCAAGCGGATCACGTCATCCGTGGGGCCCTGGACAGAGGCTTTCCCGCCGGCAGAGCACACCGAATGCGAAACCACGAGGAGATGGCCGATGCAATCCTGGACATGCTCGAGGAGGGGGACCTCGTTCTACTCAAGGCATCCCGAGGAATGCGCTTCGAGCGCGTGCTCGAGCGCCTTTGCGGAACCGGGAGGAAAGGAGGCCGTAATGGTCTCGATCAAGCGGGTCCCGGTGGTGGACGACGAACCGGCCATTCGCCGGCTTCTCTCTGATGTGCTCTCGGCGCCCGGTCACGGTGTCTTTACGGTCCGGGGCGGGCATTTCGACCTGATCATCACGGACGTGAACATGCCGGGCATGGACGGAACAGGCCTCCTCCGCCGGATGAAGAAGCACAGGAAAGCTTTTCGAATAACATCGTTCATGAAGACCATGGATGCTGCTCTCGTCAACAGGCGCGTGAGATCGGGATGGACGAGCCAAGAGAAAAGAAAGGCAACGGCCTGAACCATGCTGTATAAGCTCATATACCTTTTCCATCAGGACATCTCATTGCTGAATGTGTTCCGGTATATAACATTCCGGACCATCTTGTCGGCCTTGTCCTCTATGGCGATTGTGCTTTTCCTGGGCAAATGGGGGATCGACAGGCTTCGTGCCATGCAGGTAGGGCAGTTCATTCGTGAGGACGGCCCCCCCAATCACATGAGCAAGGCGGGCACGCCCACCATGGGAGGGTGCCTGATCCTGCCCGTGGTCATTCTTTCCACCATCCTCTGGGCGGAGCCCCATAACACTTATGTCTGGCTCGTTGTGGTGGTTTTTCTCGGCTTCGGAGGGATCGGCTTTTCGGACGATTACATCAAGCGGGTGCGAAAGAGCAGTCATGGATTGAGCGCCCGGGCCAAGTTCGGACTGCAGTTTCTGGTGGCCCTGGTCACGGTGCTCTTCCTCTACATGCATCCTGAATTCGACTCTCGTCTCATGGTGCCTTTTCTCAAGCAGATTCAGCCGGATCTGGGGTACTGGTACATCCCGTTCGCCGTGTTCATTATCGTTGGGGCGTCCAACGCCGTCAACCTGACCGACGGCCTGGACGGCCTGGCAATAGGGCCGATCATCGTAGCGTTCAGTTCTTACCTGGTCTTCTCCTACCTCGCGGGGCACGTGAAGATCGCGGAATACCTCCAGATCCCCTATGTAGCGGGAGCAGGGGAGCTCTCCGTGGTATGCGGAGCCGTGGCAGGAGCCGGGCTGGGGTTCCTCTGGTACAACGCGTATCCCGCCGAGGTCTTCATGGGAGATGTGGGATCTCTTCCCCTGGGTGCCGTGCTGGGGACCGTGGCCGTGATCACCAAGCAGGAACTCGTGCTGGTCCTGGTAGGAGGCCTCTTTGTGGTGGAGGCCCTTTCAGTGATCTTCCAGGTTGCGTACTTCAAGCTCACCGAGGGGAAAAGGATATTCAGGATGGCCCCCCTCCATCACCATTTCGAACTCATGGGCTGGCCCGAGAGCAAAGTGACCGTTCGTTTCTGGATCATTGCGGTGATACTGGCGCTCCTGGCCGTCAGCACCCTGAAGCTCAGGTGAGGGGGCCGGGGACATGGATCTGTGGAGTTGGCAATCAGAGGCTGAGAGCCGACCGGTCAGGGGGGGAGTATGGAAACGGACGAGCTGAAAGCCATCCTCGGGTGCTGGAGGTATAGGTTTCAGCACCGGGCCAATCCCCTGCATGTGTACTGCCGTCTGGTGGACCTGGGACTGGGTCGGTTCATTTCCCGCAGGATCTGCATGTTCTACGAAAAAATCGTTTTTCTTCCGGGAAGGCGGGGATGAAGGAAGGGCTGATAATCAAGGGGAAGCGCATGGTGGTGGTGGGGCTGGGACGCTCCGGCTCGGCCGCAGCTCTATGGCTGGCCGGCCGGGGTGCCGAGGTGACGGTCAGCGATTTGCGGCATGAGGCTGACTTTCATCCCGACCTCATTAAGAAGATCCGGGAGGCCGGGATCCGGCTGGAGGCGGGCGGGCATGACGCCGGGACCTTTTGTGGCGCCGATCTGATTGTTGTCAGCCCCGGGGTGCCTGATGACATCCCACCCGTTAAAGCCGCCCGGGACTCGGGGATTCCGGTGCTCGGCGAGATGGAACTCGCCTGCCGTTTCCTGGATATACCCATGGCGGGTGTGACGGGCACGAACGGTAAGTCTACAGTCACGGCCCTACTTGGAGAGATGTTGCGGAATACGGGACGCCGGGTGTTCGTGGGCGGGAACATCGGCACACCCCTGATGGACCTTGCGGCCGGTCCCGGTGAGTATGACTGCGCCGTGGTCGAGGTGTCCAGTTATCAGCTCGACACGATTGAGAGCTTTCGACC
Organism: Desulfatiglandales bacterium; assembly: GCA_041685835.1. Lineage (GTDB taxonomy): Bacteria > Desulfobacterota > DSM-4660 > Desulfatiglandales > HGW-15 > JAIPEI01. Next base: position 54,373 of record JAWLEX010000002.1, read on the forward strand.
CGATGTCTCCGTCGTGCTGAACATCACCCCGGACCATCTGGATCGATATGCGGATTACGAGGCATACGTACGAAGCAAGCTCCGCATATTCAGCGGGCAGGAACCGGACGGTACGGTGGTGCTCAACGACGACGACGAAAGGCTGCGGCAGGTGGACCCGGGGGGGCGACTGCGCGTTTTGCGCTACGGCGTGGAAGAGGCCCCCGGCAGGGCTGCCTGGGTCTCGAAAGACCATGTTATCACCCGGTTTCCGGGGATGGAGTCCATGGCGTTCTCTCTGGAGCGCTTCGCCCCGCCGGGTGCTCACAACCGGGAGAACGCCGCCGCCGCCGTTCTTGCGGCCCTGGCCTTCGGGGCCGGGCCCGAGGCGATACAGGAGGCCGTCGATTCGTTTCAGGGGCTTCCCCACCGGCTGGAACTGGTGGCGGAAGCGGACGGGGTCGCATTTTACAACGATTCCAAGGCCACGAATGTTGACGCTGCCGTGCGGGCGGTTATGAGTTTTGAGCGGCCCCTGGTGCTGATAGCCGGTGGGCGTCACAAAGGGGCCGACTATGGGGCCCTGGTCAGGGCGGCCCGCGGCCGGGTAAAGGAAGCAGTGTTTCTGGGAGAGGCGCGATTTCTCCTGGCGCAGGCCTTCGAGGGTGTCCTGCCGGTTCGTCCGGCGGACACACTTGAAGAGGCGGTATTCGAAGCCGCCGGCCGGGCCGAGCCGGGCGACGCGGTCCTTTTTTCACCGGCCTGTTCCAGTTTCGACATGTTTCGGGACTACGAACATCGAGGACAGGCTTTCATCGACGCAGTGCTGGGGGAGCTGAATGGCCGCGAAGGCGCATGAATCGCGGGGGACGGATTACTGGATCCTGATGCCCACCATTCTCCTGGCGGGGTTCGGCCTGGTGTTTATATACAGCTCGAGTTCTTTCGTCGCCGAGCACAGGATGGAAGACAGCTACTACTTTCTAAAACGCCAAGGAGTGTTTTGCCTGTTAGGGTTGTTTCTCCTCATTCTGGCCAAGAATGTCCCGGCCCGGGTATGGGAAAAATGCGCCTATCCTCTCCTTATACTGAGCCTCGGCCTTCTCGTTCTGCTCCTGATTCCGAACCTGGGCAGGACCGTAGGGGGCGCCAGCCGTTGGCTCCGTTTCTACGGATTCTCTTTTCAGCCGTCGGAACTGGCCAAGCTCTCCCTGGCCGTGTACATCGCTTATTCCATGGCCAAGAAGGGGCCGGACATGGGTTCGTTTTCAAAGGGACTCCTGCCGCACCTGCTTATCGTGGGCGTCTTCATGGGCCTGATCATTCTGCAGCCCGACCTGGGCACCGCTCTGATCATCGGTTGCTGGCTCATGATGCTCCTCTTCGTGGGAGGGGTTCGGATCTACCAGATCACGGCCCTGCTGCTAGCCTTCGCACCGGTCGTCGGTTTCCTGATCTGGCTGGAACCTTATCGCCTTCGAAGATGGTGGGCGTTCCTTGAGCCCTGGAAGGATCCCCACGGGCTGGGGTTTCAGATCATCCACTCGTTTTTGGCCTTCGGATCAGGGGGGGTGTTCGGCGTGGGACTGGGCAACAGCAAGCAGAAGCTTTTGTATCTGCCCGAGCCGCACACGGACTTCATACTGTCCATCATCGCCGAGGAAGTGGGGCTCATAGGCGTTGCCGCAATAGTGCTGCTCTTCGGCGTGCTGGTGATGCGCGGCATCAAAGTGGCCCTTAACGCCAGGGACCTCTACAGCACTTATCTGGCACTGGGTATCAGCTGCTTTATCGGCCTGCAGGTAATCATCAACATGGGGGTGGTCATGGGGCTCCTGCCAACCAAGGGCCTCACCCTGCCCCTGATCAGCTACGGCGGATCCTCTCTGGTGTTGAACTTTCTGGGGATAGGGATACTCCTGAGCATCGCGCAGAGGAGGTAGGGCCGGCAACGTATGTCGGATCGAGTGAGTCTATGACAGGAGTGGAGACAGAAAGGACGTGTCGCTTATTGATCGCCGGCGGCGGGACCGGAGGACATCTCTTTCCCGGGCTGGCTACGGCCCGTGAGCTGACGAGACGTTATCCGGATGGAGAGATCCTTTTCGTAACAGGCGAGCGAAGGATGGAGACGCGTATTCTGGAGAAAGCCGGTTATCGCCGGGTCTCCATTGACGTTCAGGCCCTGAAGGGCCGGGGATGGAAGGGGGGCCTGGCGACCCTGCTGGGCCTTCCGAGGAGCTTTTTCGAGGCGCGCCGCATAGTGGGGCGGTTTTCCCCCGGGGCGGTTTTGGGCGTGGGCGGCTACTCATCCGGTCCGGTCTGCGTGGCTGCCCGTACACTGGATGTCCCCACGGCGATTCACGAGCAGAACTCCATCCCGGGGCTCACAAACCGGCTTCTTTCTAGGATCGTGGACCGGGTGTTCATATCGTTCGAGGAGAGCAGGGATAGATTTCCCGGAGGAATCCGGGTGTTCACCGGGAACCCTGTGCGGGAGGAACTCCTGGATCTCGGCCCCGGCGATAGAAGGACCGGGGGACCTTTGAGCCTGCTCGTGGTAGGCGGGAGCCAGGGCGCACGTGCAGTGAACACGGCTGTGGCGTACGCCCTGCTCATCCTGAAACACAGGGGAAGGACCCTCCGGGTGGTGCACCAGACAGGTGAGTACGACTACGAACGGGTCCTTCGCATTTATTCGGAAAGCGGGCTTGAGGGGGTGGTGACGCCCTTTATCGATGACATGGCCCGTGCCTATCGGAGCGCCGATCTTGTGGTGGGTCGGGCCGGCGCGAGCACGGTGACCGAGTTGGCGGCCATGGGCAAGCCGTCCATCCTGGTTCCGTTTCCTTATGCGGCCGACGATCACCAGACGGCCAACGCCAGGGCCCTTTCAGAGGCAGGGGGCGCGGTCCTTCTTCCTCAGCGGGATCTCAGCGCAACATTATTGGCCGATCTCCTGGAGCAATACGATGAGGACCGGGAGAGGCTTGCCCGGGCGGCATCGCGGGCCCGTGAAAAGGGACGCCCTGAGGCCGCACGGGCCATTGTGGACCAACTGGAGACCCTGATGGGGCTTGAAAGCCCGGGATTCAAAGGGGGCCGGGACGGGCATGAGACCCTTCGGTAAGGTTCAGCATATCCACTTCGTCGGCATAGGCGGCATAGGCATGAGCGGCATAGCCGAACTGTTGCTCAACCTGGGTTACAACGTGACCGGCTCGGACCTGAGGGAATCCGAGGTTACGGCGAGGCTCGCTTCAATGGGTGCGGTGATTCATCGCGGCCATGGGAAAGAGAACTTGCAGGGGGCGGACGTGGTGGTTTTCTCATCTGCCGTTCCCAAGGACAACCCGGAAATCCTCGAGGCCATGGAGAGCTTCATTCCTGTGATTCCCCGGGCGGAGATGCTGGCCGAGCTTATGCGGCTCAAGTACGGCGTGGCTGTGGCCGGGGCGCATGGGAAGACGACGACCACATCCATGATCGCTTCCATCCTCACTAGCGCTGACCTTGATCCTACCGTGGTCATCGGCGGGCGCCTGGACATCTGGGGCGGCTCCAACGCCAAGCTGGGCCAGGGGGAAATCCTGGTGGCCGAGTCGGACGAGAGCGACGGCTCCTTCATGATACTGTCGCCCACCATTGCTGTTGTGACGAACGTGGACCGCGAGCACATCGAACATTACGGGACCATGGACGAGCTGCGGGCCACATTCGTTGATTTCGTCAACAAAGTCCCGTTCTACGGAGCGGCCGTCGTCTGTCTGGACGACGAGGAGATTCAGGGGATTCTTCCGCGCCTGCGCAAACGATATCTGACTTACGGCGTGAATACCCAGGCCGATGTGCGAGCCCGGGAAATGGAAACACACGAGTTCGCCTCGTCGTTCGAGATCGTTCACCAGGACCGCTCTTTGGGACGAGTCCTGGTGGGTATGCCGGGCCGGCACAACGTGCTCAACGCCCTGGCCGCAATAACCGTGGGGCTGGAACTGGAGGTCGACCTCGATGACATCAAGGCGGGCCTTCGCAACCTGGGAGGGCTGGCTCGTCGATTTCAGATAAAGGGGGAATCCGGAGGTGTCCTGTTTGTGGACGACTATGGCCACCACCCCACGGAGATCGTCAACACCCTTGAAACGGCAAGGCTCTGCTGGCCCGAGCGCCGCCTGGTGGTTGTTTTTCAGCCCCACAGGTATTCGCGGACCCGGGCCCTGTACGACCGCTTTGTACTGAGCTTCAACCAGGCGGACCTGCTGGTGGTGGCCCCGGTCTACGGTGCGGGTGAGAAACCTGTGGAGGGAGTGAACTCGGACTGGCTCTGCCAAGGGATAAGGCGGCACGGGCATCGAGAGGTGTTCTTGGGGCGGGACCTGGAGGGGATTCAACGGCTTTTGCAGGAGACCCTTCAACCGGGAGACGTGGTAATGACGCTGGGTGCGGGGGACGTGAACCGAGTAGGGGAACTCCTACTGGAGAGGCTCGAGGAGGGTTCGCCCGGACTCTGACGGCCCGGGCGTCCGGCCAAGTGTGACCGAGAGGTCCGGATGTAAGTGGAGCGGCCATGGAAGAACGCCATCGAAGGGGCATTTCCAGGATCGTGGGACGGGATGTCCGGTTCGATCGACCCATGCGGCTATACACCACCCTTCGGATCGGCGGAAACGCGGCCGCTTTTGCCGGCGTGAAGAGCCTGGATGTCCTGAAGGGCGCTGTTTTCTATGCCGAGACCCACGGCCTTTTCTGGACCGTGTTGGGGAAGGGGAGCAATCTTCTGGTTTCGGATGAAGGGATCGACGGCCTGGTGATCCGGCTTCAGGGCGAACTTGCAGGAGTGAGTATGGAGGAAGCGGGGACCTGTTTGAGAGCGGGCGGCGGGGCTACCATTCGCAGAATTCTGGATGCCTGTGCGCGGGACGGTTTGGGCGGGCTTGAATTTCTCGCCGGCATTCCCGGGACCGCAGGCGGGGCCGTTGCCATGAACGCGGGCGCCCGTGACCGGGAGGTTGGTGATTCGGTGAAGCTCGTCCAACTCTTGGCACCGGATGGAAAGACCTCATCCGCCGATACCGGCGCCCTCTCATTCTCATACCGCCGTTGTGCGCTCCCCGAGGGGGCCCTGGTCACGGGGGTCCTGTTCAGGGTTGAAAGGGAGAGCCCGGATGTCGTCAGGAGCAGAATCAGGGAGAACCTGGAGGTGCGGCGGTCCACACAGCCTCTGAGTTATCCGTCAGCCGGGTCGGTTTTCCGTAATCCCCCGGGGGATGCGGCGGGGAGGCTGGTGGAACAGGCCGGCCTGAAAGGGAAGAGAATCGGCGGGGCGGAGATCTCAACACTTCACGCCAACTTCATCGTGAACCGCGGAGGGGCTTCGGCAAAGGACGTTCTTTCCCTGATGAAAACGGCGCGGGAAGAGGTCTTTCGCGTAACTGGGATCGAACTGGAATCCGAGGTCAGGATGATCGGTTTTCGGGCGGGACAATGGCCCGGTCATGGTTTCGGGCCCCGAGGCGGCCCTCTGTGTTGAATGGAGGCCCGGACCAACCTATGACGAAGCGATCGGGGAAGAAACTAAGGAGAAACCCTTTTGTGGCGGCCTGGCAGGTGTTCTGCTGGGCGAGCTCATCTTTCCTGAAGGTCGCTTGTCTCTTGGTGTGCCTTATGATGATCAGCGTGCTGTTGCTGGCGGGTTACCAGTTCCTGCTTCAATCCCCCTACATCCGGTTGGAGCAGGTGGTCATTTCCGGAGTGGAGGAAAAGATCAAGCGGGAACTGCTGGAGATTTCCGGGCTTCGATCAGACATAACACTTCTGGCCGTGAACCTGAAGAAACTCAAACAAAACCTTGAGCAACACCCTTGGGTCAAGTCCGTTGAACTGGAAAAGCGATATCCACACACCCTCGAGGTCCGGGCGAAGAGGGAGGAGCCATGGGCCTTGGTCTCCAGTGGAGGTCTCTTTTACATGGACCGCCAGGGGCGTGTCTTCAAGCAGGTGGGATTGGCGGAATCCGTTGATTATCCGGTGATCAGCGGCGACTTCGAGGACGAAGAGCACAGGAAGCGGAACCTCGAACTCGCCGCCCACGTGCTCGAGGTCCTGGAGGGCAGTGGACTGGACTGGATGAGGGAGGAGATATCCGAGGTCCATTTTAGAAACACCGGAAACGTCTCGCTCTATTTTCAGTCCCTCCCGGCCATGGTGCAGGTGAGGGTGGAGGACCTGGAGCGGAAAATCGACGACCTGAACCGTATTGTCGAGCACCTGCGCGAAACCGACCAGATCAAGAGGGTCACCGGAATCAATCTCCACTACCGGGATGGGGCCGTGGTTTCCTTCAAGAGGGGATGAAGGGAGCCGGTGAGGCCGGGTCGAGTGGAGTATGGTCCACAGAACGGACAGCCAGTGGAAGGGGAAGGAGTTCGACGAATGGCCGGAGACATCATAGTAGGGCTGGACATCGGAACCACCAAGATCTGCGCCGTGGTTGGGGAGCTGAAGCCGGGCGAGATCGAGATCATCGGTATCGGCACCCACCCCTCCGAAGGGCTTAGAAAGGGCGTCGTGATCAACATTGAAAACACCGTCCAATCCATAAAGGAGGCCATTGAAGAAGCGGAAACCATGGCGGGCTGCGAGATCAGTTCGGTCTATGCCGGCATAGCGGGAGGGCACATCAAGGGATTCAACAGCCACGGAGTGATTCCTCTGAAGGAACGGGAAGTGACCCGAAAGGACGTTGAACGGGTGATCGAGGCGGCGAGCGCCGTGGCGATACCCATGGACCGTGAGGTGATCCATGTCCTCACCCAGGAATTCATCGTGGACGATCAGGACGGGATCATGGACCCCCTGGGCATGTCGGGCGTGCGCCTGGAAGCGAAGATCCACATTGTCACGGGAGCCGTGACCTCAGCCCAGAACATCATCAAGTGCGCGAACAAGGCCGGCCTGGACGTGGCGGATATCGTGCTGCAGTCCCTTGCCTCGAGCGAGTCCGTGCTATCGGACGAGGAGAGGAACCTGGGCGCCGCGCTCATCGATTTCGGCGGGGGCACGACAGACCTGGCCGTTTTTTCCAGGGGATCCATCAAACACAGCTCGGTGCTGGCCCTCGGTGGGGACAACCTTACCTATGACCTCTCCATAGGAGTGAGGACGTCCCGCGTGGACGCTGAAAAGGTCAAAATGAAGTACGGCTGCGCCCTGTGCTCAATGATCGGGGACGATGAAACCGTAGAGATCCCGGGTGTGGGCGGGCGCAAGCCCAGGGTTCTCGCAAGGAAAATCCTGGGAGAAATTCTGGAGCCGCGGGTGGAGGAGATATTCACATTGATCCAGAACGAACTCGTACGTTCGGGGTTTGCCGACTCCATCAACTCGGGGGTGGTGGTAACAGGAGGATCCGCGGAACTCTCAGGCATTGCGGAAATGGCCGAGGCTGTCTTCAAGGCGCCGTCCAGGATCGGTTACCCCCGGCGGATCAAGGGGTTGGTGGAAGTGGTCAACAAGCCCATGTATGCAACCGCCGTAGGCCTCGTGCTCTACGGCGCGAAGAGAAGAAGGGAAGGGAAGAAGTTCAGGATTCGCGACACGAATATTTTCGGGCGGGTCATGGACAGGATGAAAAGATGGTTCAAGGAGATTGTTTGATTATGTCGGGCGATTCACATGTATCAAAAGGAGGGACATCATGAAGTTTGAGTTCGTAGAAGAAAAGGCTAACGGGTACAGCGCCAAGATCAAGGTCATAGGCATCGGAGGGGCCGGCGGGAATGCCATTAACAACATGATTTCCGCCAAGCTCAGGGGCGTGGACTTCGTAACCGCCAACACGGACAGTCAGGACCTCGAACGCTCCGCCTGCTCCAGCAAGGTGCAGCTCGGTTCCGAGCTCACGCGGGGGCTGGGCGCGGGCTCCGATCCGGAGATCGGCCAGGCGGCCGCGGAAGAGAGTGTAAATGACATTCGAGAGTCTGCGGAAGGGGCCGACATGGTATTCATCACGGCCGGCATGGGAGGCGGTACCGGCACCGGCGCAGCTCCGGTAGTGGCCCGTGAGTGCAGGGAGGCCGGGTCGCTGACAGTGGCCGTGGTCACCAAGCCTTTCAAGTTCGAAGGGGACAAGCGGATGCGGCGCGCGCTGGAAGGGGTGGAGAACCTCAAGCAGGAAGTCGACACCCTGATCATTATTCCCAACGAACGACTGAAGTCGGTGGGAACAAAGACCAGCACCGTCAAAGAGCTGTTCGTGCGGGCCGACGAGGTGCTTATGAACGCCGTCCGGGGCATATCCGACCTCATCAACAGCACCGGTTTCATGAACCTGGACTTTGCCGATGTAAAGAAGGTCATGGCCCAGATGGGAACCGCCATAATGGGAACCGGCAGGGCCGGAGGCGAGGGCCGGGCTATGGAAGCAGCGCGCGAGGCGATCAACAGCCCCTTGCTGGAGGACATCTCCATCAGCGGCGCCCGAGGGCTTCTCATGAACCTGACCGGCCCGTCGGACATGACCATGGAGGAAGTGGACGAGGCCTTTACCTACGTCAAGGGGGAAGTAGACGAAGGGGCCGAGATCTTTTCCGGTCTGGTCTTTGACGAAAGCATGGGAGACGAGGTCCAGATGACGGTCATTGCCACGGGCATAGACCGGGAGCAATACAGCAAGGTGATCCGGCTGGGCGACCGTCTGACCGAGCGTTCCGGCGGGCTGAGGGATGCGAGCGCGGAAGAGGCCGGGGAGGCCTGGACCGTACGCACCGGGACCGGGTCGGCCTTTAGTGGGAACGATCTGGACGATGACAACCTGGACATACCCGCGTTCATGAGGGCAAAGGTCGAAGAGAATCCGTTCGGTGACATCCATGAAGAGGAACAGGAGGAGAAAAAAGGTTTCTTTCGAAGGGCATTTTCCCGGGAGAGCCTGGATTTTCCAACATTCCTGAGGACCAAGCAGTCCAAGGCCTATTAGTCGCCATGACTGCATACCCTGCGGGCCGGAGGCGCCGGTAACCCCGCCGCCTGTTTCGACCGGGAGCCGGAGCGTGGAAGGGAAACTTGCATCGCTTCAAAGGAAGCGCCTCGCCGGGGAAAAGGGCGTGGTTCGAAAGGACTGGGGCGGGCGTCTTTCCGTGGCCCTGGTCTACCCCAACACCTATGGCGTGGGCATGTCCAGCCTCGGCTTGCAGGTGGTCTATGATCTCTTGAACCGCGACGGCCGCGTGGTCGCGGAGCGGTTTTTCCATCCCGACAAACCGGAGATCTCCCTCCCTCCGGCAGGAGGAAAGGGACTCCTTTCCATGGAGTCCCTTTCCCCCATCTCCCGTTTTGACATTATCGCCTTTTCCCTCTCCTTTGAAAACGACTACCCCAATGTGCTTCGCATACTCGACTGGGGCCGCATTCCAATCCTCGAGGAGTGCCGGGACGACTCCTGCCCTCTGGTCGTGGGCGGGGGCATTACGACCATGCTAAACCCTGAGCCCCTGGCGCCCTTTTTCGACGCATTTCTAATCGGGGAAGCCGAGGCCGTTCTCGAGCGATTTATAACGCTCTTCCTGGAGCTTTCAGGCGGTGGCGCGGGCCGCAGGGGACTCTTGAGGGAGCTGGCGCTGAAGATCCCTTCGCTCTATGTCCCCGCACTCTACCGCCCGTGCCATGGCCCTGACGGGGGCCTCAAGGGCATGGAGACCGTCGACAGCGGTATTCCGAAACGAATCATTCCTGCGCGGGACATCGAGGACCGCATGCCTGCAGTTTCAGTCATCACCACGCCGGAGACCGAATTCGGGGAAAAGGTCCTCGTGGAACTGGGCCGGGGATGCGGGCGATCCTGTCGGTTCTGCGCCGCCGGATATGTATACCGTCCGCCGCGGTTCCGGCGCGGGGAAGACCTGATCGAATGCGTGGACCGGGCCCTGTCCGTAACGCGGCGATTGGGCCTCCTCAGCCCGGCGGTTTCGGATACACCGGGCATCGAGACGCTGACCGGGCGGATCGTGGATCAGGGCGGGGAGTTTTCCGTATCCTCCCTGCGAGCCGATTCCCTTAGCCGGGAACTCCTGCTCAATCTCAAGCGGGCAGGTCAGAAAAGCCTGGCAATCGCCCCGGAGGCCGGGACAGATAGGCTCAGGAGGGTGATAAACAAGCACATGACCGAGGAGGTGATCCTGGAGGCTGTAAGGAATATAGCCTCAATCCGGGAGTTTTCACTGAGGCTCTATTTCATGATCGGACTGCCGACTGAAACCCGGGAGGATATAAGCGGAATCGTGGAACTTGCAAAAAGGATCAGACACCAAATGGTCCGCGAATCCGGCGGAAGAGGGACCATCGGGCTGATCAGGCTGAGCGTGAACTGTTTTGTGCCGAAACCGTTTACTCCTTTTCAGTGGTTTCCCATGGAGGGCGTGGCTTCACTCAAGGACAAGCAGAAAAGAATTCGCAAGGGAGTCATGAAGGAAGGCGGAATGAGCGTTGCCTTTGATGTGCCGAGATGGGCCTATGTGCAGGCACTTCTGTCCATGGGCGACCGCAGGGCCGGAAAGATCCTGATGGCGGCTCACCGGTTCGAAGGGGACTGGAAAAAGGCCTTTCGTCACAGTGAGGTGAATCCGGATTTCTTCGTCCGCCGGCCAAAGGGGCTGGACGAGGTCCTGCCCTGGGATCACATCGACCACGGCATTCGAAAGGACCACTTGAGACAGGAGTACCGGCTCGCCCTGGAAGGGAAGGAGTCGCCCGAATGCAAGGTGGGTCAATGCGACCGTTGCGGAGTGTGTAGTTTGTGAGACGGCTTGATCAGTACTCTTGACGGCTTTATTAAGCATGTTCACTGCATATTCACCACGAAGAACACGAAGAGTGATCAAGCGCCCGCACCCCTGTTTGGTTGTGGGTCATGGCGCGCTTTAGTGTTCCATTGCTATTTGCTAATCAGTCCCAGGGCCGCTTCAGCCACCCGTTCCCCTGTAATGCCGAATTTCTCGAAGAGCACCTTGGCGGGAGCCGAGGCCCCGAAGTGATCGATGCCTATCACCGTGCCCCTCTCACCTGTGAACCGGTGCCAACCCTGCGTGGCCCCGGCCTCAACAGCGACACGAATGGGGATGTCCGGGGGAAGTACCTCCTTGCGGTAGGAATCCGGCTGGACATCGAAAAGCTCCCAAGAGGGCATGCTCACCACACGGGCCTTCTTTCCGGCCTGCTCGAGACGATCCGCCGCATCCAGGGCCGTGTGTACCTCGGAGCCTGAGGCCATGAGAATCACCTCGGGTCGGCCGTCCTCGGGGTCCCTAAGCACATATGCGCCGCGCCTCAACCCTTCGGCCGGGCCGAACTTCTTGCGGTCCAGTGTGGGTAAGCCCTGCCGGGTCAGGCTCAGGAGGGTCGGGCCGTCGGTCTTCCGCAGGGCCCATTGCCAGGCCTCTCTCGTCTCGTTGGCGTCACACGGCCGGATCACGGTGAGTCCCGGGATCGCTCGCAGGCCTGCGAGTTGCTCTATGGGCTGATGAGTGGGGCCGTCCTCTCCCAGGCCTATGCTGTCGTGGGTCATGATGTATATGACCTGCAGGCCCATCATTGCGGCCAGCCGAATCGCGGGTCGCATGTAGTCGGAAAAAATGAGGAACGTGCCTCCGTAAGGAATGAGCCCTCCATGAAGGGCCATGCCGTTCATCACGGACCCCATTGCATGCTCGCGGACGCCGAAGTGGATGTTCCGGCCGTGGTATTGCCCGGATTGAAAAACCGGTTCGCCTTTGATCACGGTCTTGTTCGAGGGAGAGAGGTCTGAGGAGCCTCCAACCAGGTTCGGGAGGAGCGACGCCACAGCGTTCAGAATGGTCCCGGATGCGGCCCGGGTGGCCGTACCCTTGGCATCAGCCTCAAAGGCCGGGATCGTGTGGTCCAGGTCGGAGGGGAGTTCTTTTCGTATCCACCGGTCCAATTCCTGGGCCGCCTCTGGATGGGCTTTCCCATAGGCCTCGAGCCTCGAATCCCAGTCCGCGCTCCAGTCACGGCCCCGCTCCACGGCGTCCCTGAAGTGCTGAACCGCCCTGTCCGGCGTGTGGAAAAGGGGCTCCAGGGGCCACGCCAGGTTCTCCTTGGTGAGACGCAGTTCTTCTTCGCCCAGTGGCTCTCCGTGCGCCGAGGACCGGTCCTGCTTGTTGGGGCTGCCGAAACCGATGTGGGTTCTGACGGCGATGAATGAGGGGCGGTCTTTCTCCAGCCGGGCCGCGGTGACGGCCTGCTCCAGGGCATCCGGATCGCTCCCGTCCTCGACTCTAAGGACGTGCCATCCATAGGCTCTGTACCGGGCCTCCCGGTCCTCGGTAAAAGCCAGGTCAGTGCTGCCGTCAATGGTGATACGGTTGTCGTCATAGATACAGATCAGCTTGCCGAGCCCGAGGTGGCCGGCAAGAGAGGATGCTTCATGGGACACACCTTCCATGAGGTCACCGTCTCCGGCCAGGACATAGGTGTAATGGTCCACTATCTCGTGGCCGGGCCGGTTGAACCGGGCCGCGAGGAACCGCTCGGCCACGGCCATGCCCACGGCGTTGGCCAGGCCCTGTCCCAGCGGGCCGGTGGTTGTCTCCACTCCCGGGGTGTGACCGTACTCGGGATGACCGGGGGTGCGGCTGCCCCACTGCCTGAAGTTCCGGAGCTCATCCAGGGTGAGGTCATATCCGGTGAGATGGAGGAGGCTGTACAGGAGCATGGAGCCGTGACCGGCGGAAAGGACGAAGCGATCGCGGTCGGGCCACTCGGGCCTGGCCGGATCGTGCTTGAGAAAACGCGTCCAAAGGACATAGGCGGCGGGTGCGGCGCCCATGGGGAGGCCGGGATGGCCCGAGTTGGCACGCTCCACGCCGTCGGCGGAAAGCATGCGGATCGTGTTGATGCAAAGGACGTCCAGTTCGGAATTCATCAATCCATCCCCCTTTTCCATGTCATCCTGATTGTCTATTAAGCGATGGGCGTACTTTATCGCATCTGCCCCGGCTGTCAAGACCGCTTCGCGAAGTGGCCGGGTATGTGTAGGTGAAAACAGAAAACCCTGTGATTCGCGGTTTCATTTTTTAGTTTTTATATTCTTCGTGATCTTCAAGGCAAAAAGACGTGGGAACAGATCGGCCGGGGATTTAGATCAGGGGAGGCGGGTAGGGGTCAGGCATCCCCGTGCTGTTTCATCAGGTCATGAAGACGGTGAACCGGGTCTTCCCTGCGGAGTTCTTCCGGTGAGGCGGCGGGCTCAAAAACGCCCGCGAGATCAAGGGCCTCTCTAATGAGCCTGGCGGGTTCTTCGGCGTAAATGCCCCGCAGGGCCTCCAGGTATCGGCCCAGTTCCCAGATCCGTTTCAGGTGGTCGGGGTACCTCTGCTCTTCATCGGTCATACCGAGTGAAGAGGCCGTGATCCGCTGCCAGGCGGCCGGGGCCAGGTTGACCCCGGCGGAAAGGACACCGTGACGGCTGGGATGGGAAAGGAACTGGCCCTCATCGCCGTCGTAGAGCGGGAAACCGCTTCTAAACCGTACGGCCTTCTGGTAGTTTCGAGCCCGGTCCAGGGCACCCCGAAAGATCAGTCCGCTCACACCTTCCACGAGCGCCGTCTCTTTCAGTATGGCGGTGCGGATGTTACCCCGCTTCAAGGGGCCGGCCACCCGCTTAACCCGTTCCGGGTCGTTGAAAAGGATGATCGGCCTGGAAGAAAAGGAGGCCAGGTCTTTTAAGTGCTGAGGCAGGCCCCGGTTGCTGTGGTAGACAAGAGGCGTGTCCAGCCAGAAGATCTGCCCGGTGTATCCTTCCTTCTCTACCCCCTTCTCCAGCACCTCGAGCATGGAGCAGGTCTCTTCCTGAGTGTTGCAGGTGATCCATATTATCAGAGGTACGCATCCGTTGACCCGATTTATGGCGGACAGGAGCACGTCGAGACGTTGGGACTGCCCCAGGGCGGCCCCCTCCCCGGCGTCAGGGCCGCAGAGAAGAACCCCCTGAACGTGCTGAAGAACCCTGTCCAGGATCCGGTCGAGGCCGGGCCTGTCCACGGCGCCGTTAGGGCCGATCGGCGTGATCAGGTCGGCGATCAGGCCTCTGGGACACGTTGAATCCGCCATTGAGCCTAAAATCCTCTCTTCCCAGAAGGTCGTGAAGGTGCACCACTCCGCGAATGTGCTTGCGGTTGTCCAGGATGGCCAAAAGGGTTATGGCGAACATCTCCATAAGGGCAAGTGCTTCCGCGGCGGACTGGTCTTCGTGAACGGTCTTGGGGGTCGAGGACATTAAATCCTCCGCCTTCAGGTTTCGGATGTCATCCCCCCGGGCCATAACCCGCCGCAGATCACCGTCCGTTATAATGCCGGCCAGTTGCCCTTCTTCATTCACCACCAGGGTCGCGCCCAGGTGCTTGGCGTTTATTACCCGTATCACTTCAGCAAAGTCGTCCGTCACAAAGACCACAGGGATGTTGTCGTTCGTGAGCATCACCTCTTTCACTTTCGTTGAGAGGCGTTCGCCAAGGCTCCCTCCTGGGTGGAACTTTCGGAAGTCCTGCTGGTCGAAGCGGCGGCTGTGGATCAGGACGACCGCAAGGGCGTCTCCCATGGCCAGGGCGGCCGTTGTGCTCGCCGTGGGGGCAAGGCCCATGGGGCAGGCCTCCCGTTCCACACCCACATCGATTGTCACGTCGCTCTCCCTTGCCATGATGGAGTCGAGCCCGCCGGTCATGGAAATGATTTTTGCCTTCATTCGTTTGAGAATCGGGAGCAGGTTGTTGATTTCGGCGGTATGGCCGCTGTTGGAAATGGCTACGACTATATCGTCGCGCGTCACCATGCCCAGGTCGCCGTGAATGGCCTCGGCCGGATGGAGGAACAGGGACGGGGTCCCGGTGCTGTTAAGGGTCGCCGATATTTTCCGGGCGACCAGGCCGGATTTCCCCATGCCTGTCAGAATGACCCGGCCTTTGGATTCAAGGATCATTTGGACGGCCTTTTCGAACTCCGGGCCCACCCGGTCCACCAGATCCAGGATCGCCTGGGCCTCGATCTTCAGGACTTCCTTGACTTGTTCCAGGATCATGGCATTGTCACCGCCTTGTGCGCATGCGTTACAGCGCACGGTTTTATTATCATGAACCGCGCTTGACCACAAGATTCAATATAAGCGGTGATCGGTGCCGGTGCCGGTGTCTGCTTGAAAACCCGGGAAATGGATGCTACAGATACTTACCTTGTGCCCATCCAGAAACGCTTTT
>JAWLEX010000176.1:0-4936 GCA_041685835.1 Desulfatiglandales bacterium
CCCTTGATTTGACTCGGGCCATCCATGGCCCTCGCCCTTCGGGCGCCCTGACGGGCGTCCCATTCCGCTATCCTGCGGAATGGTCCTTGATCTTGACAATAAATCCTCATTTCTGGATTGGAAACTTGCTAGCGCCCAAAAAGCGTTTCTGGATGGGCACCAGCTGGTTGCTACCCGGCGAAGTCGACGCTTCCCCGTTTGACAGCATCCATGATCCGGACCGCGTCAACGGTCATGGACACGTTGTGGACCCTGACTATGTGAGCACCTTTCATCACGCCGGCCGCTACCGCGCCCAGAGTTCCGGCGTCCCGATCGTCGGGTCCTTTTCCCAGGATGTGACCGATGAAGGCCTTGCGCGAACAGCCCAGGACCACGGGCCGCCCGAGGACTGAAAACCGGTCCAGCTCCCGGATGATCTGAAGGTTGTGATCAAAGGTCTTGCCGAATCCGATCCCGGGATCTATGAGTATCTGCTCCCTTCGGACGCCGGCCTCCACCGCACGCTGGATCGCTTCCTTGAGGAACAAGATTATTTCGCCGATAAGGTCACTGTACTCGGGGGCCTCCTGCATGTCACGGGGCTTTCCCTTCATATGCATGAGCACCACCGGGACCCGGCTCTCGGCGGCCAACCCCGCCATGTCCGGATCGAAACGAAGGGCGCTCACATCGTTCAACAGGCTCGCACCGGCAGCAAGGGCCGCCCTGGCCACCTCAGCTTTGGTGGTGTCGATGCTGATGGGGACGTCCAGCTCGCCTGAAAGGGCCTCGATCACGGGGATAACCCGATCCATCTCCTTATCCGGCTGGACCGATTCTGAGAAAGGGCGCGTGGATTCTCCGCCAACGTCGATTATATCCGCCCCGTTTGAGGCCATGGCCAGGCCGTGTTCAACGGCCCGTTCCCTGGGAAAAAAACGGCCGCCGTCGGCAAAGGAATCCGGGGTCACGTTAAGAATGCCCATCACCAGGGTGCGAGGACCCAGTTTGAGCCGGTGGTTCGAGCAGTCCAGGGCATAGATTGGCGCTTCGTTCACGCCTCGGGTGCCTCCTCTGTGTCTTTTTGACCCGGGTTTTCGCCGGAATCCTCTCCTGAGACGATGGCTTCCAGTTGCTTGCTGTCCAGGGTCTCCTGTTCCAAAAGGGCGGCTGCAAGCCTATGCAGGGTTTCTATGTTGTCCTGAATAAGCTTAGTGGTCCTGTCGTAAGCCCCGGTCACGATCGCGCGGACTTCGGCGTCTATCTTCTGAGCGGTTTCCTCGCTGTAATCCCGGTGCTGTGCGATCTCGCGGCCGAGAAAGATCTGTTCATCCTTCTTGCCGAAGGTCAGGGGGCCGAGATTCTCGCTCATTCCATACTCGCACACCATCTTGCGGGCCATTTCAGATGCCCGTTCGATGTCATTACCCGCGCCGGTGGTCTGAATGCCCAAAACAAGCATCTCCGCGATCCTTCCGCCCATGAGGATGGAGATATTGCTCAAAAGGTAGTCCTTGGAATAGGTGTGCTTCTCGTCCATGGGAAGCTGTTGGGTGAGGCCGAGGGCCCGGCCCCGGGGAATAATGGTAACCTTGTGGATGGGATCCGCGTTGGGGATAAGCTTGGCCACCAGCGCATGCCCGCCTTCATGATAGGCGGTGGTCTTCTTCTCTTCCTCGCTGATGATCATGGTCTTCCTCTCGGTGCCCATCATGACTTTGTCCTTGGCATCCTCAAAGTCAACCATCTCCACCTGCTCTTTATTCCGTCTAGCGGCCATCAGCGCGGCTTCGTTGACCATGTTCTCCAGGTCCGCGCCGGTGAAGCCCGGGGTGCCACGGGCCAGGACATGCATATCTACGTTATCTGAAACGATGGTCTTCCGGGCGTGCACCTTCAGGATCCCTTCGCGGCCCTTGATGTCCGGGACCGGCACTACAACCTGCCTGTCAAACCGGCCCGGCCGCATAAGCGCGGGGTCGAGAACGTCGGGCCGGTTGGTGGCGGAAATCAGTATGACGCCCTCGTTGGACTCGAAGCCGTCCATTTCCACGAGGAGCTGGTTGAGGGTCTGCTCCCGTTCGTCATGGCCTCCCCCCAGTCCGGCGCCCCTGTGCCTGCCCACGGCGTCTATCTCGTCTATGAAGATGATGCAGGGCGCGTTCTTCTTGCCCTGGACAAAGAGATCCCGGACACGGGACGCCCCCACACCCACAAACATCTCAACGAAATCCGAACCGCTGATACTGAAAAACGGGACTCCGGCTTCTCCGGCGATGGCACGGGCCAGAAGGGTCTTGCCGCTGCCTGGGGAACCCATGAGCAGGACGCCCTTGGGGATTCTTCCTCCCAGACGGGTGAACCGTTTTGGATCACGGAGGAACTCGATGATTTCATGGAGTTCCTCCTTTGCCTCTTCAATGCCCGCCACATCCTCGAACGTGACCTTTTCCTGGTATTCGGACATGAGTCTCGCCTTGCTCTTGCCGAAGGAAAGGGCCTTTCCCCCGCCCACCTGCATCTGGCGCATGAAAAAAATCCACACCCCGATCAGGAGCAGCATGGGGACCCAGGAGAGAAAGACCTGAAACCAGGAACCGTCTTCCTGGGGCTTTGCCATGATCTGGACGCCCTTGTTCCTCAGAAGCTTGATCAGCTCCGGGTCCTTGGGCGCATAGGTCTTGAAGGGGCCCTGAGTGGACTCCCCTGAAATGTGGTCCCCCTGGATGGTAACCTTGAGCACATTCTCGTTTTCCAACATGCTCAGGAACTCACTGTAGCCGATATCAATGCGTCCTCGCTCAGGCTGGTTGAAGATCTGGAACAACATCACCATCATAAGACTGATGACCAGCCAGAGGGCCAGGTTCTTGTAAAACGGGTTCAATGGAGGCAATCCTTTCTAGGTCGTTGACAGTGTCGGATGAATCGGCCCTGCGCCCAATTTTTCGGGCGAGGGAAAGCCTGCTCAAAAGGCCTAAACGATTATTATAACCATGACGGAGAAAGAATTCTACACCTTTTTCCAAGGAATCGTACATCGCACGGATGAGTCCCAGCAGGTGCCCATCCATAAATCAAACTCAGGGCGGTGGCAAGTTTCCAATTCATAAATGAAATATTTTTCTTCGCACCCTGAAGGATGAATCAGCCCCCTCCCTTCGGGTGGGGCCCCCGGGAGCGCAAGGGCCATTCCGCAGATTGACGCAGGGGTTTTGGAAAACAGCCGTTTCCGGATGGAAACCACCGGATTTTCCTCTCTCAGAAAAACTTCAAGGGCATATAAAGGGAACTGCTCGAAATTGCTGTGGCGGAGTAAGAGAAGCCATGGACGAATCCGGATCACCACAATCGATCAGCATACACCCGGGGGATTCCGGCCGCCACGATAGCCTCGGCGGTCTTGCGGATATCGTAGGGAATGAACCGTGCCTCGAGAATTCGGTTATCCGGCTCCCAGATCAAGTACTTGGCCCGGTTGTCCCCGTCCCGGGGCTGCCCGACGCTTCCGGCATTGACCAGCCACGGCCCTTCTTCATTCATCTCGTGCAGGCCGGGGCCTAGTTTCCGCACTGAGAGGCCTTCAGGTCCCAGGTCAAGCAGGAGCAGGTCATGGGTGTGTCCCACAAAGCAGATCCTCTCCTGCATGCCGCGAAGCAGGGCTTCCTGTTCTTTAATGGAGAGGTGAAACAGGTAGGTCACCACATCGTCCGGCGGACATCCGTGCACGAACCGGCACGCTCCCTCCATCCAGTAGATCGGAAGAGACCGGCAGTAGGCAAGGCTCTCCTCGGACAGGAGTTCCTCGGTCCGCTCCAGGGCCAGACGAGCCATGGGGTTGAACCAGTCCCGGTTGACAGGGTCTGTCAACCCCCACTCATGGTTTCCCATGACCGATGGTATTACCCGCTGTTGAAGGAGCCGGACGACCCGCTCAGGCTCAGGACCATATCCCACGTTGTCCCCCAGCGAGACCGCCCCGTCCACCCTCTGCTGGTCAAGATCGAGAAGGACCTCTTGAAAGGCCTCGAGGTTGCCGTGAATGTCGGATAGGATCGCGATGCGCATGATTGGGAAATACCCACATGTTCAGGGAAAAGTCAAGTGTGTGGCACGAGTTAGGTGTAAGCGTCGATGCAATCCCCGTGCCGAAGTATACTATACTCCATGGGATTCATGCATTATACGTTTTTAAAGGAAACCATCCAATGCCAATACAAGATTGATGGCCTCTTAAAAGTCCCTCGCGCGTCATTCCGGCGAACGCCGGAATCCAGAACTTACCGATTTAGCTGGACCCCGTTTTTCAAAGGGGTGACGAAGCATGTCGTTTTAGGGCTTTTTGCGACGCCGTCAAGATTCCTCAGATGACCGGCATTGACAATATAATTTGCCAGGGGATATATCAAACTGTAAAAAGACCTTCCGACACAACCTTGTAACCAGCCTGAATTCAGGCCTGAAGAAGTCCGAATATGGATGACGGTGTAGACAAAATAAGGGGCGCAATCGCCGCCGGATACAACTTGCCCTCCCTTTCGCCTGTGGCCATGGAGGCGGTTGAGCTGGCATCGCAAGATGCCGTCCCTGCCGTGAGGCTCGCCGGGGTTATCGAGCGCGATCCCTCTCTGGCGGCAAGACTCCTCAAGCTCGCCAACAGCTCCTTTTTCAAGACCGGCCTGCCTGTGGGCACGCTGACCCAGGCCATTGTCAAGATAGGTTTTGACAGGGTAAGGATGATGGCCCTGTCAATCTCCCTTCGGGACACCTTCCCCATGGGCAGAAAAGGGCCCATGGATTATGAGAAGTTTTGGAGAATTTCCCTCTATCGTGCCTTAATCGCAAAGGCCCTGGCCACGCGCCTCCGCTCTGTCCATCCGGAAGAGGCCTTTATAGCAGCCTTACTCGAGGAAATAGGCCTGCTCGTATTCTACGACCTCTTTATCAAGGATAG
>JAWLEX010000177.1:0-4911 GCA_041685835.1 Desulfatiglandales bacterium
CTTACTCCTGACAGTCACTTTCCCTCCATGGCCTTCCACAATGGCTTTCACGGTCGCGAGGCCTATCCCCTCGCCTGTCTTTTTGCCGACGGTTTTTCCGCGGCGGAAGATTTCAAAAATAAATGGGAGGTCTTCAGGATCAATGCCTCGCCCTTCGTCGATAATGCTTATCAGGACCTCCCGATCCGTCTCCTTTATGGATATGGTTATGGTCCCTCCTTCTGTCGAGAATTTAAAGGCGTTATCCAGCAGATTTGTAAAGGCCCTCCTCAGCCGTTTGGGGTCTGCCTCAATTATCGGCAGACTTTTTTCATTATCCAGTTCCAGTTTGATGCCCGATTGCATAGCCCTTGATTGATAGGCGTCGAAGAGTTCCATAAATTCCTTATCCAGGGAAGTGGCCTCAAAATTGAGTTTCAGTTCGCCGGTCTGCAGACGTGCGAATTCAAGGAAGTCGGTGACGAGAGAATCGAGACTGTTGACCTCTTTCTGGATGATATTAAGATAGTCGCCCTGTTTTTCCTCATTCAAATCCGCTGTCTTCTTGCATAGTCGTAGCGCGAATCCGCCGATAATCGAGAGTGAAGACTTCATGTCATGGGCGAACATGGAAATGAGGTTCTCCCTTTCACGCTCCATGGCCTTGAGAGAAGAAATATCCTGAAAGGCCTCCACAGCGCCGATCAGGCCGCCCTCATTGTCCAACAGGGCTGCCGTGTGCATTCTGACAGGAATGGTTTCTCCGGACTTGCTTTGGATGGTGGTTTCTGTTCGCAGGACGGGTTGACGTTTATAAATAGCTGTTTGTAATGGGCAATTTACTTTACACATGCCCCCTTGCAAGAGGTCGCCGCAGTAGTGACCCAAAGCCTCTTTTTCGGAATAACCGGTCAGTGCTCTGGCCCAGGAGTTGAAGGTGGTTATTATCCTTTGCGGGGTAACGGTTATTACGGCGACCGGCAAGCTTTCTATAACGAAATTGCAGAAATAGGCATTTTGGAGACCTTTTTGACTCCCCAGGTCGCCGGGCAGGTCTGCGTTCTTTTCTCCCATTTGGCCACCCCCGATAAAGTTGGAAACGCTCAGAGACATAACCAGGAATACTCTTTAATAAAGATAAGTTCAACTTGTAATGCGTTTCCTCTCAGCCGCCGCCGGCAAGGCCATAACTCCTTGGAACTGCGAGGGCGGATGCCCCGGCTCCAAGCTCAGCGCAAAATTCTGCCTTTGCTCTCGTCAGGGGCTAACTCGCAGGCATGATCCCCGGTAAAGACCAGGGGCCGGCATCTCCTTCCCTGCTTCAGACTGTTCAGATTGGCGTGAAACACGGACAACCCGAATGGCTCTACTTGTCGCAAGCCGTTTGTGTGGATGAAGGCTCTTGAAGAAAAGCGGCAGCGTGTTTCAAGCGTAGCAAGGAGTTTGTGGGCGGAGCTTCCGTCAAAAACCCCGTCCAGCCTCAGGTGAAGGTTGTCCGAGTTTTGGTGAGCAGTGATTTTGAAATGCAATGCCATGGCATACCTCTCTTGCCGGAAACAAGGATCAAGGTGCCCCGGCTCTCTGCTTTTTACACCGCCTTTGCTGTTCCCTTTTTCAGGAGGACGAGATAATAATCGTTTTCATCACGAACGGACAAGACTTCACAAGGAGAGGTCCCTAAAACCCTCAGTAGATCTCTTCGGGTATCGGGATCCGTTCCAATGATCTCCATCTTTTCTCCGGTTCCCATCTTCCTCAACCCCTGGGTAATCTTGAGCAAAGTCAGAGGGAGGATCAGTCCTCTCAGATCAAGAACATGCGTCACTTTGATTTCCAATTTTAAAATTGACGGCCGTGCAAAAACCCGCTCGACAGCCGCTGGCAAGCCCATAACAATTTGAAATTACAATGGAAGATGATTCACTTCCGAGCTTTTTACGACTCCATCAGGATTACTTTAGCAATCCTGCACCTCTACTTTCTGCACACCTTCCATGACAGCCTCCTTTTTGATAGATGAATAATATCATCCTGCTCCTGTTTTTTTCTTCAGCACAAGGTATGCCAGAAAAATGAGAGCAGATATGGAGGAATAAATGCCTGGAAAGTGGTCGCCAGGGGATTGATCCATCGGGTTTTCATTTGCTCCGGTAAGCGATTTCTGTTAAAGTCAATTAACAACTGTTAAGTTAATAGGCTGATCATGTTTGAACAGGAACTGAACACTTATTGGAAAACCGTGGTGGACACGATCCAGGATGGATTGATGGTCGTCGATCGGGCCGGAGTGATTGTCTTCGTCAATCAGGCTATTGAAACGATTACCGGCTACAATAGTAAAGATTTGGTGGGCCGGCCCTGCTCGGCATTGAACTGCGATGTTTGTGAAATTGCCCGGGATGCACAGGGAGAGCACTGGTGCGCTCTGTTCAAGACGGGAAGTCTCAAAATGCGCGGATGTTCCCTGCTGAGGAAAGACGGGGAAAACATTCATGTTCTGAAGAACGCCTCTCTTCTCCGTGATTCGGAGGGAGAAGTCATCGGTGCGGTGGAAATCTTGACCGATGTCACAGAACTCGTTCAAAAAGATCATCAGATCAACGCGTTCCAGCGGCAGCTTCTTTTGGAGGAAGGTTTCTGTGGAATGATAGGGACTTCTCCACCCATGCAAAAGGTTTTCGATCTTATCGCCAACGCTGCGGAGTCCGATGCCCCTGTGATTATTTATGGTGAAAGCGGAACCGGCAAGGAGCTTGTCGCCAGAGCAATCCATGAAACGGGAACGCGCAAACGGAAGCCGTTTTTGAAGGTGAATTGCGCGGCCCTGCATGAATCTCTTCTGGAAAGCGAATTGTTCGGACACGTGAAGGGCGCGTACACCGGAGCGTACCGATCCAGGGAAGGAAGGTTTGAGTCGGCTCGAGGGGGAGACATATTCTTGGACGAAATCGGTGACCTGCCGCTTTCCACCCAGGTCAAGCTGCTCCGGGTGCTCGAAGAAAAGGTCGTTGAGCGGGTGGGGGACAACAGGCCTATCCAGGTGAATGTCCGCATTATCAGTGCGACGAATAAGGAGTTGAAAGCGCTTGTGGATGAAGGCCTGTTCCGGAACGATCTGTTCTTCAGGATCAACGTTATTCCCATAAGGTTGCCGGCGCTAAAAGAGCGGGTCGAGGACATTCCTCTGCTCGCCGATGCCTTCTTCAGAAGGGCGCAGATGAAGAGCAGTAAGGCGATCCGTGGCATCAGCAACGAGGCCATGTCTTTTTTGATGATCCACGATTGGCCGGGTAATGTCAGAGAGCTTAAGAGTGCCTTTGAATACGCATTTGTCGCATGCCATGAATCCCTGATCCAGCCCCATCACCTCCCGCCCAATATTTTCCGCGCCCAAGAAACGGGCAAGACCTCTCGGCAAATCGTGGTCGATACCGGTGAGATCAGAAAAAGGGAGCTCACAGATGCTTTGAGAAGGTCGGGCGGAAATCAATCCGAAGCTGCCCGTTTGCTCGGTGTGTCTCGAGTGACTGTGTGGAACCGGATCAAGAAATTCGGAATTGATCTGCGGCGTACTATACCCTAGGAGAAACAGGCATTGGGCTCTTTTTTCTTTTGTTTGAACCCTGATACTTGATCGATGATGATTCCCGCCCGTTTTCACGACAGGCAGGAGGCAGGATTGGAGATGAGGCAGTGCTGGACAATCTAGTGGCCGGACTTCCCACCCTCATTCTGATCGGGCTTATTGCCCTCTCCATCGCCGTACTCTCCAAGGGTGCGGACTGGATGATCGATGGGGTGGTCCAGCTCGCGGAGCGGACCGGCCTTCCCAAGATTGTCATCGGCGCGACCATTATTTCCCTGGGCACCACCATGCCGGAGGCCTTTGTCTCTGTAATGGCGGCCTTCATGGGCAACCCCGGTCTGGCGCTTGGTAACGGTGTCGGCTCCATTATCGCCGATACCGGGCTGGTCTTCGGCCTGACCTGCGTTCTGGCGGCGGTGCCGATAAATCGTTTCATTCTCAATCGTACCGGATGCGTGCAAGTGGGGTCGGCCACACTGCTTGTCCTGATCAGTGTTGTGGCTTTGATGACGTCCTCCGGCAGCCAACCGGTGATTCACCGCTGGGTGGGGGTGCTTTTTCTTTTATTGCTGGGCGCCTATATGTACTTGACCTACATGTGGGCCCGACAAAGCAATACCTTGCTTCCAATTTCCAAAGAAATGGACGAGGGTGATGAAAAAACCCGGTTTATGAGCCTTGGGGTGTGCTGGACTTGCGTCATCGGAGGGTTGATTATGGTGGTAGGCGCTGCCAGGGTCCTGGTTCCCAGTGCTTCCCAGATCGCCTGGCGCATCGGGGTGCCGGATGACGTGATAGCCGCCACCCTGGTGGCCCTTGGAACATCCCTGCCGGAATTGATGACGGCGGTCACATCCGTTCGCAAGGGGCATCCGGAGATTACAGTCGGCAACATTGTCGGTGCCGATGTGCTCAACTGCCTGTTTGTCATCGGTGCGGCCGCGGCGTCCCGACCCCTGGCTGTCCCGCCCAACTTCTTTTACTTTCACTTCCCGACAATGCTGATAGTTTTATATTCGTTCCGAGTTTTTATCTTTATTAACAGGAGCGGTGAGTTCAGGCGCTGGCAGGGTTTCTGGCTGCTGGGCATCTACCTGGCCTATGTCATACTGCAGTATGCCTTGAATATCGGCATGGAACTGCATTGAGCCTGCTTTGGAATGCGGGTTCGGCGTGGGGCCGCATGGTTGCCGGTTATGTAGGGGTCTATGATGAAAATCATTGAACAGGTGAAAAGAGAGGACCAACGCCCCTGGGGTTTTTACGAGATACTTTCGGACAGTGCGGATCACAAGGTAAAACGGATTACCGTTTACCCCGGGCGGCGTCCGAGCTACCAGCGTCAT
>JAWLEX010000178.1:0-4882 GCA_041685835.1 Desulfatiglandales bacterium
TTTTTCAATGTGTGTAGAAGTTATGATTCATTTTGATTGCCCGGTTGTGTTTTCTGTTTCTCCTGTGCATGCAGGTCAAGGAGTTCTTCGATTTCATCTTTGTCCAGCGTCTCACGATCGATGAGTTCTCGGGCCAGAATGTCCAGCTGCTCGCGGTGAGCGGATAATTCTTTCTCGGCCTTTTTCTCCATATCCCGAACCACGGAACGGATTTCTTCATCGATGATCTGAGCCGTTCTCTCGCTGAAATCCTTGGGTTGAGCCATTTCCCTGCCCAAAAAGGGGTGTGGCTCTCCCTGGCGAAAAGTCACGGGACCGAGTTTTTCGCTCATTCCCCACTGGCAAATCATGCGGCGTGCAAGCTCGGTCGCGTTTTTCAGATCGTCCCCCGCCCCTGAGGATACATCCCCCCTGGCAAGCTTCTCCGCTACCCTTCCGCCCAGGATGATGGAAATACGGTTGAGAAGATAATTGCGGGTCAAGGTGCGTCGATCTTCCTCGGGGATTTGCTCTGTCGCACCCAGCGACCTTCCTCTGGGAATGATGCTTACCTTTTCCAGGGGATCCGCCTCCGGCAGCAGCTTTGCCATGAGAGCGTGCCCCGCCTCATGATAGGCGATGGTTTCCCTGTCTTCATTCATCATTACATTTTCTTTTGCAATACCCATTACTATTTTATCTCTAGCTTCATCAAAATCTTCCTTATCCACAACCTTATTTTGTTTTCTAGCTGCAAGCAGGGCGGCTTCGTTGACCAGGTTCTTCAGATCGGCACCGGAAAATCCTGCAGTCTTTCTGGCAACAAGATCCAGATCCACATCTTCTCCCAGCGGCACTTTTTGCGTATGCACTCCAAGGATTTCTTTGCGCGCTTTCTTCTGGGGCAGATCCAGCGCAACCCGGCGGTCGAACCTTCCAGGCCGGGTCAAGGCGGGATCGAGCACATCCGGCCGGTTTGTGGCGGCCAGCACCACGACCGACTGATGAGGGGAAAACCCGTCCATTTCAGAAAGGATCTGGTTGAGGGTCTGTTCTCGTTCGTCGTGGCCTCCGCCCACGCCGGTGCCGCGCACCCGGCCGATGGAGTCCAGCTCGTCGATGAAAATAATCGCCGGCGCTTCCTTTTTTGCCCGGGAAAACATATCCCTGACCCGTGAAGCCCCCACTCCCACAAACATTTCGATGAATTCGGATCCACTGATGCTGTAAAAGGGAACGCCCGCTTCCCCTGCAGTTGCCTGTGCCATAAGTGTCTTGCCCGTACCGGGAGGACCTGCCAGGAGAATCCCTTTGGGCAGTTCGCCTCCAAGGCTCTTATATCTGCCTGGATCCTTCAGGAAATCCACGACCTCCTGGAGCTCCTTCTTGGTATTCACCAATCCCGCCACATCCTGGTAGCCTACCGTACTTGTCTCCCTCCTATAGAGTTTTGCCTTGGACTTCCCAACGCCGAAAAATCCGCCGCCTCCTCCTCCCATTCCGGCCTGGAATCTTCTCGCAGAATAAACAAGCAAGCCGACAATAATCAGCCACGGAAGGAGCCCCACGAAAATCATTCTCCACCAATTCTCTCGCTCCAATTCCGCATGGATACCAACTTCCTTGTCCTCGAGCAAGGCGAGAAGTCCTTTATCCTCCAGGTCAGGTTTTATGGTCTTGAACGACTCGTAAGCTGTCACGTCTTGGTCTTCTTCCAGGACCCTCAGGTCCTCGGTAAGGGGACTGTCGAACCGGCCACTGATCACCCCCCCTTGAAAGGTAACTTCTTCGACTTTGTCCTCCTGTACCAGTTTCTTGAATTGGGTATAAGAAATATCGAGATGCCGCACCGGGGCGTAGGGCAAGAAAAAGTAAAGGATCATGAATGAAATCAGCGCGAACAGCAGTATTCTTTGCCATTGGGGTGGGCCGATGTCTTTCTTCCAGTTTTCCATATCACCAATCCTGTTCTTCCTTTGTCTCACCTCTGCTCCGTATTTCCTGCGAACCGTTCCCGGCCCGCTTCCAGAGAACCCGGATCCCGAAACCTTTTTCCTTTCTCCATGACGTGCTTCAGCAGAGGTACGGCATATACCTCACCGGTGAAACGAAGGCCGGCCAGGTAGTCGTGTTCACCTTTTCAGAAGCTCCCTTAGGTCGTTGAGGCGTCTTGTGTTTACTACGTCCTCAGCCTCCAACCAGCCCCGCCTGGCCTGGTCTACGCCGAATCGCATGAATGCGAGGTCCGAGGTGCTGTGGGCGTCCGTGGAAATAACCAGCTTCACCCCCGCCTCTTTGGCCATCCTGCAGTGCCGATCGCAAAGATCGAGCCGGTCGGGGTGCGCGTTGATTTCCAGAAAACACCCCGTTTCCTTGGCCTTTTCCACGACTTTTTTCAGGTCCACTTCGTATGGAGCCCGCTCGTTGATCAACCTCCCCGTAGGGTGGGCCAGGATATTGAAATTAGGGTTGTCCATGGCTTTCATAATCCGCCCTGTCATCTCTTCTTTCGAAAGCTTACGATCATAGTGGACGGCACAGACAACCACGTCCAGTTCCCTGAGAATGCCATCCGGCAGGTCCAGAGACCCATCCTTGAGGATGTCCACCTCAATGCCTTTGAGAAGGGTAACGCCCTCGAGCTTCTCGTTCATCTCCTCTATGACCTTTATCTGCTCCTCCAGTTTCCGGGCATCAAACCCCCGGGCCATGGTGACCCGCTTTGAATGCTCCGTTACAGCCAGGTACTCGTATCCTTTTTTCCCGGCCGCCTCGGCCATTTCCACCAGGGTATTGTGCCCGTCCGTTTCTTTGGTATGGACATGGAGATCCCCGCAAAGATCATCAAGGGTAACCAGCTTGGGAAGTCTGCCTTTTTGCGCCGCTTCTATTTCTCCATCGTTCTCCCGCAATTCAGGCTCGATGTAAGGTAGATCCACCTGGCGGTAGACATCCTCTTCCTTTTGTCCCGCAATTCGCTCATCTCCCTTGAATACACCGTACTCGTTGATCTTCAGCCCTTTTTTTACTCCGAGCCTTCGGACTGCGATATTATGGGCCTTTGACCCTGTAAAATAATGCAGGGCTGCCCCGTAGGACACGGCAGGAACTTTACGCAGGTCTACCTGAAGGCCTGACTGCAGGATCACGGTGGACTTGGTCTTCCCGGTGGAAACAACCCGCTTCACCTTATCGTATTTATTTAAGGCCTGAATGATCCCGGAATCTTTCCGGCACGAAACCAGGATGTCCAGGTCGCCCACTGTCTCCTTCCTCCTGCGGTAACTCCCGGCAACCATGATGTCCTTGATGCCTTTGGTTTTTTTGAGATGCTTCAACAGGTCTTCCGCGTTCTCTTCCGCCTCAAATATGTTGATTCTGCCCTCGTCATTCCCGGCTTCCTCGATTTCCCGCAAAATGTTTTTTTCTGTTTTCTTCCCGAAACCTTCAAGGTCCCTTATTAGGCCTTTTCGCGCTTTTTCCCTCAGGTCTTCAACACCGGACACGCCCAGTTCCCGGTGCAAGACGGCGACCCTCTTGCCTCCCAGGCCCGGAATTTTCATGAGTTCGCTCACTTCCGGGGGTGTCTGCTTCTCGAGCTCCTCGAGCTGGGACAGGGTACCTGTCTCGACTATTTCCTGGATCTTGCCCGCCAGGTCCTTGCCGATTCCAGGAAGGTCGTCCAGGGATTCTCCGGATTCGACCATGTCCGAGACACTCCGGGGCAGGCCGGCGATGGTCCTTGCAGCATTCCGGTATGCGCGGATCCGGTAGACATTGTCGGATTCTATTTCCAGGAGATCGGCCATCCGGCTGAATATTCCGGCCACCTCATTGTTGAGTACAGTCATTGTTCACCCGCTCCTCAGCATTTTCTGAAGCCTGAGGGCATCCTGCGCCGCATAACCGGCCTCATCATTGTCAAAATAACAGAAAACATCGCGCCCTTGTTCCGACCAAGCGGAAATGGCACCGGCCCACCCTGAAAGTGTCTTTGTGGGATACTGCCCCTTGTAGGGCACAGCTTCGGGGCCATGGAGCCGGATATATACGAAATCTGCGGTGATTTCCTTTGGGGATGTCCGCCCTGCAAATTCATAAATGCAAAGGGCGGCCCCTACTTCCTTAAGCGCCTCATAGGCTCGATGATCCAGCCAGCTGGGATCCCTCAATTCAAAGGCGTATCGATATTTCGAAGGGAGAGACTCGAGGAAATCGAAGAATCTCTCCGGGTCGAACCGCCACTTGGGCGGCAATTGAAACAGAATGGGGCCCAGCTTACCGCCCAAGGAAGGGGCGACCTGCAGCATGCGGGAAAGGGAGGAGGCAGGGTCTTTCAGTTTCTTCATGTGTGTAATGTAACGATTTGCCTTGAAGCTGAAGATGAAATTCCGAGGAGCCTTGCTCCGCCATTGGCGCAGCGTTTCCTTCTTCGGCAGTTGATAAAAGGAGTTGTTAATTTCAACGGTGTGAAATCG
Organism: Desulfatiglandales bacterium; assembly: GCA_041685835.1. Taxonomy (GTDB): domain Bacteria; phylum Desulfobacterota; class DSM-4660; order Desulfatiglandales; family HGW-15; genus JAIPEI01. Next base: position 4,458 of record JAWLEX010000178.1, read on the forward strand.
CTCAGCATAATAAGCCAAATAATCGGAGGCGGAAAGGTCTTCAGGATAAAACGGTCCTTTCCAGTGGCCGTACTGCCACCCGGACGTCCCTATATGGACATTGCCCTCATTTACCATGAAAAATCCTGAAGAAAGTGAGACTTAAAATTCAAATTTATACCGCGTGACCTCCACGGTAAATAGGGGGAATCCTGTATTGGAGGAAATGAAAAAGGTAATCAGAAAAATCACCCTCCTGATCGGACTCAAGCGAAATACAGCATTCAACCCATTCAAATCAGAAGGCTGTGCCCTTAAGGTTTACCTTGGAGGCAGAATTATAACAAGTTTCCATCCAGAAATGGTCTTTTTTGCCAATCCCGGCGTCAATCTGCGAGGTTGCTTGTGCGGCGTACTTCAGTACGCCTCCGCGCAACCTCTTGATT
>JAWLEX010000046.1:0-21669 GCA_041685835.1 Desulfatiglandales bacterium
CTGAAGTACGCCGCACAAGCAACCTCGCAGATTGACGCCGAGATTGGCAAAAAAGACCATTTCTGGATGGAAACTAGCTGGATTGTAGGGGGATGTGTCGGGTTTTTGACTTAAAGGCAGGGAGAAGGGCGCAGGCTTGAGCGGTCGGTGAGATGTGCAAACATCATGGCGACAAGTCGCCCCGGCGATCTAAAACGCGGTAGCGGCGCTTGGGGCGGAAGCCGTTTCCCTCAATGGGACCGGACTCGTTTCGTTCAAGAAGATGGAGCAATTGGCGAAAGACTGTGTTACCATAAACCCCGGCCTGCACTTTCATTTATTGGGCTTGTGGTAAACCTGCCACATTTGATTAGAGATTCGGGCCTCTTTCGTTGGGTGCCGCACCGCCGGACACCAGTTATCGCCAAAATCATGTACAAGATGCTAAAAATCGATGTAATACCCTTATTGAACATGGGATTCATGCAACACAGATATCATTTTCGTCCTATCTTCTGTCCTCTGTCTTTGATATGTTTGGTCTTTCTTATGGCCCTTCCATCACACGCGGAAGAGGCTGCTTCTTCCCCCCAAGGTGTCTATTACAGCCTGAGCATTGAAAATGATCTTTTTGCCAACACTGATAAGCGTTATACAAGCGGGGTTCGACTTTCGACCCTCTGGGCCGAGGAAAGACTGCCCGGAATATTCCGGCGCAACTTGGACTTGATCCCCTTTTTCCCGGAGCATGGCAAGAAGCGCTTTGGCCTTCAGATCGGCCAGAGCATGTTTACTTCCGACGATATCACCCAGAAAAACCCGCCCGAAAACGAGCGCCCTTATGCCGGTTGGCTGTATACAACCATGGAGGTCAGCTCGGACACAGGTTCCAGACTGGATCAGTTTCAGATAACTCTGGGTATTGTCGGGCGGCACTCCATGGCCGAACAATCCCAGAAAACCGTTCACAGCATCATTAGCTCACCCAAACCCAGGGGCTGGCACACTCAACTCAAGACCGAGCCCGGGCTGAGTCTTTCCTATCAGCGCAAATGGAAGGCGCAAAGGGAGATTGTCAGGCTGGCTGGATTGGGTATTGATTTTTCTCCCTACATCGGCGGTTCTGTGGGCAATATATTCACCCATGTGGCTTTAGGCGGCATTTTCAGGGTGGGATCTGAACTGCCGCAGGATTATGGGCCGCCTTTAATCAGCCCGAGCATGGCCGGCAGCAATTTTTTTGTGCCCACAAATTATTTTGGGTGGTACCTCTTTGCGGGAGTTGAAGGCAGGGCGATCGGCAGGAATATCTTCCTGGACGGCAACAGCTTCAGATCAAGTCGCAGTGTGGATAAGAAATACTTTGTGGGTGATCTTATGGGAGGGGCGGTTATCACATTCAAGAAGATCCGCCTGGCCTACACCCATGTAATCAGGACAAGAGAGTTCAGAGGACAGGACGGCAAGGACCAGTATGGTGCTGTTACCTTGACGGTCCGGTTTTGATGTGATTCTGAGTGAATGGGCCTGATGTGCCAAACGATGAGAGACTCGGGCAGGCGGGCCTCATTTCTGTATCCATGCTCAGTTGGCCTGCAATGCATCCTCGAGCCAGCTTCGGACCTCCTCGGTAAGGCCCCAGACACCCTTGTTATGGCTGATCGACTTGAGAAACCGCTTTCTCACCGTGTCCGGCAGTTCTATCCGGGCCAGCTCGTCAGCGCCTTCCGTGTTCCGGCGGATGAAAAGGACCTGAGGAGGGTCCTCCCAACTGGTAATCACAAAGTAATGGGATGCGTCATCCTTGGATTTGATCATTCGGCCGTGGGACCAGTTATTACCCCACTCAAGGTAGAGTACGATGGCCTCCTCTGGAGTCATATCCCAGTCGATGGCTTCCACCAGGTTCCTGTTGTTCCTTATCTCGTGCAATTCCATGATCAGGCCTCTCCTGTGAAGACTAACAGGTAAATATCCTTAAGTTTCATATGGTTTTCAGTCATCATTAAAAGCTCGGCCTCCCACCCTGAATCAAGGTTGGAGGAGGTCCCCTTCTTTGTAGAGCCCGTTCCGCGAATTTGGTTTCCAAAGCCGTTTCTTTCAACTTGATCGCCGGTCCCGGGTGTAGCATGATAGGCCCCTAAATTTCCCCGGCCGCCTTTCATGCACACCTTTCCCGTGCCTTATGGATCCTTAGACGAGATGCAGCCGGTTCTTTTCAACCCCGAAGGAGGAACTATGGCAAGGAAGCGAATTCCGGACAAGATAAGACAAAAAGTCATTCGAGACTATGAAGCCGGGAAGCCCAAGACCCGGATTGCCGATGCTTACGGGATCAGCACTACCAGCGTGACCCGCATCGTCAAGGAGGGGGGATCTAATAGTACGGAGCCCGGACCTGGCGTGAAGGCGGTACCTTCCAAGGAAGCCCCATCTCCGGAAGGGCAGAAGAAGCTCTCGGAGGTCGAACGGAGGATCAACGAACTGGAAAAGAAGATACTCTATTATGATTCCAAAAAGAAGGGCTTGGGGTCTCGGGCTTGACTCCCTTTCAGGAGCAGCTGCTGGCTGATGTCCGGGACCGGTTTCTGCAATATGTTGCAGTTGATACCCGATCCTATCCGGATTCAGGCACCCATCCCTCCTCTACGGGGCAGTGGGACCTGGCGGAGGCTCCTTTCGAGCCGATGCATCGAGTATGCGCCGGCATGGCCGCGGGACAGGGGCGGTCCCGGGTCTGAGCGCCGCCTGGAAAGGCTACTTGCAGTCTCCCAGGCGCTTGCCGGTCATAATACTCTCAACGCTCATGCCTTCACCGATGATCGTTGTAGTGGAACCATGGAACGAGTCTCCCTGGTACTCGATGCGTCCTGTGCCTTCAACGTCTCCCCCCTGGCCGCTGCAGCGCATGGTCCATGTGACCGTATTCCCGGACACCTTCATGTCGATGATCTCGCATTCCTGTCCGGGCTGTTCCTTGTCCCCGGCAGATGGCAGGACGTACCGATGATGTTATGTGCTTAGCGGACAATGCCCCAATTTGTCAAGGAATAGGGTACGCTCATTGCCGTCTGCTCAACGAGGATCCCGCCTCATCCAAACCCTGTCAGTGAGCTGAGCAGCCGGCTGCCGCAGATGATTTTTCGCCTCGGAGAGAGACAGCAGACCGTGAAATACCGCCTCCATGATTCCTCTCTTGACTTACAGTATAATTTACAGTAGTTTTTGACTGGAAGTTTCGCTGAAAGTTAAGGCAGGGCGAAACAGGTTTTTTCTTTTCCGGAGGTGACTGTGAAACTGACCGACAAGCAAAAGGTCTTCCTGGCTTATCTTTCTCAATATCTGGAGGAGTGGGGGCAGTCCCCCAGCTTTGATGAGATCCGCGCCCACTTCGGCTTCCGCTCCTATAACACGGTGGCCACCTACCTGTCCCACCTGGAGCGGAAGGGGTACATCCGCCGGCCCAAGGCCAAGAACCAAAAGCGCGCCATCGAGATGATCAGTCCCGTTGAGAGCCGACGGTTCGAGGCTCCTCTCCTGGGGATCGTGGCGGCGGGCCGGCCAATAGAGGCCGTGGAGTCGCCTGATGTAATTGAGATCCCTCCGTCCATGCAGGGACGGGGGGACCATTTTGTGCTCCGCGTGGAAGGAGACTCCATGCAGGAAGACGGCATCCTGGACGGCGACTATGTGGTGATTCGCAGGCAGCCCACGGCGGAGAACGGCGAGACAGTGGTGGCACTGGTCGACAACGAGGCCACCGTGAAAAAGATCTACCGGCGGGGAGACCACGTTGAACTCCGGCCCGCCCACGAGGGCATGCCCTCGATCCTCGTTCGCACGGGGGACCTGCGGATCGAGGGGCGGGTGGTGGGAGTGGTGAGACATTACAAGTGACACGTCACATCATCCATCTTCATATCCCAGCCTTTCCCATCGCCGTGGAACGGGTGGCCCGGCCCGAACTCCGGGATCGGCCCGTGGCTGTGGCATGGGGGCGGGCCGCCCGGACTTCGGTGTTCTGCGTCTCCTCCGAGGCCCGGCTGGAAGGCGTGGCCAGGGGCATGCCCCTGGGCCGGGCCCGGGATGTCTGCCCGGGCCTCACCGTGCTCTCGCCGGATCCCATGAGGACCGAAAAGGCAGGTCGTCTCCTGGCGGAGACGGCCGCCCGATACACCCCCCTTTGGGAGCCTCCCAGACCCGGGCACGTCTACCTGGACGTAACAGGCACCTCCAGGCTGTGGGGACGGGCCAAGGACACGGCCGACCGGATCCGCAGGGAAGTCCTGGCCCGGCTTGGGCTTGCCGGCACCGCAGGCGTGGCCGGCAACAAGATGGTCTCGAGCATTGCCTCACGCATCCATCCCGTGCCGGGTATCCTGGACGTGGACTTAGGCCGGGAAGAGGTCTTCATGGCTCCTCTGGAGGTGGACGTGCTGCCGGGTATCGGACCGGTTCGCAGGAGACTCCTCCTTGAAGAACTGGGGATCATCCGGGTCCGGCAGGTGGCGGCCCTGGAGGCCGGAGACCTTCGACTCCTCTTCGGACGCCACGGCGAAGTCATCCACCAGCGGGCCCTGGGCGTCGACCCCACGCCGGTGTATCCGCCCCGGAAAAAGCCCGTCGTGATGGAAGAGACGATTCTCTCCGAGGACGACAATGACGACCACCGGCTTCTGGGGTTCCTGTACGGGATGGTGGAGCAATGCGCCAGCAGGCTTCGAGACCGAGGCCTGGCCCCCCGAAAGGCGGGGCTCCTTGTCCGGTATGCGGACGGCCGGGAGAAGGTGGGCCGGACCGGTCTTGCCGGCGGAAGCGCCTGGGACATGGACCTCTACGCTCCCCTGGAGCAGGCCTTTTTTCGTGCCTGCATTCGCCGGGTCCGGGTCCGGTTCATGCGGGTCTGGTTCACGGAACTGGCTCCTCCCTCCGGCCGCCAGCTCTCGCTCTTTCCGCCTGCGCCTTCCCCCGGGGAGGAGCGGGCCGGGGTGACTCGAGCTCTGGACCGTATCCGGGGGCGGTACGGTGACAGTGCGATTCGCTATGGTCGGATATTGAAATGATAGTTGGTTTCCATCCAGAAATGGTCTTTTTTGCCAATCTCGGCGTCAATCTGCGAGGTTGCTTGTGCGGCGTACTTCAGTACGCCTCCGCGCAACCTCTTGATTTCCTTGATCTTGACAAAAAATCCTCATTTCTGAATTGGAAACTTGCCAGTGCCCAAAAAGCGTTTCTGGATGGGCACTAGTTGGTGCCCATCCAGAAATGAATCCCGGGAACTTGCGATCAGGCTGTATGGGACAGGTAAATGCAGGGTGCCCGGCGAAGGTGGGTGGAGAGCCATTCGAATCACGAACACGGAACCATCCCCATGAACGGTTTTGTCCATCTCAACGTCCACTCCCACTACTCCAGGGGCTGGGGTATTCCCGGCGTGGAGGACCTCTGCCGGGCGGCCAGGGTCCGGGGAATGGACACCCTGGCCCTGACTGACACCAACGGCCTCTACGGCCTGGTTCCATTCCTGGAGGCGGCCCGGGAGTCGGGCGTCCGGCCCGTGGTGGGAAGCGAGCTTGTTGCCGGGCCCCACCGGGCGGTCCTCCTGGTGAGGGACGACAACGGCTATGCCAACCTCTGCCGCCTGATCTCCGCGCGTCACTGCGATCCGGAGTTCGACCTCACAGCGGCCTTGCGGGTGCAACGAAAGGGCCTGATCGTAATCTCGGACGACACGGAGGTGCTCAAGGGCCTCCGGAAGGATGGGACCCGGGACCTCTTTGTGGAGGTGTCCCCGGGGCACGGCATGGCCCGGTGCATCGCTTTTTCGCGCCGGAGCGGCATCCCGCCCGCGGCCACGAACCGTGCATGTCTCCTGGACCGGGACCAGTTCCCGCTCCACCGGATCCTTCGGGCCGTGGCACTGAACACGAAACTCTCGCGCCTCACCCCTGCCGATATCGCCCGGGAGCACAATATCCTGTGCTCCCCCCGGGATATGATCGAACGGTTCCCCCACGCCCCCCAGGCGATCCGGAACACCCTTCGGGCGGTGGAGCAATGCAAGACGGAATGGCCCCCGGGCCGGCTCGTATTCCCCCGGTTCAAAAGTATGGGCGATGACGAGGCCTTTGAGCGGCTCCGACGGCTCACCCTGGAAGGGTGCCGCCGGCGGTACGGCCGGATCACCCGGACGGTGAGGGAGCGGGTGGCCCACGAGATGGGTATCATTCGAGAGAAGAACTTCGCCCACTACTTCCTGGTGGTGGCCGACATCATCCGCAGGGCCCCGCGGTCCTGCGGTCGTGGAAGCGCGGCGGCCTCCATCGTGGCATACGCCCTGGGCATCACCCACGTGGACCCGATACGGCACAATCTCTTTTTCGAGCGGTTCCTGAACCCTGGCCGCGAGGACCCGCCGGACATCGACGTGGACTTCGCCTGGGACGAACGGGAACAGGTCATGGATTATGTGTTCGCCCGCTACGGCCATGGCCGGGCCGCCATGGTGGCCAACCATAACACCTACGGGGCCCGCTCGGCCATCCGGGAGGTGGCCAAGGTCTTCGGCCTCCCCGACGAGGAGATCGGCCGTGTCACCGGCAAGATCGGTTTCGGCTGGAGGCTCCGGGAGGTATGGGAGGGCCTGGCCGCGCACCCAAGAATGCGGGGGCTCCGTTTCGATCCCCCCTGGGACGGGATCCTGGCCGCGGCGGTCCGGCTCGAAGACCACCTGAACCATCTTTCTGTCCACTGCGGCGGCGTGGTGATAGTGCCCGACGAGGTGCGCAGGTACTGCCCGGTGGAGATATCCTCCGGCGGAGTTCAGGTGCTCCAGTGGGAGAAGGATGCCGTGGAGGAGGCGGGCCTTATAAAGATCGATCTCCTGGGAAACCGGAGCCTGGCCGTGATCCGGGACGCCCTGGCCATGGTGGAGCGGAACACAGGCCGCCGTATCGACTATGCCGGCTGGGACCCTGTGGACGACCCGGAGACCTTGAAGATCTTCTACCGGGGCGAGACCATGGGTGTGTTTTACTTCGAGAGCCCGGCCACAAGGCAGGTGCTTGTCAAGGTGGCGAGCGGCTTTACCCTGGAGGAGTATATTCGGCAGAATCACTTTCTCCTGAATGTGGTCGTGACCTCAATCATTCGCCCCGCCTCGAACCACAGCATTCGAGACTGGGTGACCCGTCTTCACGGGGCCCCATGGGATGTGCCCCATCCGCGCCTCAGGCCGGTGCTCCAGGAAACCCTGGGCGTCATGGTCTTTCAGGAACAGCTGAGCCGGGCCGCCATTCATCTGGCCGGGTTCGACCCGGCCGAGGCCGACACCCTCCGGAAGGTGGTGAGCAAGAAGCACCGGGAAAAGAAGCTTAGGGACTTCCACCAGCGGTTCATTCGGGGGGCTGTGGAAAACGGCGTGCCCTTGGAGGTGGCCCGGGACACGTGGGACATGATGATGGGGTTTGACGGGTACAGCTTCTGCAAGCCCCATTCGGCCAGCTATACCCTGGTGGCATACAAGTCGGCCTGGCTCCGCGCCCACTACCCGGCTGAGTTCATGGCCGCTGTTGTTTCCAACGGCGGCGGATACTACTCCGTCTTCGGATACCTCTCGGAGGCGAGACGTATGGGCCTTACGCTCCTTCCCCCGGACGTGAACGAGAGCGATATCGCCTACACGGGAAAGGGGCGGGCCGTTCGGGTCGGGTTCATGCAACTGAGGGACCTGCACCGGGAGGCAGGGGAGGCCCTGGTCCGGGAGCGGGACCGAAACGGCCCGTTTGCCTCGTTTGCATCCTTTCTTGATCGGACCACACCCCATATCCGGTTCCAGGACGCGCGGGTCCTGATCCGTGCCGGGTGCTTCGACCGGATCGAGGGGGGGGACCGGCGGCCCGTTCTCCTCTGGCAGGCACTGCGGTTCTTTGACCGGGACGAGGCCCCGGTCCAGGCCCGGCTTTTCGGTCCAAGGGCGTCCGGGCGGGGTGAAAAATCTCACCTGGCGGGTCGTCCCCTGGACCTCGAGACCCGGATTCGTAACGAAGTGGAGACCCTGGGGTTTCCACTCACCGTCCATCCCTTGAAGCGGTATGGGAATATTTTCGAGCGGACGCCCCGGTGCCCGGCAAAGGACCTTGCGTCACGCGTGGGGCGGACCGTGACTCTCGTGGGGTGGCCGGTGACCGGTAAGACGGTCCATTCCCGCCGGGGCGACCCCATGAAGTTCGTTACGTTCGAGGACGAGACCGGCCTCTACGAGACCGTGTTTTTCCCACGGGAGTACCGGCGGTTCTGTCACATGCTCGGAAAGAGCCGGGCCTACGTTCTACGGGGGAGGGTGGAGGAGGATCTAAACGCGATAACCGTCACAGTGGGCTGGATAGGGTTCCTGGACCAGCGTGCCCCGGGCTTTAAAAGGACTTTGCCGCTTCCCGAAGCCCTGCCTGGGCCGCCGGGCTGAACCAGATATCCAGGAAACGCTCGTTTTTCGCCCGTCCGTACCGCTCGTAACGTTCCCGGACGGGATCGACCCGGTTTTCCTTGATGGCGGCAAAGGACTCCTGCGGGAGTGCCGCGATCTCTGTTACGATCTCCAGGGCGCCGTCTTCCACCTCTTCCCTGGAAACGACACGGTCCACAACCCCGCTTTCCTCGACCCTCGAGGCCTCGAGCAGCTCTCCACGGTACATGATGTCCGTGGCCGCCCGGTCCCCGGCAAGGTGCCTGAGGAGCAGGTCCGCGGCATAGGGCACGGGTACCCCGAGCCGGCTTTCGTTCAGCCCCACCAGGGTCCTGCCCGAGGCGGCGATGCGAAAGTCCGTGGTGAGCATGAGAATTGTGCCTCCGGCCACGGCATGACCGCAAACCGCCGAAGCCGTGGGCAGCGGCGCCGTGGTTATCTCCATAAGGAGATCACCGAAGCCGTGGAAGAAGTCGGACATGCCTTTACGGTCCAGATAGAGAAGGTTGGGAAGGTCGAAGCCTATGGAAAAGAACTTGTTCCCGCCGGCCAGGACGATTCCGCGGAACTCCGAGCGCGCCTGCCGGAAAGAGCGCGACAGGTCGTCCACGAGTTCGGGGCTGATGGAATTGGTGACGCCGTTGTTCAACCGGACGATTGCAACATCGCCCCTCGATTCAAGTGTTACCTTGTCCATGGGGTCCTCCTCACTAAAAGCGGGCTTCCCCGAGTCGCTGCAGGATCATTGCATAGGCCCGTTGCCCCCGGTCGAAACCGGAAAGCCTGAAAAACTCGTTGGGCGAGTGCTGTCGCTCGTCCGGGAGGCCGAATGCGAAGACAATGGTGCAGGCCTTCAGTTCGCGCAGGAAGATTCCGTTTACAGGGATCGTACCGCCCATGCCGACGCGGAGAGGAGCCTTTTCATAAAGGTCTTTGAGCACCGAGGTAGCAACTCCAAGGCCGGCGTGGTCTTTGGGGATGCGGTAGGGGATGGCCCCGTTTTCTCCACGTGTGACCGTGACCCTGACCCCGGGCGGGGTGGCCCGTTCAATGTGCTCTGCAACGAGCCGGGTGATGAGTTCCGGATCCTGATCCGCCACGAGCCTGCAGGAGAGCTTGGCGTGGGCGGTGCTGGGAAGTACGGTCTTGACCCCGGTGCCCTGAAAACCCCCGTAGATGCCGTTCACCTCGAGGGTGGGCCTGGACCAGGCCCGCTCCCAGGTGGAAAAGCCGGGCTCGCCGAAAAGGTCCGGGGCGCCGATACCTGCCAGGTAAGCCTCCCGGTCGAATGGTACGCCGGCAGTCGCCTTTCGCTCCTCCTCGCTTAGGGGACGAACGTCGTCATAAAACCCGTTCACAACCACACGGCCGTCCTTGTCATGGAGTGAGTCGAGTATGTGGGCCAGTGCGTGGATCGGGTTGGCAATGGTGCCGCCGTAGGTGCCGGAATGGAGGTCATGTCCCGGCCCCTGAACATCCAGAAAGACCGAGCACAGGCCCCTGGTGCTCATTACCAGGCAGGGCTGATCCTCTTTCAACTGTCCCCCGTCCGCGCTCAATACCAGGTCGCATGAGAGGCGTTCCCGGTTCTTTGCCAGGAATTCGGGAAGCTGAGGGCTCCCGATCTCCTCCTGTCCTTCGAAGAAGAACTTTACATTGAGCGGCAAGGAGCCCGTGGTTTTCAGCATGGCCTCGCATGCGGCAATGGGGAGAAACATGTTCCCCTTGTCGTCGTTGGCCCCCCTGGCGTAGATCCGGCCGTCCCGAAGGGAAGGCTCAAAGGGAGGGGTCTCCCAGAGGTCCAGGGGGTCCACGGGTTGCGTGTCAAAATGGCCGTAGATGAGGACCGTGGGTTTGCCCGGGGCGTTCAGCCACTCCCCGTAGACCACGGGATGGCCGCCTGTGGGAAGGATTTCCACGGCCTCGATTCCGGCGGCGTTCATGCGGGCCTCCACCCATTGGGCCGCCTTTGCCACGTCGGTTGCGTGCTCCGGCAGGCTTGAAATGCTGGGAATTCGAAGGAACTGGAAAAGCTCCTCAAGGAAACGCTCCCGGTGTTTTTCGAGATACATCCGCCATTGGGTCATCGGTTTTGCTCCTTGATCCTGATCGGTTTCATCCACAAAGTGGTTTGTCCGGACGTCATCATGCCCCGCTACTCGATTTTCAGATCCAGGTCGGGGCTCCGGGCGGAGGACGACAGGTCCAGGTTGTCCAAAAGCTTCTGAGGAAGTTCTTTGTCGAATCGAACGCGAATCGAGTACTCGTTAAAGGGAAGGGGCTCGATTCCGATGATACGCCCCGAGGTGCGCAGGCCTTTCATTCCTCCTCGCAGGGGAAGGTGGCACGTCATGAGAATCCGACGTCCCAGCAGGACACGGGCGGTCTCCGGTTTGGACATGCGGACCGAGAAGGCCACCCCGCCTTTTGAAATGTCGATGAACCCGCCCTTGAAGGGTTTTCCCATGGGTTTTCCGTCTTTTCCCAGGAGTTGAAGCCCCACGGTTCCGGAGATGTGAATCCGGTCCTGGTTTCGGCGGTGCAGGGCCTTTCGGTCCAGCAGCTCCTGGGTCCCGCCGGAGCGGAAGCAGTGCCCGGCCAGCTTGCCTTCGAGTCCTGGAAACGCGTCTCTCCAAGTCTTGAGTGCGGAGTTATCAAGGGCCATGGCTCGAACAGCTGTGATAGTGCATGCGGAAAACGTGGAAAAGGCCGTCCTCGAGAAGAATGTCTCAGCGCCGAACATCGCCCCCGCAGCAAGGGTCTTCAAGGATACCTCTTGTCCTTCTTCGCCATGGGTTAGCTTGACCTCGCCCTGGTCTATGAGGTAGAGGCGGGTGTTCCGTTCGCCCTCTTTGAGGACAGGATGGTCCGCTTCAAAAAGGACGGAGTTCAAGGCGAAGTAAAATGCGTTGGCCTCTTCGGCGGACAGGGAGGCGTACAGGGGCGCAAAGGCCTTCATGTGGACCTCGTCCCTGGATTCTGACTTCTCCCGTTCGATGATTTCGGCGGACTCTACAATCTCGCTTAGGGCCATCGGATCCGCCTCGAAGAGACGGTCTCTCAGGGCTTCAGCCTTGGCGAAGTTCTTCTGTTTTGCATATGCAACTATGAGGTCGTAGAGGTCCGGCACCGCAGATTGCTTGTCTCCCTCCCGCAGGGCCTTTTCGACGCGGGCCTCCTTTTCAAGAAGTTCGCTCACGGTCCGCTCCTCCTTTTGCGGCGATTTTTACTCGCCTCTGAATATAGTGCCCGATTCAGAAAGCCGTATAGCATGCCTATGCCGCAATAAAGTCTCTCCTTTTTTATCCTTTACGTCAAGTGTGCCGGATTGGCGCGCAGCGCGCACCGTCACACTGCTAAGCGCTCCAGCGCTGAACAACGAATGGAGCGGAAGCCGTCTTACGAATAAAGAGGGATTGGAAGAAATCGGAAAAAATTATTTTACGGCTTGATTTTCTTTGGGATTGCCGTATAATACTTTCTGTGCAAACGGCTCGAACCCTGTTTTCAGGCCGTTTATGAGGCAGGTAAGGCCTCGCGCAGGTTTTTCACCGCCCTGGATTCAACTCAGGGCCCTTTTCGCGACCTTTTTTAAAGGAGTAAGAAGTTGGCAAGTGGCATAGTAAAGTGGTTCAATGAGAAAAAGGGGTATGGCTTCATCGAAAATGACGATGGGGGCGATGTATTTGTTCATTTTTCAGCCATTCAGGGAGACGGATTCAAAACGCTCATTGAGGGTGAGCGGGTAACCTTTGATATCGAACAAGGTCAGAAAGGGCCCTCTGCGGCTAACGTCGTGAAGATGTAGCCCGTCTTTCCGTCGCCGGTTAATCGAGGGGTGCCGTATCTCCTGCGGGTGCGGTGCCCCTTGTCCTTTTTGAGCCACTTATCCTGAGGATTCATCCAGCCCGCCTCCTCTATGCCTTCCCGCCCATGTACTGCTGCCAGGCGATTTCATGTTTCTTTGACGTCAAAAAGCCTGTTGTCCCGTCATCCACCAAAGATGACAGCGGAAAGCTTGAAGCTGAAAGAGGAACGCCTTGGGTTTTTCAACCATACAAGTAACCGGGGGGATCGCGATTTCCGGGGCGGAGATCGAGGAGCGGTTCGTGCGGTCTTCGGGCCCCGGCGGGCAGAACGTGAACCGGGTGGCCACGGCGGTGCAGCTCAGATTCGACGCCGCCCGATCTCCCTCGCTTTCCGAGGATGTCCGCCGGAGGCTCATGCGCCTGGCCGGTAAGCGGTTGACCCGGGACGGCGTGATCGTGATCGACGCCAGGCGGCACCGGACCCAGGAGCAGAACCGCAAAGACGCCCTCGAGCGCCTCGCGGACCTCATTCAAAAGGCCTCTGAACGACCCCGTGCCCGCAGGCCTACGCGGCCCACCAGCGCTTCACGCAGGCGTCGTTTGGAGAGCAAGGTACGGAAGGGGAGGACCAAACGCTTGAGGCGACCCGTTAGGGACCGGGAGGACTACTGAACTGGGTCGATCCGGACCAGACCGCCTCAGAGTTCATTCCACATGGACCAGAAACCGGGAAAACTTTTGCAGACACACTCAGGATCCTGAATTCGAATGCCGCGGACCCTGAGTCCCACCACACCCAGGCTCATGGCGATTCGATGGTCGTTGCGGGGGTTCAGTTGCGTCCCTTTCAGACGGGCCCCACCTTCGATTTCCAGACAGTTTCCCCGGAGCTTCAGGCGTCCTCCCAGCTTTTGCCATTCAGCCGTGACGGCCTCCAGCCGATCACTTTCCTTGAACCGCAGGTGTCCGACATTACTTATCACGGTCCGGCCCCGGGCGAACAGGGCCACGGCGGCAAGGGTGGGTACCATGTCCGGAAGATCTCCCATGTCCGTGGAAATACCCCGAAGCGGGCCCCCGGCGACCTCAACGCTGTCGGAATGCCTTTGTATACGGCATCCCATACGTTCCAGGACATCCAGGAAGCGCATGTCTCCCTGCACCGGGCTCTTGGGAGAACAGTTGTAAGTGACGACCCGCCCTCCGGTTACTGCAGCCGCTGCCCAGAAATATGAGGCCGTGGATGCGTCTCCCTCCACGGTGTAGGTTCGCCCCTGGTAAGGAGCGCCGGCGGCGACTCGAAAATCTCCGCCTGCATTGCGCTCCACCAAGCCGCCGAACGCCTCCATCACGCGCAGGGTCATATCGATATAAGGACGCGACACGCTTTTTCCCTTCACGCGAATGATCATATCCTGTCTTGCGAAGGGCGCCGCCAGGAGCAGTGAAGAGAGGTGCTGGCTGCTCGTCTCCGGCCGGACATCGATGGGGCCGCCTTCGATTCCATCAGTTTCAAGGGTAAGCGGCGCGAATCCCGTCCGCCTGTGGAAACGGATTTTTACTCCCATGGCCTGAAGCGGCCCGGCCAGTTCTCCTACGGGGCGCTCATGGAGGCGGGGAGCGCCCATGAAAGTAAATGCGCCCCGGCCCAGGCCGGCAACGCATAGAAGGAGGCGGAGGGACGTTCCCGAGTTGCCCACCTTAATCGTGGGGCCCTTTTCAGGGGCACGAATCCTGCCGCTGCTTCCTGAAACCCGGACCTCATCGCCGGACCATTCGATTCGAACCCCCATTTGCATAAGTGCTTCGGCGGTCAGGTGCGTGTCCTCGCAGGAGAGAGCTCCCAAGATCAGGCTTTCGCCCTCTGCAAGGGCCGAGGCTATCAGGGCCCGGTGGGTGAGGCTTTTTGAGCCGGGAAGCCGTACTTCAGCATCCACGGCCGTTCTGGGCCGGACGGTCATCATGATTCGGCTCCGGATTGATGTCTGAGGGTTCCTGCGCTCATGCATCCGCTCCTCTGGCATGAAATTCAAACTTCTTTGGCTTCCTTCGAGGTCTTAGTGCTGATATCCATGGATTTCTTGTTTTCTTGAAACAGGAAACAGGCTTTCTCGCAAAGCCGCAGACACCGCAAAGAAAGGGTATTCAGGGGTTTTCCCGGCGTCCTGGCGTCCTGGCGAGAGGCAAAAGATTCATGGTTTTTCCAGTTTCTTCCAAATCAATCCGGGTGCCGCCATGGCCGGCGGCAAGGCTCATCTGCAGCATACGTCTCATCTCCAGAATGGGTATCTGGCCTTCCGCCGTGGCCTCGCCTTCCTCCAGGGCCGAATAACCCAGGCTTGCTCCCAGCAGCAGAGAACATAACCGGCTCGTGCGGCCCGCCCGGCCCATGCAGAAGGCGGATACGCCCAGGCCCTCAGCCCTGGCCCGGGGAACCAGGGAAAGCACGTGGAGGGTATCCGAGGCGGTGCGCGCATGACATACGATCTTGATAACGGCCGGGTGTTCTTGGGCCATTGCTTCGAGGAGCGGGATCAGAAATTTTCTTGAAGGCGTGCCAGTGGGCGTGTGATGTGAGAGGATCACCCGGCCGGCTCCGGCCTCTTTCATGATCTCCCTCCGCAGCCTTTCAGGAAACCCGTATTCCACATCAACGTACCGGGCGCCCGCTCCCAGGGACCTGAGGAGCAGGTCGGAGCACCCTGAGACCCCATGCTCCCACGCCCCACCCTCGGTGCGGGTCCGAACGGTGGCTATCACCGGAACCGGGGAGGCGGGAACAAGCTTCTCGGGCCGCGGGTCGGCCATAAGGTCGAGACGAAGCTCCACAAGGTCGGCCAGTGCACCGGCCCGGGCGATCCGCTCCATGGCTGATGCCTGATCCCCGCCGCCGACGGATACGACAAGACGCCCCTTGCCGTGTCTGAAACACCCTGTTGCACCCGGTGCCGGCCCATGTTCCCGATGCAGTGGGTTGATGATCATTGCCTATTGCTCCAGGATCTTTTCACGGATCTTGTGCCCGAAGTGACGGCCGCCTTCTTCTGCATAACCCAGCACTTCGTCGCCGGGTGAGAGCTCGACCACGGATACGGCCTCTCTACTGCCCGGCCGTACCATGCGTATGGTCTCGGCGTTCTGGCACAACGTTGAAACAATTCCTGCGGGTCCTTCCGCTTCCACAAGGATCATGGGCCTTCGCTCGATCTTCACCCGGCCGACCAAAAGGCGGTGGACCTTGCCCTCCGTATCCACTCCGGCGATTGACTCACCCGCCTTAAGCTCCGAGAGGTAGCGTGTCCGTCCGTCCATGCCGAGCACGTAAGCGTGAACGGCCCCGGCATTGATGCGGAACGGCCGGGGAGAGACATATGGGTTTTCGAGGCTTTCGGCGTGCATGAGGAAGAAGCCCCGGGAGCTGTTACCAACCAGCCCGCCCAGGCCGGGCTCCATGAGTACGCACGTGTCCACGCAGACCCGGTCCCCGACGCCCATGGGCGAAACCCGCGTCACACGAAAGGCGGAGAGTTCCAGCGCCTCCCGGGGAGAACGAAGGCTCCCCACCAGTTCGCGGATCCGGACCGGGTCCCGGTCCGTAAGCACCAGACCGTCCACCCCCTTCTCCAGAATGCCGAGGGCGGTCTCCGCCTCGGCCCTGCCATCGGTTTCGACCATTATGCGGGCGCTTCGGGCAACCAGGTTTTCAAGGGGAATGATTCTCCAGTCGGGCGTGCGTATGATCACACGCCGCTCACGGCTCTCTCTTATCACGCGATCCTCGTCCTCCGAGGAGTGGACTTCCAGGCAGACGACGTCGCGGTCCCATTGAAAGTCCCCGTCTTCCGACACGGTCGGTATTCGTCCCAGCTCCCTGACCGATGCCTCCCGGTTTCGCGGTACGATCACCGCGTCCGCCCCCGCCTCCAGGGCCGCGATTACGATCTCACGATCCCACGGGTCAGCCTTGATCCAGATCTCTTTCATGATATCTTCCTCTTATGGCTTATCATTGCCGGGGGTTGCCGGCCCCTCCACCATGCGTGTCCGGGCCGGATTTCAAACCCCGCCGCACCGCTGCAGCCGGTCAAATCATCCTCGCCGCTCAAAGGTTTCGGCAAGCCGCTGAAACAGCTCCCTGAACCGGGCTTCCTCCTCAGAGGACGTTGCATCCGCCAGTTCCTCCACTGCCAGCCGGTACTGATCCACCCCGGTCCGGGCCGCGCCGGTCCCGGTCATAAGCCCCCGGAAGAGACGATCCGGCTGGTCGAGAAGTACACGAATACGTTCGAGAACAGCCCTGAACGACGGAGTGCTCCATCGCTCCAGGATCTCGACAGGTAACCCACTCGTGCGAATACACAGGGCCGTCGCCAGGGTGGCGAAGTGGTTCACTCCCTGGACCACACCCATGATCCGGTCGTGCTCGTCCGGATCGATTACACCCGCCCGGTAGCCTTCCCGGCGGAGGACCCTTGTGATCCAGCGGAGCCCCGACCTGCCTCGTCCCTGACAGAGGGCGACACTCAAAGGACCTTTGTCCGGGTCCGATTCGGGACCGAACAGAGGGTGAAGCCCCACGACCTGGGCGCGGCTGTATGCAAGCATTGCATCGAGAGGCGCCTTCTTGATCGATGTGAGATCCATGAGCAGACCGTCTTCACGGACCTGCGGAGCTATGCGCCGGATCACGTCGATGGTGCGGTGAAGGGGCACAGACACGATCACCACCCTGCACGAGGCGGCCGCGTCTTCGGGCCTGATTTCGGTCCCGCGGCCCGTTCTGAGTACCGAATGCCCCCGGCGCTCCAGGAGGCCGGCCATCCACGAGCCCATGCGGCCCGTTCCACCCACTATGGCTATCTGTCCGTGTTTCAATGTCAGGGGTCCTCCTCTCGGGGGTAGGATCCCAGCAGCTTCATATTCAGGCACCTTTCCTTCAACCCGGTCAGGGCCATTGCCAAGGGGTCCTCCAGGGCATGGCCTTCCAGATCCAGGAAGAACAGGTACTCCCATTTCGCGCTTCTAAGAGGCCTGGAGTCGATCCGGGTGAGGTTGACTCCCCGTTGGGCCAGGCAGGCCAGGGCGTGGAAGAGAGCCGCCGGACGATGCTCCAACACGAGCAGGAGCGATGTGCGATCACGCCCCGAAGGACCCCGGTCCGCCGGGCTTCTTCCAACGGCCGCAAAGCGGGTGATATTGTCCCGCCGGTCCGCAATCCCTTTCTCCAGCACCGGCACTTCGTAGAGTTCGCCTGCCAGCCGGCTGCCCACGGCCGCGGCACTCGGGTCCCGGGAAGCCATAAAGGCGGCGCCGGCCGTGCTTTCAACTTCCGTGATCCGGACCGAGGGCAGCCTGGCACGAATCCACCGGCGGCACTGGGCCAGGGCCATAGGATGAGAGTAAAGGCAACGCACCTCTTCCAGGGTGCGAGACCGTGTGAGTAGATGGTGCCGTATACTCAGCCTGACCTCGGCCTGAATGAAGAGATCGTATTGGGAAAAGCAGTCGAGTGTCTCGCCGACAGGACCCGCATAGGAGTTTTCCAGCGGCACGATTCCGAAGTCGCATTGCGAGGCGGACACGTGTTCGAAAACCTCTTCCAGGAGCGTGAAGGGACGGCAGGCGGCCTTCTTACCGTAAAGGTGAATCGCCGCCTGATGTGTGAAAGTCCCCTCCGGGCCCAGGAAGGCTATGGAGCAAGGCTCCTGGATTGAACGGCACGCTGCGATGATCCCGGAAAAGATCTTCCGGATCTCCCCGGGATCCAGTTCCTGCGCCCTCCGCGACACCAGCCTTTCCAGGATTTGCTTCTCCCTCTCGAGATCGGTCACGCCAAGGCCATGCTTTCTTTTAAGCCTTCCGATCTCCTCGGCTGCGGCCATCCGCCTGGACAGGAGCGACACTATACCGTCGTCGATTCGATCGATTTTTCTGCGAAAGGCCTCCAGACTGCGCCACGCAGCCTCCTCTCCGCCCTGAGAATTCATGCCACCCTCTCGGCCGGGTCTTCGAGGCTGAGCAGGGACTCCTCGATTCCGGCGTTTTCATGGACCACACGACACAGGGCGCCAACCATCAGGGAGGGGTCGCGGTGCTGAAACACGTTACGCCCGATAGAGGTGCCGGCGGCCCCGGCATCCACGGCCCCGCGCACCATCTCCAGAATCGCCCGGTCCGTGTCCATTCGAGGTCCCCCGGCTATGATTACAGGGACCTGGCAGCCCTCCACAACGGCGCGGAATGACTCGGCCGAGCCTGTGTAGGGAACCTTTACTATGTCCGCGCCCAGCTCCGCACCAAGCCTTGCCGCATGACAGACGGCGGACGGATCGAATTCGTCCCTGACTCTTTCGCCCCGCGGGTAGATCATGGCCATCAGGGGTACGCCCCACTCTCCTGCGATCTGGGCCGTGGCCGAGAGGTCGGTGAGCATACGTTGCTCATGACCGTTTCCTACGTTTACGTGAACACTCACGGCGTCGGCCCCCAGCTTGATGGCCTCTTCCACCGTGCAGACCAGTGTCTTGACGTGGGGGTCTTCAGAAAAGGATGTGCTGCCGGAGAGGTGTACGATCAGCCCTATGTCGTTTCCTCCGAACCACCGGCGCCTGGAGGCCATGCCCTTGTGAACCACAACGGCGTTGGCTCCCCCGCCCCCAACGCGGGCAACGGCCCGGCCGATGTCTGCGATTCCCGGAATCGGTCCTACGCTTACGCCGTGGTCCATGGGGACGATCACGGTCCTGCCGGTCTTTCGGTTCATGATGCGGTTGAGTCGAAGCTCTTTGCCTGTCATAATCATTTCCTCCTGTGTGGGTGGGTGCTCACTCGACCAGACGCCTTTCGGCTCTGTTGAAACAGGGACCTGAAAAAATGAGAAGGCCGCGGGGTTTCTTCCTCCCGCGGCCTTGTTGCCGGACTCCTGTTTCGTCCAGGGCGCGCGGGCGGACCTCTCCAGCCGTAGGAATAAAAGAAATAAAGCCTCCCGTTGATCGGGTTATGCAGGTGTCCACAGGTTTTCATGGCGCTTTCTCCAAAACGGCGTCATGGCCGGCTGCTTGTGCGCGATCTCCGCACTGCCCGCGCCATCTCAGGAAGTGATCGGCCAGGACAAGCCAGGTCATGGCTTCCAGGACCGGAACCACTCTCGGTACGGCGCATACGTCGAACCGGCCCGAGAGTTGAAGCAGAGAGGCATTGCCCCGGCGGTCCACGGTTTCCTGGGGGCCGGATATGGAAGGTATGGGCTTGACTACGGCCCGTATAACGATGTCCGCACCGTTGGATACACCGCCCAGTATGCCCCCTGCGTGATTGGAAGCAAAGCCCGCGGGCGTGATGGGATCGTTGTTCTCGGTGCCGAAAAGCCGGGCCGAGCGAAATCCGGCTCCGATCTCAACGCCCTTGACCGCCCCGACCGACATGAAGGCCCGGGCAAGGTCCGCATCCAGCTTGTCGAAAACCGGCTCCCCCAGGCCGGCCGGGCATCCTGAGGCCCTTGTCTCCACAATGCCGCCTATGGAGTCTCCGTTTTCCCGGCATTTCTCCAGGATTCGGGCCATGCGGCCCGCCGCCTCAGCATCGGGGCAGGACAGGGGGTTCTCCTCCGTGATCGTCTCATCGATCCGCTCCGCTTTCACACCGCCGATCTCCAGGGCGAAGGCGCGTACCCTGACCCCCGACGGCTCCAGGACCTTGCGGGCCACGACTGAAGCTGCCACCCGCACGGCGGTCTCCCTCGCTGAGGCGCGGCCTCCTCCACGATGGTCGTAATGCCCGTACTTCCGGTGATAGGTAAGGTCTGCGTGTCCCGGACGAAAGACCTGCTTCAGGTCGCTATAGGCAAGGCTGTCGACATCCCTGTTGCGAATAAGCAGGCCGATGGGTGCGCCGGTGGTGAGCCCCTCGAACACCCCGCTCAGGACCTCCACCCGATCCTCCTCGTTTCTTGGGGAGTCAAACGGGCCCCGGCCCGGACGGCGCCGGGCCATGGGCCCTTCGAAGTCCCGTGCCGCAAGGGGAATCCCCGGGGGGCAGCCGTCCACCACGGCCCCTAAAGCAGGCCCGTGGCTCTCGCCGAATGTGGTGACCGCGAAGGCCTTTCCGAAAGTGTTTCCAGCCAATGGTTCACCTCTTGAGCTTTTGGGGAGTGCCGGCCACTATTAGCTCCGTCACTTCAAACGGGGACAGCGCGTCGGTCTCGACGGAGAGGTCGCCGGCGTGACAATAGTGCGGCGTCCTTTCCCGAAGGACCCGGCGGATTTCCTCTGCCGGCCCGATCCCATGGAGAGAGGGGCGGCTGTCACCGTTGCCGGAGTCCCTGCCCATTCGTTTTTTCAGTGTCTCTTCGGTCGCCTTGAGCCATACAATCCATCCGTTCCGCCGCAAACAGCGGACGTTTTCAGCCCGGGTGACCACGCCCCCGCCCGTGGCGATTACCAGCCCGTCTTCAAGGGCGGCCCGGCGGACGGCAAGTGCCTCCATATCTCTAAACCTTCCCCACCCGGCGTCTCGAACGAGTATGTTTATGGATACTCCGGCCATCTCCTCCACCATGTCGTCCGTGTCGATGAACCTGCTGCCGATCCGGGCGGCGAGTATGCGACCTGCTTCCGTCTTGCCGCTCCAGCGCGGCCCGATGAGTACGATGTTCACGAAAAGCGCGCCCATTAACAAAAAAAGGCCGTGGGTCCAAGAGGTACCCACGGCCTGGTTCAAACTATAAATGTAAAAAGCGCACATCAGACCATGGGCGGGTTGCTCCTCCACCAGAAATAAAAGTAATAGTTCCGCCCGTTCTGTTGCGCCATCACATGCTCCATGTCCACAAACTGATTATAAGCTATTAAGGGAACCCGGGCTGTGTGTCAAGTGAAAAATCGACCTTCCAAAAAAAACTCCTTGACAGCACGGTACAAAGCCGTTTATGGATGCAGCCATGGAACAGAGCAGTCTCATACGAACCGTGAATTCGCCGAGGAACTGGTGGTGGCGCATCTCCGATGGGGAGGTGTGATCGCCGGTTTAGGTGAATTGATATGACCTGATATTTAAACCGCGTGCGGCCTCCCGGGAGGCCCCGCGGTTTTTTCGTTCGTAATATTGAGGCCGTGGGGAAATTTCCCCACGGCCTCTTTTGTTGGAGATGAACACGATGAGTAGGTCTTCGTACGAGGAATTCAGGCATGCGGCAAAGGCCGGGAACCTGGTCACGGTCTGGGAGGATGTGCAGGGCGGCGTGCCGGACCCTGTCAGGGCGTACAGGAGACTCGGTACGAATGGGGCGTCATTCATCCTGGAGAATGCGGGACCTGAAGGCAAGATCCGTCGAAGCGTAATCGGGACCCATCCATGGCTCGTGGTGACTTTCGGGGCGGGACGAATGACGACACAGGGGAATGATGGATGTACGTCATC
>JAWLEX010000047.1:0-21668 GCA_041685835.1 Desulfatiglandales bacterium
TTCCTTTTCAGACAGGACAAAACCTATGGACCTCTTTTTACCTTTTGGTTTTGGTGTATCAATCAGTTTTCGAATCTCCCGAATCAAGTCGATCAAAATTTCGTCGTGATCACTGACACGATTTTCCAAGTCGTCGATTTTCCGTGAAAGTTTCTCGTTTGTCAGAGCCATCTCGCGAAGTCGAACGAATGCCCTAACGATAAAGACGCTCATCTTGTTCGCTTGGTCGGAATTCAAAACGTTTCCTGCTTGTAGTGCGCCATGCTCCGTAAAAACAAGAGGCGGTTTTCGGCGACCGCCCCAGCCGGAACTTGATGTCGCAATTTGCGATCTCAAGTCGTCGAACTCCTCTTTGGTCAATTGGAACATGAAATCTTCAGGGAATTTATCTATATTTCTACGAACTTGCTCGTTAAGGCGCCTCGTTTCTACTCCGTAAAGCGCTGCAAGTTCGGAATCCAATATGACCTTTTGACCACGAATGACCATTATGGCTCTTATGATCCGCTTCTCGGGGATAAGTTCATTTGGTTTTCCAACCATTGCGCCTTAAGTTCCTTTCTTCTAGGAGAACGGCGAACTGAGGGGCCGGGAAACGGTAACCCCAAAACGATGAAAAAGCCGAAAAGTTTGATCTACGAATAATTTTAAAAATTGGCACGGCTTTTCCCGGTCACTCTCAAGTGACAGGTTCGGACAAGATTTTCATCTATTGGCAAACCAAACAACATATTCCCGAACAGGCCAAAAGTTCGGATTTTCTTGGTCGATTACTTCAACGTCGCAAAGAGGAACATATCCAACCCTTCGCCCCTCTCTTACTTTCAATATTATACCGTACAAATCATCCTCTTGATCGATACCGATAACTTTCATTTCATGACCAAGTCTAAATGGTTGATGGTCTGCTATATCTGTGAAATATGCAGCATCGTCATCTTCCATCCTTCTCGCAAGGAATGGAAAACTGAGCTTCTCATTTAACCAGACTTCCCATGATCGCTGCTGCCATTCTTGATATTTCCTGTCGAAAGCCTCTTCATTCTCTGGTAAATTACCCTTTTCACTTTCAGACAAATCCCAAGATGTATCGTATTTTTCCATATCGAGCTTACGCTTTCCTGATAATTTATGCCGAACGTTCGTCATAAGGCGCGGCGGCTTTTTGCCGTTGCCCTTAATGCCAGTGTTATGTGGAACTCCTCATGAAACTTGAAGCAAAAGATTCTTTCAAAGGACCTACAATTGGCTCCAGATCTGGTAGACTAACTATTTTTATTAATAGACCTTCTTGCTCAGCATGCTTTTTGAAGACATCATCTGATGGAGAATTTCCAGGTAAGATTAAAATATCGGCCCACTGATTCTTGGCCCGGAATGCAGCTTGAAATAAATCTCTTACATCCTTTTCTTGGGGCGCTTCATCCGCTACACGCGACAAAACATGCCCAAATACATAGCAGGTAGCGGCATCAAGTAAAAAATATATATCGTAAGGTTCATCCTGAACTAAAAGGAATTCCTCATTAATCCGGACTGCTATCCATGCTTCATTAACACGGTATTGATCTGGTGTGATCATATCGATACTCCATATTGCTCTTTATTAGAACATTGTTAATAGGTGGAAAGCTTTCCAACTATATTGCCCCTATGTCTGGACTTATTTTCCACACCATTAGATATTGAAGCCAAAAAGTGGAAAAAAAGCTCTTGACTTTTCCTCCTATGTAACGTAAGCGGCATACATGGACAAAAAAGCCAAATTCAGGCCCGATTCGAACCTCATGTTGATGTATAAAGTCCCTCAAATACTTCGAATCATCAATATTCCTACCCAACAGAACAGACATATTGTGACTGTATTGTTATATTAATACGATTTAGCGGTTACAAAAAGCACTCCCAGGAAATGGGCAAAAATGATATCGATGCCTTCTTGACACATCCTGCTGTCCAGCAAAAGGTTTCTGCTTCCACGCAGTCACAGGCCTTGAATGCCATCGTGTTCTTGTACAAGCACGTCCTGGATCGACCCATTGATGGTGCGATCGAGGCGGTTCGCACCAAAAGGCACCGCCGGCCACCGGTTGTCATGACCAAGGACGAGGTCCAGCGAGTTCTCAAAGAGATGCGCGACTGCCACCTCCTTATGGCAAAGTTGCTTTACGGTTGCGGGCTTCGCTTGATGGAATGCATCCGACTTCGCGTCAAGGATCTCGACTTCGAAGGTAGAAAGATCTACATACAAGCCGCCAAAGGAGACAAAGACCGGGTTACCGTGTTTCCCGATCGCCTTATGAAAGATCTTCGCGTTCAGGTTGAAAGGGTGAGGACCCTGCACGACCAGGACGTGTCCGAGGGGTTCGGGGAGGTCTATCTTCCCGGAGCCCTCGCCAGGAAATATCCCGCCGCAGCCCGTGAGTTTCGATGGCAGTATTTGTTTCCTTCCAAGAAGCGAAGCATGGATCCAAGGACAGGCATTGTGCGCAGGCATCACGTATTGGAGACCGGTCTTCAAAAGGCGGTCAAGACGGCCGCGGCACGGGCCCGTATCACAAAGAGGGTGGGCTGTCATACTTTCCGCCACTGTTTTGCGACCCACATGCTCGAGAACGGGGTAAACATCCGTGTGGTCCAGGAGCTCATGGGGCATGCCACGTGATGGAGAAGGACATCCAGGGCGTCCTCACCCCCTTGGACGCAATGATGGAATCGGGAGGGAGGGGTGATGAGGACGCAAAGTATTGCGGATTGACGTGTTTTGTCGTAATGATACGGATAAGGAACACTTTGGTCAAGGCCTTATTGAGTTATTAACCATGACATCCTATGGATGATTTCGCATTTAAGGATGCATTCTCTTCGTGCATGCTCTGTCCCCGGGAGTGCGGCGTGGACCGCACCGGGGCCGTTTCGGGCGGCCGCCTGGGGGTGTGCGGGGAAGGCGATTGCATGCGGGTGGCCTGGGTGGGACCGCACTTCGGCGAGGAGCCTCCCATCTCCGGTGAGAACGGGTCCGGCACGGTCTTTTTCACCGGCTGCCCCCTCAGGTGCGTATTCTGCCAGAACCACCAGGTATCACGTGAGGGTCTTGGCACGGAGGCTACGGTCGAAGGGCTTGTGGAGCTGGTCATTGGCATGGATCGAGAGGCCGGCGTTCACAATGTGAACTTTGTCACGCCCGATCATTTTTTCCCGCACACCGTATCAGTGGTTGACCGTCTTCGAAAGAACGGGGTTGACATGCCGGTGGTCTACAATCTTTCGGGATACCAGTCCGTGAACATGCTGCGGCATGTTGAGGATGCGGCTGACATCTACCTGCCAGACTACAAGTATGCTGATTCCCTCCTGGCCGCCCGGTACTCATCTTGCCCGGATTATCCTGGCAAGGCCCTGGACGCCATAAGCGAGATGCTCCGGCAGAAGGGGCCGCTGGATGTGTTCGAGACCGGCGCAGCCACGGCCCAAAAGGGTGTGCTGGTGCGGCACCTCATTCTTCCCGGTCATGTGCAAAACTCCCTGGACGCACTCACCGCCCTGTTCCTGGAGTTCGGGGCCGGCCTGCCGTTGAGCCTGATGAGCCAGTACTGCCCGGTGCCGGGTCCCCTTCCGGACAACCTGAAGCGCCGTGTTCAACCCGAAGAATTCGACCGCGTCTATGCACACGCGCTGGACCTGGGATTTCACCGGCTCTTTGTCCAGTTCCCGGAGGAGTCCGGGGACAGCGCCGACCCCTCCCCTTTTTTCCCGGACTTTCTGAGCGCCCTCCCCTTCAAGGGGGATCGACGGTCTTGTTGACACCTGCTGCGCTTTCGGCCTAAATTGAGCGATCGTTGCGTCCGCCGAAGTGGTATTGTGAGACGCCGATTCAGGTCAGAGTAAAGGGGTATCATGAAGACGGCCTTTCTGGACTGCTTTTCAGGCATCAGCGGGGACATGTTCGCCGGCGCACTTTTGGACGCCGGACTGGACCTGAAGACCCTTCAAACGGCCCTTGACGGGCTGGCCCTTGAAGGTGTTCGCGTGGAGGCCCGGCAGGAGGACCGGAACGGGATCCACGGCATGCGGTTCCTGGTTCACGTGGACGAGTCGGCCCGGATCGAGCGGAGCTTTGCTGATATCCGGCGCATCATCAGCAAGAGCGGTCTCTCAGACCGGGTCAAGGAGCGAAGCATCAGCGTGTTCCAGGCCCTGGCCGAGGCCGAGTCCCGCATCCACGGAGAGCCGGTGGAAAAGGTCCACTTTCACGAGGTGGGCGCTGCAGACTCAATCGTGGACATTGTGACAGCGGCGGTCGGCCTGGAGGCCCTTGGAATCGAGCGGCTTTTCTGCTCGGCCCTGCCCCTGGGCTCCGGTTTTGTAAAGAGCCGCCACGGGACCATCCCGGTGCCCGCCCCGGCCACCCTGGAGATCCTGAAAGGAGTGCCTGTAAAGGACGCCGGCCTCGATGTGGAGATGGTCACACCCACGGGCGCGGCCCTGGTCCGTGTGCTGTCGAAGGCCTTCGGTCCCATGCCCTCACTGAGGGTGGAGAAGGTGGGGTACGGCGTGGGCGGCCGGGACCTTGTTGACCGGCCCAATCTCCTCCGTATGGTGCTCGGCGAGAGCACGGATCATGCACAGCACGGCTTTGTGGTCATGCTGGAGGCCAACCTGGACGACAGTTCCCCCGAGTGGACCGGGTTTCTCGTGGAGCGGCTGTTTACGGCAGGGGCGCTTGACGTGTGGCTCGTGCCCGCCCAGATGAAGAAGAACCGGCCGGGCGTGCTGGTCCAGGCCCTGGCGCTGCTGGAAGACAGGGACCGGCTGGCGGACGTGATCCTCAGGGAGAGCACCAGCCTGGGCGTGCGGTTTCAGGTGCTGGAGCGCATGACCCTTGCACGGGAAACCGCCGAGGTAAACAGCCCCTGGGGTCCCCTTGAGGTCAAGCGCGCCCGGGGCGCGGACGGGGTGTGGCGCACCCTGCCCGAGTACGAGGCATGCAGGAGGGTGGCCCTGAAGCACGGCGTGACGCTGAGGGAAGTGTATGGGTGGGTTTACGGGAACCCTGAGATGAAGGGGGAGAAGGTGTAGGTGAAGGCTTAGGTGAAAAGGGCAAAGGGGAAGGATAAGAAGGACGTGTGACCGTGAGAGGTGAGGAGTGAGAACTGATAACTGACGGCCGGCGGCAAATGTTAAAACAGGAAAATCGAGTGGTTCGGCTCACCGACACAGACACCGACACAGACACACCGTCCCGGGAGAAACTTGAAGTCCACATCCTCATCTGATAGTTTGCCGTTCGGAAAGGCGTTCCGGAAAGCAGGACTAAAGGCCCGTGCGGCCCTGGTCATCTCCTCCTGGTTCGGTGTGGGGCTCGTGCCGAAGACTCCGGGAACGGCCGGTACAGCGGCTGCGCTGCCTGCGGTCCTGCTGGTTCACGCGGCCGGTCCTGTGGGAGGCTTCCTGGTCATCCTGCTGTTTGTGCTGGCGGCTGTTTGGGGCGCGGGTGAGACGGAACGGGCCCTTGGAAGGACGGACCCAAGGGAGGTGGTGTCCGACGAGGTGGCCGGATTCATGGTCACCATGTTTCTCCTGCCCTTTACGTGGCCGTATCTTGTGGGCGGGTTCATACTCTTTCGGCTTTTCGACATCATCAAACCCTTTCCCATCCGCCGGCTCGAGCGGTTTCCCGGCGGGGCGGGGGTGGTCCTTGACGATGTGGCGGCCGGCATCCTGGCCAACCTGGCCCTGCAGGGGGCAGGGGCCCTGCAGGCGGTCATATAGGCGATTCCGACACCATGCACGGCGAGATCATCACCATTGGAAACGAGCTCGTCTCAGGACGCACGCTCGACCTCAACGCCTGGTACGCGGCCGGGAGGCTTGCGGCCTGCGGCCTCACTGTGACCCGGATAACAACGGTGGGCGATCATCCGGAAAGGGCCGTGGCCCTCCTCAGGGAGGCCCTCAAGCACTCCCGGTTCGTCATCGTGACCGGCGGCCTGGGCTCCACGGAAGACGACGTAACCAGCGAGATCGTGGCCGAGGCCCTGGACAGGCCTCTTTGCCGGGACGAGGAGATGTTCGAGCTGATCCGGGGCTATGCGCGCCGGCGGGGCCGCGATATGACACCTTCACTCGAGAAGATGGCCTGGGTGCCCGAAGGCTCCCGCATGATCAACCCCAGAGGTACTGCGTGCGGGTTCGCCATGGTGGAAAACGAGGTCCTCCTGTACTTCCTGCCGGGAGTGCCGGACCAGATGCGTTTTCTCATGGATCGCTTCGTGCTTCCCGAGATCCTCGGCAGGGAGAGGACGTTCCCGGTCATGCGCCAGCACGTGCTCAAGCTCTACGGCCCCAGCGAGCCCGAGGTGGCCGAAATCTTGAAAGGGCTTTCTCCCTTGGAAGAGGCAGGGGTCCTGCTCGGTTTCTATCCCCACTTCCCAGAGAACCATATCACCATCAGTGCCCGGGGGAAGGATGAGCCGAGCGTAATGGACGTGCTGAACAGGACCGAAGACAGGATCCGCGGCCTTCTTGGCCACTGCATCTTTGCCTCGGGGATCGACCGCATGGAGGATGTGGTGGGCAGGGCCCTTCAGGAAAAAGGCCTCACGCTCGCCACGGCCGAGTCCTGTACGGGCGGGCGCATCGGTGACAGGATCACGGACACGGCCGGCAGCTCGGATTACTTTCTGGGCGGCGTGGTGGCCTACAGCAACGAGGCCAAGATGGGCCTTCTGGGCGTCTCCTCCGAAACGCTCATGGCCCACGGGGCTGTGAGCCATGCAACCGCCCTGGAAATGGCACGGGGTGTCAAAGAGCGCTTTGGCGCCGGGCTGGGCCTCTCGGTCACGGGCATTGCGGGCCCCGGCGGGGGCAGCCAGGAGAAGCCGGTGGGCACGGTCCACATCGGGCTGGTCTCAAACGAAGAGACTTATTCGGGAAAGTACCGTTTCTGGGGAGGCCGGGACCAGGTAAAGGCACAGACAGCCATGATGGCACTGGACTGGGCGCGAAGGATGCTGTATGGGTATCCGTTCCTTTCTGGCGTTTAGCCTGCCGGACGAGATCAGGACCGTTGTGGAGCGGGTCCACGGAAACCTCAAGGACGCGTCCCGTGACGTGAAATGGGTGCGCCCTGCGAGCGTCCACCTCACCATGGTATTTCTGGGGAACGTGGAAGAAGAGGCGATTTTCGACCTCTCACACGTCGTTCGCAAGACATGCGCCGGGTTTGCTCCATTCAGCCTGGCGGTAAAGGGGGCCGGTTTTTTCCCCAACCCGCGGAGGCCCCGGGTGATCTGGCTGGGCCTGGACGGTGATGTGGAGCGCATGGGCCTGCTCCGGGACAGGCTCCAGGACGCGCTGGAGCCTTTCGGCATCGACCCGGAACGAAGGCCCTTCAAGGCGCACCTCACGCTCGGGCGGTTCCGCAAAGGCGGATTCATGGATGACCGCCTGGCCGGGGCCATGGAAGAGTGCGCGGAAGCTGAAAGCCCGGAGTGCAATCTTTCCGAGCTGGTCCTTTATAAGAGCGACCTGCGCCGCACCGGGGCGGTGTATACTGTGCTCGAGCGGTTTCCGTTGAAGGGGGGATGAAAAGATAGGTTTTGAGGTGTTGAGGTGTTGAGGGAAAACAGAAGAACCTGTCACAACCGATGCAGGCTTTTCCTCACAGCTGGAGACCGGGCCGCCGGAAAACGAAAAACAAACAGAACAGGTGACGCGGTGCGGCTTCCCTGAAGGCCTCAACACCTTATCACCTGCTTTATGAGGAGGAGAAACCATGGCGGAACAACGAGCGGACAGGGAACGGGCGGTCGAGCAGGCCATAACGCAGATCGAGCGGCAGTTCGGCCGGGGCTCGATCATGAAGATGGGAGACGACCGGGCGCTCGACATTCCGGCCATCTCCACGGGCTCCCTGTCTCTGGATCTGGCCCTGGGAGTGGGCGGAGTGCCCCGGGGGCGGGTGGTGGAGATCTACGGCCCGGAGTCGAGCGGCAAGACCACACTGGCACTTCACGTGGCAGCCGAGGCCCAGGCCCTGGGCGGCATGGTGGCCTTTATCGACGCGGAGCACGCACTGGACCCCACCTACGCCAGGAACCTGGGAGTGGATGTGGACAGCCTTCTCGTCTCCCAGCCCGACACCGGAGAGCAGGCCCTGGACATCGCCGAGATCCTTGTGCGGAGCGGTGGGGTGGATGCGCTCATCATCGACTCGGTGGCGGCCCTTGTCCCCAGGGCGGAGATCGAGGGTGAGATGGGGGACCAGCACGTCGGGCTCCAGGCACGGCTCATGAGCCAGGCCCTGAGGAAGCTCACCGCCACCATCAGCAAGTCCCACACCTGCGTGATCTTCATCAACCAGATACGCATGAAGATCGGTGTCATGTTCGGGAGCCCCGAGACCACCACGGGCGGGAACGCCCTCAAGTTTTACTCCAGCCAGCGGCTGGACATCCGGCGCATCGGCGCCATCAAGGAAGGCGACCAGCACATAGGCAACCGCACCAAGGTGAAGGTGGTGAAGAACAAGATCGCCCCCCCGTTCAAGATCGCCGAGTTCGACATCATTTACGGCCACGGCATCTCCAAGGAGGGTGACATACTGGACCTGGGGGTCTCGCTGGACGTGGTGGAAAAGAGCGGGGCCTGGTACTCCTTTGAGGGCGAGCGCCTTGGCCAGGGCCGTGAGAACGTCAAACGGTTCCTGGCCGAAAACACTGACATCAGGGACCGCATAGCCGGTCTGATCAAGGAGAAGACAGGCCTCAAGAAGATTGAGAAAGAGGTCGCCGATGCAGAGGCGAAAGGCGAGGAGTAACACTCAGGACGGGATTATGGACTTTCGATCGATTCGACACAAATTTCTGGATTTCTTCAAACAACGGGACCACGAAATCGTGGCCAGCGCACCGCTTATTCCGCGGGACGACCCCTCCCTGCTCTTTACAAACGCCGGCATGGTGCAGTTCAAGGGCGTGTTCCTGGGAGACGAGACGCGCGCCTACAACCGGGCCGTCACCTCACAGAAGTGCGTGCGTGCCGGGGGCAAGCACAACGACCTGGAGAACGTGGGGTACACGGCCCGCCATCACACCTTCTTTGAGATGCTGGGCAACTTCTCGTTCGGGGACTACTTCAAGCAGAAGGCAGTGGCCTGGGCCTGGGAGCTCTTGACCGAGGGTTACGGCCTGCCTGCGGACAAACTCTACGCCTCGGTCTATTACGACGACGAGGAGGCCTACAAGATCTGGGAAAAAGAGATCGGCCTCCCGCCGGACCGGATCGTGCGGCTGGGCGAGGAGGACAACTTCTGGGCCATGGGCGACACAGGACCCTGCGGGCCTTGTTCCGAGATCCTGATAGACCAGGGTGAAGAGCTTGGATGCGACCGGCCGGACTGCGCGCCCGGGTGCGACTGCGACCGGTACCTGGAGATATGGAACCTGGTCTTCATGCAGTTCAACCGGGACATCCAGGGGGACCTGACGCCGCTTCCCAACCAGAGCATCGACACGGGCATGGGCCTGGAACGGATCGCCGCAGTGGTCCAGGGAGTAAAAAGCAACTTCGACACCGACCTCTTCCGGGACCTGATAGGCTACATCGAGGAACTCTCGAGCGTACCCTACGGCGAGGCCCGCAAACCGGACGTATCCTTTCGCGTAATTTCGGACCATGCCAGGGCCGCGGCCTTTCTCATAGGGGACGGGGTCATGCCCTCCAACGAGGGGCGGGGCTACGTGCTCCGGCGGATTATCCGGCGGGCCATTAGGTTCGGGCAGGTCCTGGGGCTCAAAGACCCCTTCATGTACAGGGTGGCCGGCAGGGTGATACAGGTCATGGGCCGGGACTACGCCGACCTCATCACCTCCCAAAGCTTCATCGAGGGTGTGATCACGAGTGAAGAAAAACGATTCGCCGACACCCTCCATCACGGCATGAAGGTCCTCGAGGAGAGCCTCCGGGAGATCAGGGAAAAGGGTGGCGACGCCATCCCCGGGGACCTGGCATTCAAGCTCTATGACACCTACGGGCTGTCTCTCGACATCGTCCAGGACGTGGCCAGGGAAGAAGGCCTCGCAGTGGACATGGAGGGGTACAACCGGGGCATGAACCGGCAGCGCACCAAGAGCCAGCAGGCCTGGAAGGGTAGCGGCGAGGAAGAGGTCCCCGAGGCCTTTAGAAGGCTCATTTCAGAGGGAGTCTCGTGCCTTTTCTCGGGTTACGACGCCCTGGAGTGCAGGGCCCGTGTCAAGGGGCTCATTCGGGACGGCAATGCCGTTTCCTCTTCATCGGCCGGCGACGAGGTGGAGATCGTCCTTGACCGTACGCCCTTTTACGGCGAGGCAGGGGGCCAGGTGGGCGACACCGGATGGCTCCGGGCGGACGGCGTTGCGGTCCGGATCCAAGACGCGGTCCGGTTCGGGCACGGCCTCATAGTGCACCGGGGGATTGTGGAGGAAGGAACCATTACCGAGGGAGACGAGGTAACGGCCCAGGTGGACGGGGAGCGGCGGAAGGCCACGGCCCGGAACCACACGGCCACCCATCTCCTTCACAAGGCGCTTCGGGAGACCCTGGGCGACCACGTGAAGCAGGCAGGCTCCCTGGTGGCGCCGGACCGGCTCCGGTTCGACTTCACTCACTTCGCCCAGGTGCATCCTGAAAAGCTCCGGGCAGTGGAGGACTTCGTCAACCGGCGCATTCGGGATAACCTGCCGCTGTCCACCCGGGAAATGGACAGGGACCAGGCAATGAAGAGCGGGGCCACGGCCATCTTTGAGGAGCGCTACGGCGAGATGGTTCGAGTGGTCAGCGTGGAAGGGGTGAGCCGCGAGCTCTGCGGCGGGACCCACACGGAGCGCACCGGGGACATCGGGCTGTTCAAGGTGGTGAGCGAGGGCGCGGTGGGCGCTAACATGCGCCGAATCGAGGCATTGACCGGCGAGGCGGCCCTGGAGCACGTACGCAACCAGGAACGGGAACTCAAGGGCCTGGCATCCCTTCTCAAGACCGCGCCCGACCAGCTCGAGGAGCGCGTGGAGCGGCTCCTCAAGGACCAGAAGGAACGGGAGCGGGAAATAGAGTCCCTCAAGGCCAGGCTCCGGGCGGGAAGCACCACGGACCTCCTGGACGGCGCACTCGAGGTGGCCGGTATCCGTGTGCTGGCCCGGGAGGTGGATGCCGACTCGCCCAAGGCCCTTCGGGAATATGCGGATCAGGTGAAGGAGAAACTGTCTTCCGGAGTGGCCGTGCTGGCCGGCCGGGGTGACGGCAAGGCCATGCTCATCTGCGTGGTATCACCGGACTTAACCGCACGGATCAAGGCCGGGGAGATCATCAAGCGCCTGTCGCCCATGGTGGGCGGCAAGGGGGGCGGAAGGCCGGACATGGCGCAAGGGGGAGGAAGCAGGCCGGAAGACCTGACGGATGCCCTCGAAACCGTATCGGAGCTGGTGAAGGAGATGGCGGGCGCCGGGGGCTGATGGAAACCGGCCGGCACGCAAATTAGGATTTTTCTGCTTCTGTTTCCAGTTCCTCTTCCTTTTCCTCGACCTCTTCCTCGGCCTCAGAAATCTCTTCCGGCTCCTCCTGATGCTCGGCCTCTTCCTCGGCCAACTTCTCCTGGCATATTCGAATGTATTCCAGTGCCTCGTGGTACTGGCCCATGTCGGGATAGTTTCGAATAATATACTGATACCGCCCCATGGCCGCCCGAAAGTCGCCTCTCTTGAAGTAGAAATGGCCCACGTAAAGCTCGTACTCGGCCAGGTAGATCAGGCACTTACGGATTTTTATCCTCGCCAGCTTGGCGTACCGGTCCTCAGGAAACTGCCTGACCAGCCGCTCGAACTCATCCCTGGCCGCACGGGTATGGGTCTGGTCCCGATCGATGGTGGAGACCCGTTCGAGATGGCACATTCCCTTGCGATAAATCACAAAGGGGACGTTCTCGTTTCTAGGGTGCAGCCGCTCGAACTCATCGTAGAGTTCATAGGCTAAGGCGTAATCCTCGCGTTTAAACACTGCGTCGGCCATGAGGAGTTCGGCCCTGATCGCCTGGGGGCTGTAAGGATATCGGTCCGTAATCTGCTGAAAGGCCTCGGCCGCCGACTGGTAACGCCCGGCCTCCAGGTACTCCTGGCCATCCATGAGGAGTTCGGGGGGAGTCTTCTCATCGACCTCCCCGAAGAAGCGATCAATTACCCCGGCCGCGGAATCCAGCACAACACAGCCGTTCAAGAGACTCAAAAGCAAAACCAAGGCCGCCGCAATCCGCACGGCCGGCCAGAGGCTCAAGTTTGATTCATTCATGGATCCTGTTTTCCGGCGCATCATGACTCCTGGAACGACTCCAAATACTTCTCGGCTCTGTTAGCGGCGCAGGCCCCTTCCCCGACCGCCGTTGAGATCTGGCGGAAGCCCTTAGACCGCATGTCGCCTACGGCGAAGACCCCGGGCACCGAGGTTTCCATCCGGTCGTTCGTGATTACGAACCCGGCGTCATCCAGGTTCAGCAGTCCCTGGACCAGCTCCGTATTCGGGACCGTCCCTATGAACACAAAAACGCCATGGACCGCCTTCTGGCTGATTTCTCCGGTCTTGACGTTCCTGAGCTCGATCGCTTCAACCCCGTCCTTGCCCAGGATGCGCTCTGGGACCGTGTCCCAGATGAACTTGATCTTGTCCTCGGCCATGGCCCGTTCCTGGAGGAGCTTGACGGCACGGAGTTCGTCCCTCCGGTGTATGTGGTTGATCTTTCGGGCAAATCGGGTCAGGAACAGGGACTCTTCAACGGCCGTATCTCCTCCGCCGATGACAGCAACCTCCTGGTCCCTGTAGAAGGGGCCGTCGCAGGTGGCGCAGAAGCTGACCCCGCGGCCTATAAAATCGCTCTCACCCTCTATGCCCAGCCGCTTCCATGAGGCCCCACAGGCCAGAATCAAGGCCCGCGTCTCCAGGGTCTCCTTGTTGGTAGTGATAAACTTCCTGCGGCCCTCGAACTCGACACGAACGACCTCCTCGGACCGTATCTCCAGGCCGAATTTCTCGGCCTGTCCCTTCATCCGGTCCATGAGCTCGAAACCGCTGACGCCTTCCGGAAAGCCCGGGTAATTTTCCACCCAGTCCGTGTTCAGGACCTGTCCTCCGGGTGCGAACTTTTCCAGGAGGAGCACGTTCATTCTGGCGCGGGCGTTATAAAGCCCTGCTGTGAGGCCGGCAGGGCCTCCGCCGATGATAATGATATCGTACATGATCAGAGCAGCTTCTTGATCTCTTCCTCAAGGGAGCTCTTGGGCTGTGCTCCGACGATCATCTTCGCGACCTCGCCCCCCTTGAAGAAAATCAGGGTGGGGATGTTACGAATGCCGAACTTGGCCGGGGTCTGCCGGTTCTGGTCCACATCCATCTTGGCCACCTTTATTTTGCCCTCATACTCCTTGGCGAGTTCCTCGACCACCGGACTTACCATGCGGCAGGGGCCGCACCAGGCCGCCCAGAAATCCACCACGGTGGGGAGATCGCTCTTGACGATTTCATCTTCAAAGCTGTCATCTGTTACCTGGAGAATATCTACCATGGAACCTCTCCTTTCAGAATAAGTCGTTGCTGAGCATTCGGATTAACACGGCACCCCGGCTTTGTCAACCGATAGGGAAGAGGATCCGGGGTCAATTTTTCTGTATAGAGACAGCCCGATGCCATAGGTTTCGTTTTGTCGGAAGTCATTGACGGGCCGGCATTAATGGAGAACAATGCGCCGCTGAAGACACTTTGACCTGAAAACACTCATTGTCACATCATCAAACGGATGCCGGTGGTTTGACCGTTGAGCTGTTAGGGTGATAAGTTGCTAAGATGTTGATGGGGCAAAAAAACAATAAAAGCCTCAAAAAAGATTCATGAACCCCTGCCCTGAATCACGGGCACGAATCACGCCTTTTCATGCACGGGGTGACCGGCCCACGGGTTATGTGCGTTTCACGGAGATTGTATGAAGAAACAGGGTCGAGTCGTTTACGTGTGCCAGGCGTGTGGCTATCAGACTCCCAAATGGATGGGGCGGTGCCCTGACTGCAACGAGTGGGACACCCTCGTGGAAGAGCGGACCGCCCCTGGCCCCGGTGGAACCGGGACTGTTCGTGCGGGGGTGGACATGCGGCCCGTCTCCCTGGCCCACATCTCCCTCGACCGGGAACTCAGATGGCAAAGCGGCATAGCCGAGTTCGATCGTGCCCTGGGAGGCGGCCTTGTTCCGGGATCCATGGTCCTCGTGGGAGGAGAGCCCGGCATCGGCAAGTCCACCATGCTGCTTCAGGCGGCCGGGACCCTCTCCCTTCAAGGACTTCTCTGTTTATACCTGTCGGGTGAGGAGTCCTCCCAGCAGATCCGGCTCCGGGCCGACCGCCTGTCGGTCAGTTCCGAGAAACTTTATGTGGCCACGGGCACAATGCTCGAGGACCTCATGAAGACCCTGGCCGAACTGAAGCCGGACATCCTCATAGTGGACTCGATTCAGACCCTCCAGACGGACGCCCTCCCCTCAGCCCCGGGAAGCGTGGGCCAGGTTCGAGAGGTGTCGGCCCGGCTCATGGCGTGGGCCAAGGAGACCGGCACCCCCACCTTTCTCGTAGGCCACGTCACCAAAGAGGGGGCCATCGCCGGCCCCAAGGTGCTGGAGCACATGGTTGACACGGTGCTCTACTTCGAGGGGGACCGCAGCCACGCGTTCCGAATCCTTCGCTCGGTCAAGAACCGCTACGGCCCCACCAACGAGATAGGCGTGTTCGAAATGACCGAAACCGGCCTCACAGAGGTGGGGAACCCGTCCCGCATCTTCCTGGAGGAGCGCCCTCAAGGGGCCTCGGGCTCCGTGGTGATTCCCTGCCTCGAAGGGACCCGGCCCGTACTGGTTGAAATTCAGGCCCTGGTGGGTGCCAGCCCCCTGGGGGTCCCCAGGCGGACCGCCATAGGCGTGGATCCCAACCGTGTCTCCCTGCTGGTGGCCGTAATCGGAAAGCGTATGGGGATGGAAATGGGCGGCCAGGACATCTTTGTAAACGTGGCCGGGGGGCTTAGAGTGGACGAGCCCGCGGCGGACCTGGGCATTGTCGCGGCCCTGGTCTCCAGCTACCTTGACACGCCGGTGCCTCTCGATACGGTGGCCTTCGGGGAAGTAGGGCTGGCCGGTGAGGTCCGCGGTGTAAGCCAGCCGGAGGTCCGTATCAAGGAGGCACGAAAACTGGGATTCAGCCGGTGCCTGCTCTCCCGCGGCAATATGTCGGGCGTAGGGAACGTAGACGGAATATCGGCCCAGGGAATCGAATCGGTGGCGCAGCTTCCCGAACTCCTGTGGTAAGTGTTACCAGTTTCAGGTTTTCCCGGACGCGAAAGGACCGGCACTGCAAACCTTTTTAAGAGGTCTTCTGAAATGCCCTGCGAGATCGAGGAACTGATATGAAAAAAGGACATCTGCGTGCTTGCAACCGTCTCGGACAATAAGCCCCACTGCAGCCTCATGGCCTATGCGACGGTTTCCGGGTGCCGGGAGTTTTATATGGTTCCTCATATAAGGATAAGCAAGGCAAACAGGGCAGGTATCAACCCGGATGGAGACTATGTCCTTTACTGGATGACAGCCTTCAGAAGGACTCAATACGATCACAGGATGGACAAAAGAACGCATATCTACCCGACTGATAAATTTGAATCAGGTCAGACGCACGACCCCCTGTGGAATGCCGCGCAGATGCAGCTGGTAAGGGAGGGAAGGATTCATAATTACCTGCGCATGCTATGGGGCAAAAAAATTCTCGAATGGTCCCCCTCCCCGAAGGATGCCCTCAATACGATGATAGAACTCAACAACAAGTACGCCGTAGATGGAAGAGATCCGAACTCTTACAGCGGTATTTTCTGGACGCTCGGAAGGTACGACAGGGCCTGGGGCCCTGAGAGGCGGATCTTTGGCAAGATACGTTACATGAGTTCGGAAAACACGGCCCGTAAGATTGGAGTAAAGAGGTATGTAAAGTGGTACGCCCCATGACAGTCTCCACAATATCCCCGGCCTTCGTGTTCCGCAAGCCGGCATCAGCAGGCCGCTCGCATCTGGCGCAAGCCGATATATTGTGCTATCCTGCGCGCCGGTTGTTCATCCAAACTCATTGCAGGGAGGCAGACCATGACCGAGGCCGATGACCTGGCCGCCTGGGCCGCCGGAGCGATCCGGGAATTTTTGGACAACTCTCCGGAAAACACGCTGGGAAACCTCGCCGGGGAAAAGGCCTGGGACGATTTTCTGGCGGGGTTCTCCCGCGGCGACGACTCCCTGTATCCGGACTACAAGCGTTATGTCGGGCCTTACCACTGGACCCCCCTGGAGATTTTTTCAATTACCTTTCCGGACATCCCGGCGGACCCGGCCGAGCTTTCGGTCATCAGCTGGATCCTTCCCCAGAGGGAGGTCACCAAGGCGGACAACCGCAGGGAGGGGACGTTCCCGGCCGAGCGCTGGTTGCGGAGCCGCATACTCGGAGAGCGGTGCAACAAGGCGCTTCGCGCCCACCTTGAATCCGCACTGATACGAATGGGTTTCCCGGCCGTGGCCCCGATGCTCTCTCCGGAATGGGCGAGGAAGGATTCCGATACCTACACCTATGCCTCCACATGGTCGGAGCGCCATGCGGCCTATGCCGCCGGGCTCGGCACCTTCGGCCTGAGCGACGGGCTCATCACCCCCAAAGGCAAGGCCGTCAGGGTGGGCTCCGTGGTGGTCAAAGCCGAAATCCCGCCGACCCCGCGGCCCTACACGGATCACCACGCTTATTGTCTTTTTTTCACCCGGGGCATCTGCGGCAAATGCATACAACGCTGTCCGGTAGGGGCCATTACCGAGAAGGGTCACGAAAAGGTTTCCTGCCGGGACTATGTGCGGGGGGCCGCTTCGGAACATGCCCGCACCAGCTACAACTTCGACGGCTACGGCTGCGGTTTGTGCCAGACCGCCGTGCCTTGTGAATCAAAAATTCCCGTACCGGAGGACGTATCGTATTAGTTTCCATCCAGAAATGGTCCTTGATCTTGACAAAAAATCCTCATTTCTGAATTGGAAACTTGCCAGTGCCCAAAAAGCGTTTCTGGATGGGCACGAATCAGGAGTCAAGGTCGTTGTTGAATCACAAAAAACAACTTCCTGTCACGCATCCAGCCTCCTCATCGCGCATGTGCCCCCGGCGGAAGCTAGCGCAAAGGCAGCGTCTCGAACGGAAGCCCCAGGGCCTCGGCCGTATTTCGGAGCGATGTCTCCAGGTCGATCCGGCTGCCGTCTTCCTGCGGCACCTGAATGGATCGGTCTCCCACCACAATAATCTGGAGCTTGGCCGGGTCCAGGTGGGTCCGCGCCAGGCGGACAAGGTCATCTGATGAGGCCTCCATGTAGGCCTCCTGAATGCGCTCCAGGGTGTCCAGCGGTTCTCCGCGAAGATGGTAACCGGCGTAGACCCCGGTAAGGGCCGCGGCGTTGTCCACGTTGAATACGAAGCTGTTCAGTGCGTCCAGACGTTTACGTTCCAACTCGTCGACGGGTATCTCCCGGCGGAGGTCTTCCATGAGCTCCACGGCCTGCTCGATTGCTTCTGCAGTCCCATCGCCCTTGCACCCCATGAACCCGACTATCCAGCCCGCCTTCCACTTAGCGGTCTGGTAGAAGTAAGTCGAGTATACCAGTCCCAGGTCGTCCCTAAGGCGGCGGAAGGCAAGGGAGTCACGTCCACCCAGGATCCTCACCAGGAGATTCGTCTTCCAATAGTCCGGATCCGTGCGGAGGGGCCCTGGAAGTGCCATGGCCACCTGGCTCTGAACCTGGCCCGGCTTGTGGATGAAACCCAGGACCGGCGGCGTGGGCTCCGGAGCATCCATTTCACGCTCCGGGGCCTCCCGGTCCTTCAGTGCCCCCAGAAGACGTTCAACGCCGGCCATGGCCTCCTCACGACTCAAGTCTCCGGATACGGCGGCCACCATGTTGGAGGGTACCAGGTATTCATTCAAGAAGGAGGACAGATCATCCCGTGTAATCCCGGGGATCGTCTCAAGACCCTTGAGTGGATCGCGGCCGTACGGGTGATCCAGGAAATGCCTTATCTCCAGTTCCCGCCGGCTCACCACCCCGGCACTGCCCGCCTGCCGGCCGAGCCCGGTCAAAATACGCATACGGGACGCCTCGAGCACTTCCGGGTCGAATCGGGGCCGGGCCAGTATTTCTCCAAGGATCTCAATGGCGGTTTCCCATTCCTCCCGCATCACGGTAAGCCCGATCACCGTGCCCTCCTCCCTTACGGAGAAGGAGACCTCTATGGCATGCTCGTCCAGGAGTACAGCCAGCTCCTCAGGGCCATGCGTCTCTGTGCCGCCCTGGACCAGGCTGGAGTCTAGAAGGCTGTCCAGCCCGATCTTGTCCTCGGGCACATCCACCATGCCGGCCTTGGCCAGGATCGTTAGGTCCACGAGGGGCAGTTCGCGGTCCGGCAGATAGAAGACTCGAGCGCCTTTCACAGTGGCGGTCTCGGCATCGGGGTATGTTATCCCGGCGGGCTCCCGCTCGAAGGAAAGGGGGTGATTCCAGCCCTTGGGCGTGGGGTATTTCGAGTGATTGGACAGGTCACCCGGCCTTTTTACGATACCGGCGGCGGATGCGCTGAAGGAGCGGTCCTCTTCGTAGGGTTCGGACGGCTCCTGCTTCTCGTCTCCGGGAATCACGTAGCAGATGGTACGTTTTTTTTCGCTAAGGTATTTACGGGCGACACGCATGACGTCCTCGGGCGTGACGGCAGCGATTCTATCCAGGTAATCCTCCAGATAGGACCAACCCGCCTGGACCTCCATTGTGGCCAGGGTTCCGGCCAGGTCCTCGTTGCTGCGGAGCCTGGTCAGGAAATCGTAACTCGCGAGCTTCTTGATGCGGTCCAGCTCCCGGCGGGTTACCGGCTCCTGCTCGAGACGGTCCACCTCGGCCAGAAGGAGCGCTTCCAGTTCCCGGCAGGCGTCCATGTAGGCCTCCCTGCGGGCCGTCTCGTCCAGGTCCTCGTCCTTGAGGGCTTCCGGGTCGTTAGGGGTCCCACCTACAATGACCGTTCCCCCGTAACGATTGTCAGGATTGTAGGACCAGGCGCTCACCGCCAGGCCCTTCCTAACTATGTTCCGGGTCATGCGGGCCCCCCGGCCATGGCTCAGCACCATGGTCATGACATCCAGGGCGTAGAAATCATCCGTGCCCATTGATGCCCCCCGGTGCCCGGCCAGAACGATGGGGGTGCGCGCCCCCTCGAGAAAGCGCAGGACCCGGCGCGGCCCTTTCTGGGCCTCGTCCTGCGTCACCTGCTCGGTTGCGCGCCGGCCCGCCGGATAACGGGAAAAATAGATCTCAGCCAACCGCTTGACCTCTTCCAACCTCACATCTCCAACGAGTACAGCGACTGTGTTTGCGGGATTGTAGTATTGCTCATGATAGGCCTCCGCGTCCGTGGCACTGAAGCGGTCAATGTCCGATTTCCACCCGATGGTCGGGTTCCTGTAAGGGTGGGCGGAGTGGAGGGCCGCGTGCAGGGACAGCCAGCCGGCGCCCGAGGGACTGTTGACATACCGGTAGGCCCACTCCCGCTTGACCACCTCTTTTTCCACGTAGAACTCCCTGAAAGCAGGCTCGAAGACCTGCTCGCTCACCATGGAGAACCACAGCTCCAGCATATCCGAGGGAAGAGACATGACGTACTGGGTCTGGTCCTTGCTCGTGAAGGCATTTACGCCCACAGCTCCGTTCCGGCCGAGATGCATTGAAAAGGCCTGGGGCACATAGATCTCCTGAACTTCCCTCCGAAGCCGCGCCATCTCCTCCATCTTCTTATCAATCAACTCCAAATCCGGGTTGCGCCTGCTGCGCTCGGCCAGTATCACCTGGTAGGCCTGTTCGATCTTCTCCTGTAGCTCACGGCCCCGTTCCTGGTCCAGGGTCCCGAAGTTCCTGGTCCCTTTGAACAACATGTGCTCCAGCATGTGGGCGATGCCTGTCCTGCCCCGCTCCTCCAGCGCGGAACCTGCTCGAACAGCCAGGCGGAAGGCCACCTGGGGAGTTGTATCCCTCTCCACCACCAGAAAGAGCATGCCGTTTTCAAGGGTGAAGGACTGCACCTCCACGCCGAGGTCCTGAGAGGCCGCGGCCCACTGTCCAAGCCCCGTCAGCACAAGCAGCAGAATGGGGAGAAGTATGAGCCTCAGCATCGTTTGGGCGCATTTCACCTTCATCATCCGGTAATACCTCCTTGAAGACCGTGTTCGTGGATCGTGATTCGCAGTTGGTGACTCGTGATCTAATATAATCATCAAATCTCCGGCGGAAAGGCAGAATACGCGTTTGTCCCTTGGACGCCGATCGAGAGTGAGGTATGGTATGGGCGGATCAAGTCCTGCGGCTGGGGGGATCAATGACTGAAGAAAGGCGCATCGTAACCATGCTTGTTGAGAACGAACCCGGCGTCACCGCCCGGGTGGCGGGCCTCTTCGCACGGCGGGGGTATAATATCGAGACCATCTGCGGCGCCCCCACAGCCAACCCGAACATGTCCCGGATCACCATCACCCTCTGGACCCGAGAGAAACAGTTCGAACTGGTCATGAAGTACCTTCGCCGCCTGATCAATGTGATCAAGGTCCGGGATATGACAGGGGAAAACGCGGTGCGCCGGGAGCTGGCCCTGATCTGCGTCCGGGCCCGGCCGGATGACCGCGACGAAATTCGAAGGATCGTGGATACGTTCCGAGGACGAATCGTGGACACGGGCAGGACACATTACATTGTCGAGGTGGTCGGTGGGCCGGATAAGATCGCCGCTCTTCTGAAGGTGCTGGAGCCCATGGGGATCAAGAAGCTGGCCAGATCGGGGGTCCTGGCCCTTTACCGCGAACCCGGGTAGCCCTCTCAATCCATGGCGGCAACCACCTCTAAGCCCTCGGCCTTCAGGGCCTTTCGAATACGGTCCGTCTTGCAGGCCGCCAGTCGAAAATAGTATATTCGTTTATCGATGTCCTGGGCCGTCATGCCCACATTGATGATGTCGCCGCCGTTGTCGTTGATGATCTGGAGTGCTTTCTGAAAGCCCCCGGGCTGGTCGCCCACCGCCACGTCCACGCGGGATGTCGCCGTCATCACGCCCATCATGTCGATGAACGCCCGCAGGATGTCCGACTGTGTGATAATACCCACCAGCTTCTTTCCTTTTACCACGGGAAGTCCGCCGATCTTGTACTTATAGATGTACTGGGCCGCGACCTCGATATCGTCTTCGGGGCCCACTGTGACAGGTGAACTGATCATGAGATCGGTAAGAGACAAGTCGGCCACCATGGAAGGGATCAGCCCCTGCTTGAGGTCGGCCAGGGTGACGAAACCCTCCAGCCTGCTCCCCTTTGACACCACAGGCAGATGCCGGATCGAGTTCGTCTTCATGACCCCGATGGCCTCTTCGATGGAAGTGGCCTTTGAAATCGTAATGGGATCGGGAATCATCAAGTCATGAATTTTCATGGCGGCCGCCTTTCCTGCTTCCGGACTGGGAACGAGTCCCCCAGTGCCCATCCAGAAACGCTTTTTGGGCACTGGCAAGTTTCCA
>JAWLEX010000179.1:0-4852 GCA_041685835.1 Desulfatiglandales bacterium
CCTCATTTCTGAATTGGAAACTTGCCAGTGCCCGAAAAGCGTTTCTGGATGGGCACTAAGAGAAAAAGCAACCTTGAGAAAGGATCCGATATACCCATGAAGCTAGGCATCATAGGCCTGCCTCTGGCAGGAAAGGCAACCATCTTCGAGGCCCTTGCAGGGGCCAGAGGCGAAGGCCCTCAGCAGAAGGGAGGACGTTCGGATCAACGCATCGGGACCGTGCGGGTGGCCGACGAGCGCGTGGATTACCTCTCAAGCCTCTACAGGCCGAAGAAGACGACCTACGCCCGGGTGGAATATCTGCTGCCCTCGAGTGCAGGGGGAGGAGGAACCGCACCAGCAATGCCGGACAGCGGCTTCTGGGCCCAGGCCCGTGCGTGTGACGCCCTCATTCACGTGGTGAGAAACTTTAAGGGGACCATGGGAATCCCACCGGCGTCCGAAGCCGACTTCAGAACCATAGAGGAGGAGATGATCATCAACGACCTGGCGGTCGTGGAGAAAAAAATCGAACGTATGGACCTGGACGCCAAGCGGGGTAAAAAGGACGAAGAGGGCCTAAGGGAACTCATGGACGCCTGCCGCGCCCTTCTGGAGGAAAACCGCCC
The DNA here is from genome assembly GCA_041685835.1 of Desulfatiglandales bacterium. Lineage (GTDB taxonomy): Bacteria > Desulfobacterota > DSM-4660 > Desulfatiglandales > HGW-15 > JAIPEI01. The sequence continues at coordinate 609 of JAWLEX010000179.1, forward strand.
ACTGCGGTCGGACCCCGAACTGGCCCGCTCACCTGAGCTTCGCAGCTTCACTTTCCTCTCGGCAAAACCCCGCCTGCTGGTCATCAATAACGAAGATGAGGATGAACGTTTCCCGTCTTGGTCTTCTCCGCCCGAACCGGCCGAAGTGCTGGTGGTCCGAGGAAGCCTTGAAAAGGAGATAGCCTCACTTCCGCCCGAAGAGGCCGAAGAGTTCATGACCGCCTATCACATTGAGACTTCCGCTCTGGACCGGGTCATTCGATCCTCTTACGAACTTCTCGACCTCATCTCGTTCTTCACGGTGGGGGAGGACGAGGTCAAGGCCTGGACAATACCCGGGGGTGCGACCGCCCTGGAGGCGGCGGGTGTAATCCACTCGGACATTCAACAGGGTTTCATTCGAGGCGAGGTGATTTCTTTTGAAGAACTCAAACGGTTCGGGAGCCTTCAGGAGGCCAAGAAGGCCGGTCAGTTGCGGCTGGAAGGCAAGGAATATATAGTCCGGGACGGCGACATCGTACACTTCCGGTTCAACGTGTAACGGCGGCCGCGGTTCATCAATCCTAACGCACGTCCCACGACGATCGGACAGCACGGCCGCCGGCACACGTCAGATAGTCAATTCAGGCATGTTCGTGGTCCGGGACACTCCCGGAACCGATAGAAAGGTTGCATATCATGGGAGAGAGACGGGTTCGCGCGGGGATCATAGGGGCGGGCGGATACGGCGGCTGCGGAGCGGTCGAAATCCTCAGCCGGCACCCAGGGGCGGAAATCGGCGCCTTGATCAACAAGCAGGATGTCGGCCTGCCTATCAGCGATCTGTACCCACACCTCAAGGGATTCTGCGATCAGACAATCATCGCCCCGGACGACCCGGAGCGCCCCGATGACCTCGATGTGGTCCTCTTCGCCACACCCGACGGCGTCGGCCAAAACGACGCTCGTGCCTGGCTGGATGGGGGCGTCAAGGTAATTGATTACAGCGGCGACTTCCGGTTCGACTCTCAGGACGCCTACAGCGGGTATGCCTCCCGCATCGGACGGTTTCCGGAGCACTCAGCGCCCGAACTCCTGGAAGAGGCCGTCTACGGCCTGGCAGAGCTTCATCGCCGTGAAATAGCCGGAGCACGGTTGGTGGGAAACCCCGGGTGCTTTGCGGTGAGCTGCATTCTGGGTCTGGCTCCGGCGGTCAAGGCCGGGCTCGTGGATTCGGACACCATCATCTGCGACGCCAAAACCGGCGTCTCAGGAGCGGGTAAGAACCCCTCTCCCGCGTTCCATTTTCCTGCGCGCTACGAGGCCATGAACGCCTACAAGGTCTCCGGACACCAGCATGTCTACGAGATTGAAAGGGAGCTGGGGCTTCTCGCCGGAAAGGAGATCACTCTCACCTTCACGCCCCACGTGGTGCCCCTCTGCCGTGGGATACTTTCCACGCTCTACGCCCGCCTCGCACCGGGCGGCAACCTGGCCTCCGCAGAAGAGGCGTACCGCGACTTCTACAGGAACGAGGCCTTTGTACGGGTCTTCGGACCCAACACCGCCCTCACCTCCGCCCACGTGCGCGGGAGCAATTTCTGCAACATTTCCGTCAATGTGGACGAGCGTACGGGCAACCTGATCGTGGTCAGCATGATCGACAATCTGGTCAAGGGTCAGGCGGGAAGTGCGGTACAGAACATGAACCTCATGTTCGGTCTCGAGGAGACGGCCGGTTTGGCCCAATCGGGCCAATATCCATAACGTGGAGCCACCGGCCGCTCAAAAACCGGCGGGCTACTTTATACAGACCTTCCGCACCTGGACGAAATCCGTCTGGCCCAGAAAGGTCTTTCTAATCCCGTCCTGCATGAGGGTGGTCATTCCATCCTTTACGGCCTGGGCCCTGACCTCCTCCATCTTGGCACGCGTCTGTATGAGGGTCTTTAGATCATCCGTGCCGTCAAGGATCTCGTGGAGGCCGGTACGGCCCCTGTAGCCGGTGTTGCCGCAGTTGGGGCAACCCTTGGGCCGAAAGAGCCTGAGGTCCGAGTTGTATTCATACCCCAGCTTTTCAAAACCTTCACCATATGACCGGGCCAGGTTATCGAATTCTTCCCGGTCGGGATGGTACTCCTCCCTGCAGTCCTTGCACAGGGTCCGCACCAGGCGCTGTGCCAGCACCCCCAGGAGCGCATCAGCGAAGTTGAAGGGGTCCATGCCCATATCCAGGAGCCGGGTGATGGTCTCGGGTGCGCTGTTCGTGTGAAGGGTGCTGAAGACCAGGTGGCCGGTCAAGGAGGCCTCTATGCCCGTTGACACGGTTTCATGGTCGCGCATCTCACCCACCATGATCACATCAGGATCCGCCCTGAGGAAGGACCGCATGGCCGTGGCGAAATCGAACCCGATCTTGGGAAGGACCTGCACCTGACGCAGGCCCTCCTGGGTGATCTCCACCGGATCCTCGGCCGTCCATATCTTGGTCTCCGGTTTATTGATGTGGTGCAGGGCCGCGTGAAGGGTCGTGGTCTTCCCGCTTCCCGTGGGGCCGACCACGAGCACAATACCGTAAGGCTGGGATATCTGATTAATAAACACTTTATAGTTCCGCTCGCTCATGTCCATCTTTTCGAGCGGCATGGGTTCGCCCGCAGCCAGGATCCGCATGACCACGTCCTCGGTACCGCCGGCCGTGGGAATGGTTGCAACACGCAGCTCTATGTCAAGCGGGGCATACCGCTTGAACTTGATCTTCCCGTCCTGGGGAAGCCGCCTCTCCGAGATGTCGAGGTCCGACATGATCTTCAGCCGGGAGACGATGGCCCGCTTGAACGTATGCGGTATGGTCTGGTAAACCTGGCACGCACCGTCGATGCGGTACCGGATGACCGAGTTGGCCTTACCCGGCCGGGGCTCGATGTGGATGTCCGATGCGTTTCGGTTGTAGCCGTCCACGATCATCTTGTTCACGAGCTGGACAATGGCCCCGTCTTCCTCGGTGACCCGTTCCATGTCATCGTCAAGCTCATCTGCAGTTCCGCCCTCGAGCTGGCCGAGGATATCCTCTATGCTGCCCGAGTCGTCTATGAGTTCACCCCGCTTCACATCGAAGAACAGGTCGATCATCTTGTAGATGTCTTCCCGAATGGACACGCAGTGCTCGAACTCCTTGCCCGGCATCAGGCGTTTGATGGTGTCCCGCGCGGGGAGAAAGTTCGGGTTCTCCATGGCCACAGTGACCACGTTCCCGGATTGGGTCACAGGCACGAACACGTTGTTCTTGAGAAAGTTCACCCTGAGCCCGCTAAGGAGCTGACCGGGAATGACCAGATTATCGTCGAAGGGAATGAAACGCGTGTTGAAGAAACTGGACAGGGACTTGCCGATGTCCTCCTTGCTCACGTGAAAGTCCGACATGAGAACGGACTCTACGGTCTTTCTCATCTTCCGCGCCGTGATCATGGCGTTTTGAAGATCCTTGTCGGTAATGATGCTGTTGCTGATGAGGTAATCGAACTTGGTGGGCTTTGTCTTCTTCGCCACCTTCTGGTTGTTGAAGAAGGCGAGGCCCAGGACCTCGGAGATCTCCAGGACCGAGGCCTGGTCTTCAAGGGTGTAATGCTCGCCGTTCTTCTTGTTGATGAGCTGCATGACCCCCAGGAGGTACTTGTTATAAAGGATGGGGGCCGCCAGGACCTGCTTTGTGCGGTAGCCTGTCTTCTCGTCCCAGGTCCGGTCGAAACGGAGTTCGGAATTGATCCGCTTCAGCTCGTTCTGGTCGTAGGCGTTGTAGATATTGACTACCTTGCCAGTTGCGGCGCAGTAGCCTGAGATGCTCTCCTTGGCTATGGGCAGACGGATCTCGTTGACCTCGTCTCCGCTCTTGACCTTGGAGACGATCTGCTTGTTCGCCCCGTCCACAATATAAATGGTGATACGGTCCGCATCAAAAAGGCTGAGGATCTCGGGCTGCAGGTTTGTCAGGATATCGTTTGTATCCTTTGCGGAATGAATCTTATTGGTAATGGAGTTCAGCCTCTTCTGAAACTGAAGCTGTTCTTCAAGGTTCTTTTCCCTGCCTGCTTCGGCGCCCGCCTTTTTGAGTGTGGCAGCCATGGTCTAGCGTCCATCTCCCATAGTGCTGGTTTAATTGAATGTTACATTTTAGGGGGTTTCACATCGATTATGCAACCGATTTATTCCTGACTTAACGGTGAAAATACTCCAGCCATTCGTCATAGATAGTGCCCATCCAGAAA
>JAWLEX010000180.1:0-4824 GCA_041685835.1 Desulfatiglandales bacterium
AAGCAGCCCTTGAGGGCGGGCCTGTAAATTTTCTTGAGACTTGGAAGACGATTCGAGCCGGGGAACCGGAGTTTCAAGAGCTTTACAGCGGTCTTGCGGATTTCGAGTCCCACGGGATCTCATTTACGCTCCACAGGACCCGCGGGAACGAGGGCATCCTCGCTATGAGTGGTCCGGTCTCTCCCTTTGTGTCGGACTCGGATCCTATGACGAGGGGGATGGCCATGGCCGCCGTTGTGCCTCTCGATCCCAACCCGGAACCCGATGAGGCCCGGCGAACCGCATCGGCTCTCAACGCCTACCTGGTTCACTGCCGCCGAAGACTCATGACGCATCCGGTAAACCGGGCTCGAGAAGAAAAAGGTCTCGCTCCCCTCAATTTTCTGGCAACCCAGCGGTGCGGGCGCAGGATCCTCACCGAACCGTTTTACGAGCGCTGGGGCATGAAGGGCCTCATGGTTGCGTCCGGAGCAGTCTTCAGCGGCATTGCCTCGGAATTGGGCATGGATTTTCAGCTTGTCGCAGACGGGGAGGCCCCGGGAATTGATCTTGAAGAGCGACTTTGCACGGCCCTCGAGGACACACGCCACGATTTTATCCATGTCCACACCAAGGCCCCGGACGAGGCCGCGCATCGCGGCGACCCAGAGGCCAAGGCCGCGGTGATTGAGGCTTTGGATTGCGGCCTTGTCCCTCTGGTGCACGCCATGGGGGCCTCGAAGGACCTGGTCGCGGCGGTTACTGCGGACCATGCAACGCCCTGTGGCTCTCGGCTGATTCATTCAGGAGAGACCGTGCCCCTGCTGATCGCAGGTCCGAGTGTTCGGCGGGACCGGGTGGGACGTTTTGACGAGGTTTCCGCGGCCTCCGGAGGACTGGGGCTGCTCAGGGGAGAGGAGCTGATGCTGCAACTCCTCAACCATGCCGAGAGGTCGGTCCTTTTCGGACATCACCTCGGGGCACGTGAGCGTGCCTACCTCCCTGAGGTCTACCCGCCCTTCGAAGAAAAGGACTATTGAAATCCACACTCCCCTGGTTTCCATCCAGAAATGGTCTTTTTTGCCAATCTCGGCGTCAACCTGCGAGGTTGCTTGTGCGGCGTACTTCAGTACGCTTCCGCGCAACCTTTTGATTTGACTCGGGCCATCCATGGCCCTCGCCCTTCGGGCGCCCTGACGGGCGTCCCATTCCGCTATCCTGCGGAATGGTCCTTGATCTTGACAAAAAATCCTCATTTCTGAATTGGAAACTTGCTAGTGCCCAAAAAGCGTTTCTGGATGGGCACCCCCTAATATTTCAGGAGAGGTCTGCGGAGGCACACCTCAAACCAAACTCAGGGCAAGGCAAGTTTTCCCGTTGACACCTACCCTTCTACATGAGTATTATCCCGCCTGGAAAAGCAGCTTTCTATCACTCAAAGTGAGTTTCGTTAAAGGTTAATAATGACAATGAATGGAAAGGAGATCGAATTCATGAAAAAGGGCATGTTTATTGTTATTGCTTTGGCGTTTCTCGTGGTCGGGCCTGCTGGAAGTCCTTTTGCCACGGCGGCGGACCAGGAATTGATCAACGGTATTGACGCCAACTTTCCGCCGTTCGCCTATATCGACAAGAACGGAAACCCGGACGGGTTCGATGTGCAGGCCGTGAACTGGATCGCCAAGGAGATGGGCTTCAAGGTCACGCACAAACCTATCGACTGGGACGCCATCATTCCGACCCTTCGCGCAAAGAAGATCGATTTCATTGCCGCGGGCATGAGCATCACTGAAAAGCGCAGTGAGCAGGTCAATTTCTCGAACCCCTACTGGACAATCACCCAGGTGCTCGTGGCTAAGGACGACTCCACCCTGACCGTGGATCAGATCCTTGCCGACGGGAACAAGGTGGGCGTGCAGCGCGGCACCAGTGAGGCCAAGTGGATTCAGGATAACTTGATCAAAAAAGAGGGAAGGGACTTCGAAATCGTGATGTACGATTCCGCCCCCCTGTCTGTGGAAGACGTGGTGAACGGACGTATCGTGGCGGCGGCCATGGACGACGCCCCGGCCATGGACGCAGCCAGGAAAAAGCCCGTGAAGGTCGTTGGCCGTTTCGGCATGCCGGACGAGGAATTCGGCTACGCCGTCCGCAAGGAAGACAAGGAACTCCTGGACACGCTCAATGAAGGACTTCGCCGTCTCATGGAGTCACCTTATTGGGAAGAGCTCAAGACCAAGTACGAACTTAAGTAGTTTCCATCCAGAAATGGTCTTTTTTGCCAATCTCGGCGTCAATCTGCGAGGTTGCTTGTGCGGCGTACTTCAGTACGCCTCCGCGCAACCTCTTGATTTCCTTGATCTTGACAAAAAATCCTCATTTCTGAATTGGAAACTTGCTAGTGCCCAAAAAGCGTTTCTGGATGGGCACTAAGTAGTTTCCATCCAGAAAGGCTTTTCAATACCCATGAATCCGGTAAGGCACCGGTTGTTCCCGGTGCCTTACCCGTTTCTGAAGTGGAATTCATGCCCGCCATCGGGAAGACTGCATGGAAGAGAGCCTGACAGCGGTCCTGGACGCCTTGCCTTACATGCTGCAGGGGTCCCTGGTGACCATCGGCGTGGTGCTTGGCGCCATGGTGCTGGGAATGACGTTGGGCGTTTTCCTGGCACTGGGGCAGGTCTACGGTCCCGGTTTTCTTCAAAGGCCCATCAGGCTCTACATCTGGTTCTTCCGGGGAGTTCCCCTGCTCGTGTTGCTCTTCCTTTTCTACTTCGGCGTCTTTTCCATGATGGGGATCAACCTGTCGGCCTTCAGCGTGGCGGCGATTGTCCTGGGACTCATCAGCGGGGCTTACCAGTCCCAGATCGTTCGGGGCGCCATCCTGTCCCTTCCCGAGGGCCAGTTCAAGGCGGCACGCGCCCTGGGAATGAGCGACCGGCGGGCCATCGCCCACATCATTCTTCCCCAGGCCTTGAGGCTGTCCATCCCCGGGTGGTCCAACGAGTACTCCATCGTTCTCAAGGACTCGGCCGTGGCCTATGCCCTGGGCGTGCCCGAGATCATGGCCCGCTCCCATTTCGTGGCCACTCGGACCTACGAGCACCTTCCCCTCTATTTTACGGCCGGCCTGATCTTCCTGGTCCTGACCTTTCTCGGGACCAAAGGGCTGCGGCTTCTGGAGGAGCGGGTTAGAATTCCGGGGTACGTCAGGTGAGGAGGCGTTCATGAGCAAGGGAGATCCGGTTCTTCGGGTCGAGGGGGTCACGAAACGCTACGGTGAAAAGGTGGTCCTGAGCGGGGCGTCCCTGTCCATAAGGCACGGCGAACTCAAGATCCTCATCGGCCCCTCGGGCGGGGGAAAGAGCACCCTGCTCCAGTGCATCAACTTCCTGGTTCGACCCGACGAAGGGCGGATCTGGCTGAACGGAGGGGAGGTGCTGGCGGCCCGGAAAAGGGAACTCTATGCCTACCGCCAGAAGGTGGGAATGATCTTTCAGGATTTCAACCTTTTCGATCACCTGAATGCTCTAAAAAACGTTCAGATAGCGCTCGTCAAGGTCAAGAAGAAGAGCAAGGAGGAGGCCCGCAGGCGCGCGGTCATGGAACTGGAACGCGTGGGCCTCAAGGACCACATGTACAAGTACCCGGCCCAGCTTTCCGGAGGGCAGAAACAGCGCGTATCCATCGCCCGGGCCCTGGCCATGGACCCCGAGGTTATGCTCCTTGACGAACCCACGTCTGCTCTGGACCCTGAGTTGATCACCGAAGTCCTGGCCGTTGTACGCAAGCTGGGCCTGGAGGGCATGACCATGCTCATGGCCACGCACCAGATCGGGTTCGCCCTGGACCTGGCTCACGAGATGATCTTCATGGAAGACGGGCACATCGTGGAGACAGGCCCGCCGAGGAAAATCCTGTCCAGTGCCGACTGCGACCGTACGCGCGAGTTCTGCGGCAAGCTGACCGACCTTTACGGTGAATCGCGGTAGATCATGGGCGAATTACTTTTTCTTCAACAGGACGTGCTCCCCGCGCTTATGAGGGGGCTCTGGGTGAGCGTTAAGCTCATAATCCCGTCGTCCTTTCTCGGGCTTGCCATCGGCGTGATCGTGGGAGCGATCCGGGTCTACGGGCACCCCCTGGCCATTCGCGGGACCGACATCTATGTCACGGTTTTTCGGGGGTTCCCCCTGGTGATACAGCTCTTCATCTGGTACTTCGGCCTTCCCCACATCGGCATCTACCTGAGCCCGTATGCCGCGTCGGTGCTCGGGTTCACTCTCTGCAGCAGCGCCTACCACTCGGAGTATGTGCGCGGGGCGTTCATGAGCGTGAAGCGGGGACAGATGCTGGCGGCCGAGGCCCTCGGATTCGGCCGTTTGAAAATGATCGTCTCCATCATCCTGCCCCAGGCCTTCCGCCGCGCCCTCCCAGGATGCGGTAACGAACTCATCTATTTGATCAAATATTCTTCTCTGGCATATATGATCACCTGCATCGAACTCACAGGCGAGGGCAAGATTATCGCATCGGAGACATTCCGGTTCACAGAGGTGTTCATGATCGTGGGGGTGATATACCTTTTCCTGACCACGGTGAGCAGTTGGGCCGTTCAAAAGCTGGAAACCCGCTTGAGGATCCCTGGGTTTGATCACCACGGCGTGTAATGACCATAATCGGACAATAACAGGGAAAGGTTGAGCATGTTCGGGTTCTGAGGCGATAAGGATCGACTCTTCGAGTACCAGGCCCTGGATGATCAAGGGAAGCTGCTGGTGAGCGGCCACACCGTTCATGCATGCACGGATTTGGATGGTCGCATGGTAAGATTTCCCTCAAAAT